>JYPD01000032.1 GCA_001567305.1 candidate division WS6 bacterium OLB21 | reverse complement strand
CTAGAATCTAGGCTCAAAGAAGCTTAAATACCAGAGCGAAAGGCCTGAATTCTGGCAAAACACACTGGTAGCTAAACAAACAATGAAAGACCTAAGCTCCGTGCAGAATGATCTAACTAGTATTACCGAAATAAAACAGGGGGCCGAAGATATTCTAACCATGATCGAAATATTAGAAGACGAAACTAACACCCCTGGCAAACCAGACAATGAAGAATGGGAATCAGTGGAGATGATGCTTGGCGATCTTGACAAGCAAATAAATAAAATCGAAACACAAACTTACCTTGGCGGAAAATACGATGAGTACGACGCAATAGTCTCCATCCATGCGGGGCAAGGCGGCACAGAAGCAAACGACTGGGCAGAAATGCTACTGCGCATGTATTTGCGATACGCAGAGAAAGAAGGCTTCAATAGCGAGATTATTAATAAAATCAGCGGTAACGAAGCAGGAATTAGTACTGCAAGCATTCAAATCTCAGGCCGTTACGCCTATGGTTATTTAAAACTCGAACATGGGACTCATCGTTTAGTCAGAGTTTCACCGTTCAACGCTCAAGGCTTGCGACAAACCTCTTTTGCAGGAGTTGAAGTCATGCCACTAATTGATAACGATCTCGATGTGAATCTAAAAGCTGAAGATATTGATTTTAGCGCTGTTCGCTCTTCGGGGGCAGGTGGTCAAAATGTAAACAAGGTTGCAACTTCTGTCAGGTTAATACATAAGCCTACAGGAATTGTTGTAAGTTCAAGTAGCGAACGAAGCCAAATAAGAAACAGAGAAATTGCCATGAATATTCTTAGGGGTAAATTATTCCAACTAGAACAAGAAAGAATTGAAAAAGAAACTGCAAAACTTAAAGGGGAACACAAAATAGCAGGTTGGGGGAATCAAATCAGAAACTATGTTCTACAACCATACAAATTAGTCAAAGACTTGCGCACCAAAGTCGAATCTTTTGATCCAGAATCGGTCTTAGATGGTAGCCTAGAAGAATTCATTCTTGCCCAAATCCGTTTATAGTCTCGGAGGGATATTTAAGAGCTGACCCGGCACAATTAAAGCTTGGCTGCCGTTTGCCAGAAAACCGATGTCTGCAGAATTCGCATCTAGAATCAAAGTCCACAAGGCACCGTCGCCATAAGCAGCTTCAGCTATCTCCCAAAGGGTGTCGCCAGTAGAAACCTCGTATATCCCCGGATTAATGTCTCCTTCAAGATAATCAGTAGCAAACCAATAACCGAATTCAGAAATAAGTAATTGTGTTTTCTCTGCTTTAAGTAATGCAGTTTCCGTTGCTGCTAAAGGAATTTCTTCTGGTTCAAGGGTCTCATCATCATTGACTGGTTCTGTGCTTTCGTTCTGTTCTGACCTCTGATCAGAAGCTGCTTCTTCGGGAATCTCTCCTTGCGGTTCAAAAACTTTTAGAAGCAACAAGAATGAAGCAATAATGATGACCACAATGAGCAAGGCTTTAATTCCGTCAGAAAATACTACACTGTTGGTGTTACTGCTTAACGACATGAAAAAACAATAAATTGGATAATTGTGGGGCAGGACTCTAGTGTATACTATCTATAATTAGTCAGTTCTGTCAAATTGGCAAATTGCCAATACAGATAATTTGCTATAAACTGTAACACTGATAGTAATAACTAAATGCTTCAAATCATTTCTGTTAGTAAAAATTACGGTCCAAATATCTCAGCCTTAAAAGATATATCACTCGAGATTCAAGATGGAGAATTCGTTTTTCTGGTCGGGCCATCTGGATCAGGAAAAACAACATTAATTCGCATGCTGATCAGAGAAGAATTACCAAGTACCGGAAAAATCTTTTTTCATGACGAAGACATTACAAGATATAACAGAAGACAAGTCTACTCGCTTCGCCGAAAAATTGGCGTAATCTTTCAAGATTACAAACTTATTCCAGAACTAAATGCTTTCGAAAATATTGCTTTTGCTATGGAAGCTGCCGGAAAAAGCGACAAAGAAATCAAGGAATATGTTCCATATCTGCTTGATATTGTCGGACTAACAAATAGAACGAACTTTTTCCCTAGACAGCTTTCAGGAGGTGAAAAACAACGAGTTGCTATCGCCAGAGCTATGGCAAACAATCCAAAGCTACTAATAGCAGACGAACCTACAGGCAATCTTGATCCAGACTCAGCTTGGGATATTGTACAAATACTTTCAAAAATCAATAACTGGGGAACAACAGTTTTAATGTCAACACATGGATCAGATATCGTAAACTCACTTCATAAGCGTGTGCTCAGAATGGAAGACGGAGCTTTAGTTAGAGACGACTTTAGAGGAAGCTATGACGAAGTTGACGAATTCAGTCTTAAAGTACTTTCGGAATCTGGCAAGCAAGCAGAAGCAGCATCTGAGCTGGTTCAAGAAGCAACAAAATCAGCTGAGGACTCACAGGCCGAAGAAGCCACTCCAGAACTAGAACAAACACCTACTGATTCTCAACCAGAAGAATCTGTTCCGCCAGAGCATACCGAACAAACTGAAGAACCCAAGGCCAGCTTAAAAGAAGAAAGACTTAAAGGAAGAAAGACAGAAAAGCCAAAGAGTGATTCACTGACTCCACAAAAAAACAAAAAGAAAAAATCAAAAACCAAAAAAAAGAAAGAATCTCTTTCTCTACTAAAAAAGTTGAAGAAAAGAAAGATTCTGAAGATAAGAATTAATTATATTCTTTAAAATAACATGACAATAACCACATTCCTTAAAAGATCATTTAGCCAAACTTCAAAACAAATCAAAAGAAGTGGCTGGTTAGCCTGGGCATCTGTATTAGTAATGACTTTATCGCTATTCATTGCCTCCGTATTCACATTAATTGCCTATACATCAAATCTTTTCCTTCTGTCCATAGAGAATAAACCACATATTTATGTATTCTTTAATCCGGGAACGGTAGAGGAGAATATCGAAAAGTTAAAACGACAGATTACTAGAACTTCCAGAAATTCAAAGTATTGAATACACAAACGAAGTCGGAGCCCTATCTGAATTCAAATCAGTTCAGATTAGAACTAATCCGCAAGTGGCCGACAAGATTCGAGAAAATGTCCTGCCAGCCAGCCTTGGAATAAGACTAGAAAGTATCAGCGATGCCGAAAGCATTATCAATCTTCTTGAAGAAGAGCAGAAAACCAATTCAGACATTTTTACAGTCAGGTTCAGCCAAGAAACAATCGATACAATTCGTTCCTTATTCCATGCGCTTCGCCTTGGCGGAAGCATTATTATGGGACTGCTGCTGATTGTAATTTTCTTCTTTACGCTGCTTACAGTCGAATTTCGTACCTTTAGTCGACAAGAAGAAATCGGAATCATGCAACTTGTCGGAGGAAGCGTCTGGTTTATCAGGGCTCCGTTTATTCTCGAAGGAGCAATATACGGAATGATCGGATCATTCATTTCTACAGGTCTGCTGTTTGGAATGGGATACTTGATTTTCGATGTGTATCGAGACAGTAGAGAAGTCACTTTCATTTTTAAAACTTCCTCGGAGGACTTCAATGGCCTAGCCTCTCAACAATCCATTATGTTGCAGGTTTTGCAATCATGATTGCTCTTGGGGCTGTTATAGGAGCGTTTAATAGTATTGTAGCAATTAAAAGATATATCAAATAATTCTATGTAACATGCATCGAAACTAGTTCGTATACATTATAAGTTGCATAAATTACTCAAAAATTGCCTACAATAGAAATAATGAATTATAGAAAGACACTAAAAACTATTGTCGTACTACTTTGCCTGTTATTGGTAGTCTCTTTTACTATTCCCACACCAGTAAATGCCTCGTTAGAAACTCAACTTGAAGAAATACAAAGAAAGCTCCAAGAAATTAAATCTCAAAAAAACTCTCTGCAGAAAGAAATTAATAACGAGCAAAATCTACAGAATCAATATGCGGCAGAACTTAATAAGCTCAGAGCACAGATTGATATGCTTAATGCCGAAATTCAAGAAAAAAGAACTCACAATCAAAGAGCTTGAGTTACAGATCCAGCTTCTTGAAGAAAACATTACACAAACAAAAGAAACAATCATTAAGACAGAAACAGAAGTTAACAGTCTTCAATTAGAAACTGACGGTAGACTTGTAGACATGTATATCTCCCAAAAAATGAACAGCAGGTTGGATATCTTTGTTGCAGCAGAAGGTACAGATTTAATTAAACTAGACCTTTACCAAACAGCAATTCAGCAGCAAACGAACAATATGCTTGCCGAACTTGACATCAAAAAACAAAAACTTGAGGCAGAAAAGGAGAAGCTTGAAGAGGATAAAATTCAAATCGAAAGAGATGAAGTGCAGATTGCAGAACAAAAAAGAGCATTAGAAAAAAATAAAGAAGATATTGATTTACAAAGAGCTGTATACTACCGAAAGAGAAACGAAAGTCTGGCAAAAATTGATCAAACACAAGATGCCCTTAGCGTAATTACTCAAGAAGAACAAGTTGCGATTGCAGAATCACGCAGACTCGAACAACTAGTTTTCGACAGGGTAAATTCAATACCAAACGGAGCCTATGTTACTAAGGGAACAATAATTGGACAACAGGGTTGTACTGGTTATTGCACCGGACCACATCTTCACTTTGCGGTCAAGAATAACGGTGTTTATACAAATCCTTGCAATGTAATCCCAAGTGGTCATATTCCAGGTTGTGGTTCGAGTACGCCTCTAACTGGATTTCCAATGCAAGGTTCCTATGTATTTACTAGTGGTTACGGTTGGAGATGGGGTAGTTTTCACTATGGAATAGATATTGCCAACTACAACACGAATGCACCTATCTATGCTGCTCACGATGGCTATATGCTTTCCGGTTTTGAACCATGCAACACATCAAACCCCCTCTGTAAAAACGGGGGCGCTAATTACAGAATCATCTGTCAAAACAAGACGAACTGCAACAATGGTCTTAAAACCATGTACTGGCATCTAAAATAAACTCCTCAGTCTTAAGAATCAATTAAGAAGAATACCTGATAATTCATATATTGAATATTATTCTTAATTTGATGAAGATAACACTCACACTACTCATTTTTCTAAGTCTTATTGTGCTACTACCTGTTAAGGCAGCAGATAATAACAGTCTAATCATCAACGAAATAATGCCGGACCCAGATGGCAACGATAGCACAGGGGAATGGATCGAAATTTTTAATCCTAGTCAAAACACAGTCGATCTTGCAAGTTGGAAGCTTGGTAACACCAACTTGCCCTCATTACAGGTCCATTCGCAAGAATATATATTACTTGCGAGAAACGCAGATTTTATTTCTAACCAATTCCCAGATACTAAAGTTGTTCAGGTAGCATTTTCTTTAGCGAACTCCGGAGGTCAGATTGCTATTTATGGTCCAGATGATACCTTTAACGAATTCCATTATTCTCAAGCAACAAGCGGGGTTAGTTTTGAAAAGCATAGTGGATCATGTAACACGATTTCTAAACATGCACATTCACACACTGCTGGTTTACAAAACACCTCTTGTGAGCAAGAATCTGAAGATCCGTCAGTAAACAATGAAGCGAAAGTAATTACTAATGCTTATATCCACAAATTAATGGCTCAACCTGTTGGTGAAAGTGAATGGATAGAGCTATTTAATGACTCAAGCGAATCTGTAGACTTTAAAGGTTGGTACTTCGTTGATGCGGCCGGAGGCAAAGCGATTATTGGCAACTACTCGGCCGCAGCAAAGTCAATCATTAGGATTCCTAGTGGTGTATCGCTAAACAATAACGAAGACACAATTTATTTGTATGATCCGCAAAATAACCTACGAGATGTTTTTAGTTATAAAGGAAGTCTTAAAGGTGTACCTATCGGAACAAGCAGTCTAGTCGAAAGTATTGAACTTGAAACAATAGAAGCAGTAGAGCAAAAAGTAGTAACAGCTGATTTACCGAATGTAAATATACCTGATATTGAACCGAAGTTAAAAATGGTTCAACTTTTCAAGGCTAGTTACTAAGTTTATGTATGTCAACTGCATCTGCAATGACAACATCTGATATCTGAGTCCTTCGTAATTCTACAAGCACTGCAGGTAAACCCAGACTAGCACCTATGTCCTCAGCTAGTTGCCTGATATAAGTGCCCTTAGAGCAATGCACTACTATATCCATTAAAGTAGCAATCTTGGGCAATTGCTCGGATTTAGGAAAATATCTTGCGATTTCTGATTTCTTAAGTAATTCAACTTTCATTAGTTCGATGCCAGATATATTAATCTTCTTGCGGGGGACTTCTACTTCAAATTCATGCAGATTTGGATTTTCTTCTTTGGGAGAAAATTTAATAACCTTTTTTTCGTCAAAATAATCAATCCGAGAATTATAACGATTATCTCGCATCAAAACTCGCAATTTGTTTCCTGACACCTTAACCGAGCTATAAACTGACACAAACTGATCCTGAACTCCTACAAATTTTTGCAATACTGTTTGGCAATCAGCTTCGGCAACCTCTGTATCGTCCACTTGTTTAATAACAACACCTTCGGTATCTTGTGTATCTGTTGACATCCCAAGGAGAATTCTTGCTTGATAGCTCTTATTAGCAGCTAATAAGCTATCGGCTTTTTTTGTATCTTTGCCGATGAGAATTAATAATAATCCAGAAGCAAATGTATCAAGAGCTCCTGCATGTCCAACTTTTCTAGTTCCTAATTCTTTCCTAACCATATCAACCATGTCATGAGATGATTTCCCGACGGGCTTGTCAACAGCAATAATACCGCTAGGCCTGCCGTACTCATCTCGCGTAATTTTGTTTATAATTTGTTTAATCATACACAAGCTGATTCTAACAGATATTAGATGCCTTTATTAAATACTCAAAACCAAAGCCTGGGATTTATCGCCAAAGATTTTATGCTCTCTTCAAGCCTTGGAGACTTTTTTCTCTTGAGTGACTTTTTAAACAAACAAGCTCTTCTGATTGTTTTCATCTCACAATCAGATGCTAATTCTCTTGTTTTCTGGCCTTATTTGATAGACTTATACGAAAAGTATTCATCCGATCTCAATCTTATTGCTGTCAATTCCAACGATCCCATCAAATCTCCATCAGATCATATAGATTCATTAAGAAAATTTACGCTAGAGAACAGTTTAAAATTTCCATATCTTGTCGATTCAGACCAAACATGTGCGCTTAGCTACAATGCCCAATACAATCCAGAAAACTTTCTATTTCGTATTAAACAAACTAGAGCAGAGTTGTTCTTTAAAGGAAATGCAGTAGATAACATTCCTGAACCATTCAATTCACAAGTTCACTATCTTAGAAACGAAATTGACCAACTGCTTAGTGGTAAAGAGCCGATTAATAAAAAACAAAACATAACGGGAACTAGAATAGTTTGGAAATAGTGACTTATCTTAATTTTTGAGTTAAATTTAATTATGGAGATCATGTCGAGTCTGACAATATTTGCAGGAATGCTTGTACTTGTTGCCGCAAGTGGTTTATTTGTATACGCACTTACCAACATCTGCAGAATACTTGGCTTAAAGGAGTACTTAATTGTTGTTCTTTTTCTTGGTTTTGCAACTGTTCTTCCTGAACTATTTATTGCGCTTAATGCAGTCAGTCAATCTGCACCAGAACTGGCGTTCGGCAACGCACTTGGAACATCAATAGCTAGTCTGTCATTTATTGCAGGAATAATTGCCATATTCTCAAGGTCATTTAAAACCAATACTTTCTTTCAATCCAAGGACCTGGTTCATTTGACTATTTCTGTTGTGCTACTAATAATTCTTGCTTCAGATGGAAATCTTTCAAGAGTAGATGGGGTATTATTACTTATTGCTTTCGTCTACTACATTATTAATATTCTGCAGTACAAATCAGTACTCAAGCTTAAATCCTCCGAGCCCAAGCACA
Source organism: candidate division WS6 bacterium OLB21 (assembly GCA_001567305.1). Lineage (GTDB taxonomy): Bacteria > Patescibacteriota > Dojkabacteria > B142 > OLB20 > OLB21. The sequence continues at coordinate 4,015 of JYPD01000032.1, read as the reverse complement.
GCTTGCTCTTTCACTTGGTGATTATTGTACTCTGCTTAATTGCCATGCAGCTTTCTGCACAAAGCATTGTTACAGCTGGTTTAGAACTATCGCTTGCCTCGGCGCTTCCATTATTTCTTATTGCCACAGTGTTAATTGCGCCTCTTGGGGCAGTTCCTGAACTAATAGTAGAACTGGAACTAATCAGATCCAAGATGAGTAATATCAGTTTTGGCGATTTATTCACATCGGTTATTCTAAACAGCACACTTGTAATTGGTCTAGTTGCAATGCTTTCACCATTCACCTTTACTTTTAGTCCTATTGCGCAGTTTAGCTCTCTTTTCTTCGTAGTATTATTACTGGTGTTCAACTTCTTTATCAGAAGTAAGAATGAACTTGACTGGAAAGAAGGTTTGTTTCTTCTGTTCGGTTACTTTTTCTACATCGTCTCTATGTTTATTGTCTTTGGTGCAAGCTAGAGAATATTTGCGCTAGGACAGTTGTTGGCCAAAGGACAAGCATTGCATCTTGGATTCCTTGCCGTACATATTTTCCTACCGTGATGTATTAGAAGTGTAGAGTATCTCTCCCAGTCTTTTTGTGGAATTAATTTCATCAGTTCAGCTTCGATCTTAACAGGATCATTTTGCTTGCTTAAGCCAAGTCTTGCTGAGATTCTTTTTACATGAGTATCGACGACAATTCCTTGATTCTTTTTGTACCAAATTGAGAGAACAACATTCGCCGTTTTTCTGCCCACACCAGAAAGTTTGACAAGCTCGTGCAATGTATCTGGGACTTGACCGCCGTGAATTTGAATGATCTGTTCAGCTGCCTTCTTAATGTTGCGGGCTTTATTTCTATAGAATCCGGTAGAATGAATGTATCTCTCTAACGCTTCAATAGAAAGCTTTTGAATATCGTAAACTGTTGGGTGATCTTTGAATAGCTCTTTTGTGGCGATGTTCACCCGTGCATCTGTGCACTGAGCCGAAAGTATTGTTGCCAACAAAAGCTGCCAGGCACTATCGTGTCTGAGAGCGCAATCAGCATTTGGATATTCACTTTTTAAGACTTTTATTATTTTATCTTCTCGATTCATGTTGGTATTATAATCTGACATAGTCATTCATCTATTGAACTTTTCGCAACTTCGCAACCATGACTGGTTAATGACGCTGATAATAGTCGTCTTACTTAGTCTTGGGGTTATAACAATTTTTTTCTACTACCTTGAACTCGGTTTCAGAGGCTCAAGGGGCAGGCACACTTCCTAAACAACTGATCTTTGTTGTTGTTGGGTTAATTGTATACTTTTTTATTTCTACAATCCAAATAAGCTGGTTACAAACTCAATTCTTTCAGGTAATTGTTTACCTTTTTATTATCTTTAGTTTAGTTTTAGTTCTACTAGTAGGTCAAAATATCGCAGGTACAAATCGTTGGATCGATATTGGTTTCTTCTCATTTCAACCTTCGGAGTATGCAAAGATCGCACTAATAATTATCACAGCAGGTATCTTTACTAACGACGATACCAAACTTTCACCAAATTCTGGAATTAAACTTACTAGATCAAAACATAAACAGGCTAGCGGAATAGACGGCAAGTTAAACTGGCTCAAGTATGATCACGCACATATCTGGAAACTGATAATTAGTGTACTAACTTCTATCCCACTTATTTTTTTGACATTAATTCAGCCCTCTCTTGGTAACGCTGTCATCATAAGTCTAATTTGGCTTATTATCGTGTTTAGCTTGTTTCCAAATCAAAAAAGATTAATGCAGGTAATAGTGTTGCTTGGATCTTTTCTATTAATTATCAGCGAACTATTTACCATATCTAGGGATGCATATACCCTAAGTATGAACTTTACTCCCGAAACGATTGACTTGTTCACCCTGGCAGTTGGTATATCTGGGATATTAATTGTAAGCTTCGTTGGTAGAATAAAGATTAAATTTTTACTGTTATTGCCACTCATCTCACTTACACTCCTGTTTGCAACTGTGACGGTATGGAATACCCAAATAACGAATTATCAAAAAGATCGTATCGATGTTTTTCTTAGTGGACCAGAATCTGATCCGTACGACGGCGGGTATCAAGTCAGACAGTCAAAAATTGCCATAGGTTCAGGAAGGCTTATGGGGAGAGGATTTCTAGAAGGCACGCAAAGTAGTCTGAATGTTTTAACACAGTCGCATACCGACTTCATTTTTGCGGCAATGAGTGAGCAATTTGGCTTTGTTGGATCTTCGATCTTGCTGTTATTGTACATAATCCTTATTATAAGAATCTTAAAAATTGGATTTTCATCGTCCACATCCTTTGGAAGAGTTGTGGCTCTTGGCATTGCAACTATGATACTTTTGCATATCTTTATTAATGTAGGTATGAACCTCGGGCAGTTGCCCGTCACAGGTATTCCGCTACCCCTGGTTAGCTATGGGGGCAACTCCGTTTTGGTCAATCTTATTTCTCTTGGTATTGTTCAATCAATTGCCGGAAGCAAAAGGGCTGTTGACATATCGGATAGTTTGATGTTAAGATCTCAGAGCCGACTTTATCAGCAAAATTAATGAAAAAATCAGACAAATTCGCAGTAATTAAAATTAACAACGCCCAGTTCAAGGTAGAAGAGGGTTCCGTTGTTGAAACCAATAGACTTGCAGGAAACGAAGGTGATAAAATGGACATCACAGAGGTGCTATTGCTATCAGACTCAGGCAAAGTATCTGTAGGAACACCTTATGTAGAAAAAGCTACTGTTAAAGCCGAAATTGTTGAACATATTCGTGGTGAAAAAATCCGCATGATGACATACAAAGCTAAGGCAAGATCCAGAAGAAGAGTAGGTCATAGACAAGAACTAACAAAAGTTAAAATAACAAAAATAAGTTAATCACATGGCACATACAAAGTCACAAGGAGCAGCAAAAAGAACAGTTAATATTGCCGGTAAAAGACTTGGAGTCAAAAAATTTGCAGGTCAAAAGGTTACCAGTGGTAGCATTATTATCAGACAAAGAGGTAGTCAATTTCATCCAGGCAAAAATACACAGATGGGAAAAGACTTCACTATCTTTGCAACTTCTGACGGAGTAGTTAGCTTCAGGCAAATGACAGGCTCACACAGAGGTCAAAAATTCGTAGATATTCTTCCTGAATAACAAGACTTTTTCAAATATTCTTAACTAGACTATAATCCTTTCATAGGTATTAAATTTACATGAAGTTCCTTATTCAAAGAGTTCTTGAAGCTTCTGTAGAAGTCAATGGTGAAAAGATAGCAGAAATCAATCAAGGACTTCTCGTTTATGTTGGAATCGAACGCACTGACACAATAGATGATGCGAAGTTTCTTCTTGATCGAGTTCAGAAACTCAAGCTATTCTCAGATAAAAACAATAAATTCGCCTATACACTTACAGATATCAAAGGCTCATTACTTATTGTTCCGCAATTTACTTTAAATGGGGACATTCGCAAGGGTTCTAAACCAGACTTTTTTAAAGCCATGAATCCGGATTCAGCAGAGATTTTATTCACTCAGATCAAAGATTTACTTCTAGAGTCCGAATATTCAGCCAGTTTTGGTATATTTAGAAGTTATATGCATGTTAAATCATTGAATGACGGTCCTGTAACTTTTATACTAGACTCAAGATCATAAATATATATGGAAAATTCAGGATACACTTTAATCGCAGGACTTGGAAACATCGGAGAAAAATTTCACCATACCAGACACAACCTTGGTTTTAATCTAGTAGATTTCATTGCTAACCAGCTCGATCTTCTTGACTACCAACACAGAATCAAAGAGACAGATACATACTGGGCTCTTGTTGTTCCTGAGATAAAAATCATTCTGACTAAACCTAAAACAATGATGAACTTATCTGGCAAAGCTATCAGGCAACTTAAAAGTGAGTACGGAATCAAGCAATACAGATATATATATTGCTTACGATGACCTAGACATATCTCTTGGTAAATTCAAGATTCAATACTCCAAATCTCCCA
>JYPD01000031.1 GCA_001567305.1 candidate division WS6 bacterium OLB21 | reverse complement strand
CAGAAGAATGCAGGAAGTATTGCAAATGGCTTGGGGAGTAGATATTGATTTTACCAGATTATCAAATAACAGAAGCTAATCATCATTTAGCCTGGAATATAATGCAAGAATCGCTTGCGACTAATCGCAACACCTTGCTACCACAATTTGCCAGTGCTATTAGTCACACGGTAGCGGTCGCCCACTTAAACGGTTTTCTATTTAACACTACAAACAAGATTGAGGGATCAGCGGTTACATCTAGAAATATTGCAATGCCTTGGTTGGTTGGTAATAGAATGCAAGTAACGATCAATGATTTGATTACCTTAAGAGATCTTCGCAGTGATTCAGGTGAAGGTTTTTTACATAACGAGAGATTATTTTATGAAGATCTTGTTCGTGATTTAAAAGAATTGTTTGTAAGTTTTGGAATATTAACAAGGTTTATGGGAACTGATTTTGATGCAAACGAAATGATAGATCAAATTAGGCAGGAATATAATGTCATTGCCGGAAGACTAAAAGATGCTTCTCCTATCAAGAATTTAGTACTTAGTGCATTCGAGGATCCCATACTGATTTCTCATTGCCAGAAAATTTGGCCAAGGCTTTAAGGGAATATCTGCAACAATACTATTGCAAGATAGCCGATTGTAAGCATAGCTAGCGTTGTTATCTGGATTCTAACCGGTTTTCTTTGAAAGAGTCGAATCATTAAATCAATAATTGCTGCAAGCATAATTAATGCTACTGCCGAAACGGCAAGTATTGAGGTGTTTCTGATTGTATATACCCCGGCAGCCGAGATGGCATGAAAAACTATTAATGGCAATGTCAACCATACTAACCTGTGAATTGGCTTCCATTTGCTGCCAAGTTTTCTGGTGAGCATCCGGTTAGATGTAATCAACAAGATCAAAAAGACAACTTCTGCAACTAGTCCTGGGAGAATCTCTTTGCTTGTTGTAAATAAAATTGTTTCTTGCGGGTTTCCAATACTACTGTATGAAATGATCATTAAGCCCGAGTGCATCAGGATTGTGAGCCCTGAAGTTATTCCAAAATCTCTACGACGCGAAAGTAGTTGTCTTAGGGGTTCTTTTAGTCTAGAATCGTTTGCAAGCCAGCCTAATACCCTAACCGGAATCAATGTAAGTATGAGAAATACAAGTGCCATGTAGGCAGCCAGTTTTCCGGCGGTAGCAGTATCTGTAACTATACTGACTAGAAACAGGATCAAAGCATTCCCTGCTGTCGCTAATAACCATTGCTTGTTTTGTTCGATCATCTTCATGAAGAGTAATTATCATATAGTATAATCACTCCATGAATGTTGCAACGAGTATACAAATTCCAACCGCAGTTAAAAGAATTGTCTATCAGAAGACCGGAACACACCTTCATGACCAGCTTAAGGGAGAAGTCAGACCCTGGGGTGGGTTCGTTCTTTTGTCTATAGAAAAGTTTATGGACGAAAAGATTATCTGGCTTCGACCATGTTTGTCTGAAAGTTTTATTGCGCTAAGTTTACAGATGCACGGAATAGGTAGTTCCGAAGGTCATGATGAGTATTGGAAGGCTTTATCCAATATTTCTCTGCTCTATTCATCAACAAAGATCAAAATAAATGGGAAAGAAGATAGGTTTGCTTTTCTAAAAGACCTAGAATCAGATCTTGCCATAATGCATCTATCTGCAGGACAAGAAGTAAAGATTGAGTCAGGCGAAGTTCATGCTTTAATGAATTTAGCAAGTGATTATCTTGTGGTGCAAGAAACAAGGATATCTCGTCAAAGAAGCAGGTTTATTGACGATAGTTATCGTGAAAGAGACATTTTCAGATTTGTAGATCAGTTTGGCAGAGACAATGCAATTGCATATAATGATTCTAGATTGGGCAATTTCAGAGATCAGATTGTAAGTTCATACAAAGAATTTAGACAGTTCGAGATGTACTTTTTTTAGGCAAAGTCTTTCTTTAGAACAGTAAAAAATTGTGAGGAAAACAATACTTTTTGCCCCTGCTACATACAATCTTGCCGAAACAACTCGTTGTATTCAAATAGCAAAGGCAATAAAAAAATCAGCCAGATGCGTATTCCTTAGTTATGGAGGGGAGTTCGAATTCCTAATTCGAGAAGAAGAGTTCCAACTCCATAGATTGGAGCCAAGTATTACCACAAAAAAAAGCAATTCATTTATACAAAATTCATCATGGCAAAAAACTTGGAGAGCTCTTTTCCAGAAATGAGATAGATAAGCAGGTTCACGCAGAAATTGAGCTCATCGATCAAGTTAAGCCGGTATGTATAGTTACAGGTTTTTCACCCAGCACATCAAATTTCAGCAAGGGTTAGAAATATTCCGTTGGTCTGGATTACTCAAACTACCTGGGAAATAAAAACCGCGCTCAACAACATGACTATAGAGTATTTTGATAAGCTTGATTTCCCCGTTTTGCAGGTTCTGCCGAACATTATTAAAAACTACTTAAGCAGAATTCTTTACGAAATATACTCTAGACTTATCATTCGGCCCTATAATCAAGTCGCTTCGAAGTATAAAATTATTAATTTCAAGCATTTTGAAGAACTTTGGAAAGGTGATTATCAATTGCAGGCAGAACCTTTGTGGTTTAACAGACAGAAAACAAAGAGTAACGAGTTTTTTATCGGTCCACTTTTAGCTGAAATTGAAAGAGATGTTCCGAAACAAGTTAAGAATATTGATAGAAGAAAAGAAATAATTTACTTGGCTATGGGTAGCTCAGCCAGAAAAGAACTACTACTAGAGATAATTGAATCGTTTCGTAATACAGATTATCTTGTCATCACACCTTCAAAGAGTTACTTCAAAGATCAAGAATACAATTTTCCAGAAAATGTAATTGTTACTGATTGGTTACCTGCGCAAATAATCAATGATATTGCTGATCTTAGTCTTATACATGGAGGAATTGGAACCCTAATGAATGCAATTAAGGCAGGTAAACCGATTATTGGTATTGGAATGATGGCAGAACAGGAAGCAAATCTTCTGGCTGCAGAAAGATTGGGTATCTGTCTGCGTATCAGTCGAAATCGACTACGAATGGATGAATTACATAGTTTAATCAGGCTGGCGCTAGCAGATAAAAACATGCTGGATAGAGCAAGGCACTACTCTAAATTGATTAAAAAGGAAGATGTAAATAAGTCAATTTCAAGTTTCTTTAGTCAGGTATTTGCTGTCAATTAATAATTCTTTGTTATAATCAGTTAATTATTAACCAAATTGAATGGAAATCTTCTTTTTAGTATTAATGTGTCTACCCCTAGTTCTGTTAGTGTTATTCTTCTCCACCTTCTTCACAGTAGGTCAGCAAAGCATGGTGATAATTGAAAGATTCGGGCGCTTTAACCGTATTGCCAGAGCTGGTCTAAATTTTAAGTTACCATTTATCGAAAGCAAGGCCGGAACTGTTTCTTTAAGAATCAGGCAACTAGATGTTCGTGCAGAAACAAAAACAAAAGATAATGTGTTTGTAAATGTCATTGTGTCCATTCAATACTTCATTATTCCAGAAAGAGTTTATGATGCCTTTTATAAACTTGTTGATCCAACCCAGCAGATCAATTCTTATGTTTTTGATGTTGTGCGCGCAAGGGTTCCAAAGATCACTCTAGATAACCTGTTTGAGAATAAAGATGAAATTGCTTTTGCAGTTAAGGCAGAGCTTAACGAAACAATGGTGAACTTCGGTTTTGAAATTCTTAATTCTCTTGTCACAGATATCGAGCCTGATACAAAAGTGAAAACTGCTATGAACGAAATCAATGCTGCCGAGAGACTAAAGGTTGCAGCTACAGAAAAAGGAGAGGCAGATAAGATTATGAAGGTTAAAGCAGCCGAAGCTGAGGCAGAGGCAAAGGCGTTGCAAGGTAAAGGTATTGCCGATCAAAGAAAAGCAATTATCGATGGTCTTAAAGATTCAGTAGGAGATTTCCAAAAGAACATCGCAGGATCGACAGCACAAGAGGTTATGAATCTTGTCTTACTAACACAGTACTTTGACACACTTAAAGATATCGGATCAAATTCTAATACTATACTTGTGCCGCATGGTCCCGGAGCAGTTGAAGATATTGCCACTCAACTTAGGAATGCTATGATTACAGCTGATGCTGTTGATAGAGCAAATTCAAGGTTTAGTAAAAACTAAACTCAAGCGAATTTAGTAAACAATCCTGTTGGCTTGGCAATATAAGTTGTGTTTCTTCTTTTGGAATTGATGAATATTGAAGGTAGCGTTAAGGAATATGCATGCAAGTACATTCTTTTGGCGCTACCACCCCCATTTTGTTTGTCACCAACAATTGGATAACCTAATGATTTGAGATGCAACCTGATCTGGTGTTTTCTTCCGGTTTTGGGTAAACAGCGCACAAGGCTGGAATCGTGCTTGCGACTGTATTTAATTAATGAAAATTCGGTATGAGCCTCTTTGTTCATGATTTTTACATTGCAAATTTGTGAATGCGGGAACTTTCCTTTGACTATAGCCAGGTATTCCTTTTGTATCTCTCGATTTGCAAAACTTGTGGCAAGTAACGACAAAGTTTTTGGATTTTTGGCAAATACTACTACTCCAGATGTTCCCTTATCTAGTCTATGAACAAGACCTGCTCGGTTTTGTCCCCATTTGTCAATTCCATTTAAATACAAGTATTGTTTAACTTGAGCAAGCAAACTATCGTTACTGGTCAAATCTTTGGAGTCAGTGGGAATGCCAATGGGTTTATTGATTAGCAAAATATCATCGTCTTCGTAAATTACAGATAGAGTCGGCAGCTTTTGATTCTTTACTGGTCGGGCATGTACGATGTCAAGCTTCTCAGGCACAGAGAAACTGATATTGTCGTTAGCAAGAATCCGGTATTGTGGGTGAAATTCAATTTTTCCGTTAACATGAACATAGTTTTTGTTAATCAGCTCTCTAATATCGCTTCTTTTAATATGGCTCAGTTCAAAGGCAAGGTATTTGTCGAGCCTTAGTCCTGAATCTTCGGGCTTGACAATAAATTTGTGTTTCATTATTGAGAAAAATATTGATTGACGAAAGCGAAATACAAGCTGTTTGTTATATGGTGCGAGAGAGCGGCGAACCAGGTTCGAACTGGCGACCTTCTCGTTGGCAACGAGACGTTCTACCAACTGAACTACCGCCGCTCTCTCGCATCAACATCCACATTTTACACGACCATAAGCCAATTTTCAATCTTAACTTACTGGGAATATACATATCTTGTGCCAGTGTTTTTTCCTTTTTTGGCGATAAGTCCTTTATCAATTAGTGATTTTATTATCTCGTGAACATTCTGACGACTGGTTTTTAATTTTTTGGCTATGTATGAACCGCTGACACTGTTCTCGTTCATTATTATTCTAAGTGCTCGAATTTCTCTGGGAGTAAGATTGATATACCTTTGCCTTTTAATATCAATTGAACCTCCAGAAAGTTGTTTTAGCAAATCACAAGTTTGCATGGCGGAATGTAGCATCGCTTTTGCAAAGAATTCTATCCACTCTGTTAGATCGAGGCTATTAATTGCTCTTTCAATAACTTTGTAGTAATAATGCTGATGCAGTACAAAATAGTCGTCAATTGACAATACTAATCTTGGGTCGATTGCGTTACTGTATAGTATTCTACGAGCAAGCAGCTTAGACATTCTTCCATTAGCTCTTTGAAATGGATGAATTGCTGCGATCTGAAAATATGTCATTGCTGCAAGAATAATTGGGTTCTCGCTGTTGTAATTGGCGTTAAGCCACTCCACAAAACTTTCAAGCTTGGTTTCTATGTCGTCTGGTGATGTTTTTACTTCTGAATTAACTGTGTAGTGAATTCCATCTTCGATATATTCTGCAGAAAGTTTTTTTCGTGCTGTGCGAAAATGAGCGTTGTTTTCATCTCTGCCCAGTACATGGCGATGTAAGTTGACAATAAAATCGTTGTTGAATTCTGGTGTTACCACCATCTTTTTAAAATCCTTGAGGATATGTAGGTATTGTTTATAGTAAAGCCTTCTTTCAATTGGGACCTGGCTTAGAATGCTATTTTGAATAAGTTCTGAGCCTGCCTCGCGAATAAGATTGGTATTCTTCGTTACAGCTGCAAAAGCGGCGAGTTCAGATGTTTTTTCGGTTAGATCTTTAAGAATATCACCGGGAAGTAAATGCAGGCTAGCATAAATGGCACCGTGGAGTTCATAGAATCTGCTGAGGATATTAAGAACTGTGTTGTCGATGTTGTATTTGAATGGCAAGGAGATCTGTATTAATTGTGATTATATTACGACAAATCTTACTAATTTGTCAATATTGTTGTTGACATATTAACATCTTTTCTACAGATAATCTTAGCGAGCTAATGTTAAGATCATTTTGTTTTCATATTTACTGATAATATATTAGACCTATATCATGAGTGATCAACAACCAAGAGAATTTTCAAGAAGAACTTTTCTAAAAGAGGCTGGAGTAGTTACAGGTGGACTTAGCCTTGCAGCTACAGGATTAATAGATATTCTTCCGAATGGCAACTCTGAGCCACAGACACTAGAAGCAATAATTCAAGATCCTGAATTTAGAGCCGAGATTCAAGCATCAGCTGAAGATCTTATCGACAGTTTTCGAGGTACAGCTGACAACCTAGGAAATGTACTTTCAAAAATAGATATGTCCATAGATGCTGAAAGTGGCGAGGTTAAGTTTGGAGATAGAATCTCCAGCTATTTTGAAAGTCTACAAAAGGCTTTCGATGAAGATCCTGACAATCATCAACGACATCAGGAACTAGTTTCGGAGGCGGTAACTTTTATTTCTGATCTTGATCCTGATTCTCACAACGAAGAGCATGAAACTGAACACGGACATGATCCAAATGCTAGGATGTTTGATCGTCTTGGTACTGCATATTTCATTTACGCTTTAGGTAAACTAACAGCTCAAGGTATTCCAGGGGCTAATCGTTGGATGCAAGAAGCTCTCGTTAAATATGCAAATCAAGACAAATTTGAAAAAGATATTCCCCCCCATTTCAATAAAGTTGATTATGCTGTATCTGGAGCTATTCTTGTTGCCTCATTAGAATCTGCGAATATTAATGGGGATCATGAAAGAGTTCACGAACTTCAACATGGTATTCAAGAAACAGTGGTTGCTAGCGCTAAAGTAGGAATTGATATTGCCCTGTCCATTGTCAATGCGGATATCTTTAAACCCATCGTTGATGGAGAAATGAAGAAAATTATTGAAAAAGCAGACGGTGATCAGGATAAGAAGAGAAATATGCTTTATTGGGCAATTCATAAATATGCGGCTGTTGGTAGTGGTTTGTTGTCTACTAACCTAGGTGTTTCTCTTGCAAGAGATATGATCTGGGAGTATGCCAAGGTCGATGACGAACTTACAGAAGACGGTAAACCAGTTTACGATATGAATATGGTGTATTTTATGACAGCTATGGTCGCAGATCTTACAGGAGATGTAGCTTTAGCTAATGCCATAATAGCTGCCGGCGATATTGCACCTAGAGAAATCGCCCAGTTTAACCTAGGAATCAACAACTTGCACCGCATGTCTTTGAATGCTATTCCAGCAAGGTTAGTGAATATGGGTGTTGGTTTTAAAACGGTGATCTCTGCAATTGGTTATGCCAGAGAGCATGATAGAGGTGTATTTAAGGATAGACATGGGAATATTATTGAGAATACGGTATCTGTTGAAGATTCAATTGCAAGATTTTCAAGATCTATGGAAGAGATTCCAGCTGAATCAGAGGCAGAGATAGATGAATCTGTTGAACGATTAAAGACTACTGGAGATCGCTTGACCGCTTCTGAATTTGTAAATAGGGCAAAAGATGTAATCGTTGGTTATGGAAGAGGCGCCTTAGATCGCATCGCCCATTATCCACATCTAGTCAAAAAGAATCATGAACATTATTCCCATAGAAGGAACTTAAGAGAACATGTGAATGGTGTTCCGCTCTCAAGAATACTCTTAATGAAAGAGGCGGAAATGGCAGGAGTTGATCTTAGTGATCATGACCACGAAGTAGTAGATGCATATAGGCACTTTGAAACACACGGATATGATTCTGTGGATACAATGGCGATAATTCCACCTCACCACAGCTCAGAATTAAGCGTTATGATAGAGGCAATTAGAAAGATACCAGTAGCCGGCGATAAAGTGTCTACAGTTCTTGCTGAACTTGAAGCTCTTGTAAATGTTGCCTTCAGTTATGAAAATTACGAACATACTTTGCATCATATACTTGCTGATGCAATGAATGTATTGCCTTATCAGTTGCTTAACACTCCTTTTGTAGCGGGTGTCGTTAAACACGATTTAAATAGTTTTAGAACAGCAGAACTTACGGATCCTGTATCGAGAGATAGTTCACTGATTGATATTGCACTAGAAAATCAAACGATGCACTTTGCTCTAATGCTTCTAAGTGGATTTGCGGATAATGGTTTCTCCATGTCTGTAGATATAAATAGTATTCTTGCAGATGCACAAAGATTCTTGGCGGATGGAAAACCAATTGATCAAGTTAGAAAATATGTCACGCTTGAGATACAAAAAGGATACTCAGCATCACAGGCTGGAGGTATGGGTAGTATGGTCGGATGCAGCGCACATTATAATAATCTTAGCCTTGCAGTACAGGACATCATCGGTAGCTCTATGGTAGGAATTCCAGCATCTATTGCTCTTTACATTCAGATGACAATAGTAAATTCACTAATCTACAAATTTGGTTTAATGAACGAGCTTGATCTCAACGAAATACCTAAACTTGAGTCTGCCTTAGCAGAGGCAGTTAGCAATCAACAAGAAGGTCAAGGTTTGACAAGAGCTGAATTATTTAGGATGTTCATGGGACAGAGAGTCTAGGCTTAAAAAGAAAATAACTCAATCAATTCCCGTGTGATATAATGGATATATTTAAAACGGGATTTATGAGCGGATGTCCTTATGAACATAATCAAGTAGGAGGTAGACCATTCCTGCTTATTGATGCATTACGGGTAGTTAACTCACTTGCTCAAGCTGGATCTGACTCGTCAATAGATTTACGATATGCGCTTAGGCAAAGAATGCCACACGGTACCCCTGAGTGGGATGTATCAAAAATGGAGAGGTTCGCCTTATTTGCTTACCACATTGATGCAATCCACGACGAGTTCTATACACCTTTGATTAGTCAAGCAATGGAGCAGCTTGAAACAGGAGCCTTAGATATATCTGCAGGAGAATTCAGGATTGTTATAGATGCAAATTCTCGAAATCAGACAATTAATCTGGGTCGAATCAGCGAAGGTAAAAAGATCGAAGAAGATAGATTAAAGAAATATTATTACCGCACGGAAGATGGCGATTGGCAACTTGCCATGTTTAATCAAGCCGACGGTATATTCTACACCCCCGAGTATTCTTTAATATCAACCAGTGAAGATGTAATTGGTCGATTACAAAATAATTTGTTCGAAGCTGCTTTAAGGAACTATTTTGCTTCTGAACATACACCCGAAAGACAAAGGCTTATCGATAGAATGAATGAGCTCGCAAGCGAGCCATACTCTAGGATGGACACATTTATTGAGGAGCTGGTTTCTAATAACATGCATTTCGACTACGAAGATACCTTGAGACTTGCAGCGAGAAAATCTGCAATTCTAATAATTATGCAGTCTTTTCAAGGAGAAACGCTCGACTATAATCAATTATTCTTTAAGGAATCAGGATTCGGTAGCATAGATTCGAGGCAGGAACAAATACAAAGAACTCTTGAAACTACACTTGAAACAACAGAAGTAGACGAGGCGCAGTTTAAATATAATATTAATCTGGTTCTCGACCGATTAGGGTTAATTTTAGATGAGTCTGTAATAACTCAAGCCTTCAACGAGCTTCGAAGACTTCATTCACTTGCTGATAGTGTGAAAGACCTGCAATCCGAAGAAGATATCATCGCTTGGCTGCATTCAAATCTTGAGGATGTGTTTAGGGCCAGACTTGAAACTTTTGATTTTACAGATCCTAAGGAATCAATCAGGTCGGGATTTGAAACGATAGTTTCGTTTATGCGCAACTATCTAAATGCAATAAGACTTAGAGAATACGCTGAGTTAACAATAAATGACTCGTATGAAATTGCAAGTATTGTCAGCCAAGGATTTGAGAGGTACGGTCAACTATATGAACACGATCCAGATTTCAATAAAGAAGCATTAGAAGAAATTGTTAGGAATATATTAAGAGCTGTTCTGAGTGACGAGGAAATTGATTTCTTTCCTGCTCGTAATCCGCAGTCGGCTCAATACAACACTGTTTTACATAATATTCTGATGCCTAGAGTTAGACAACTTGCTACAACTCTGCAAGCCCCTTATATAAATGCTGGTTACACTGAGGTAAGTAGGTTTGCAAAAATGCATTTAACAAGTTTTGCACAGCAGCCCCCTTTCCCGAGTCTTTACCATATGGTTAATGGTTTTTATAAGGTTGAGCAACGAAGCAGAGGCAAAAGCTGATGATTCAAAGCGATGATTCGGTGCATACAGATCCACTAACGCGGACTGTGACTTGTCCTGCTCTACCAACAAGAGTCATTAGAGCCAATTACGATAACTATATTCAGTTATCAGAGATATTTAACCGTTGGGAAGGTTCTTCTTATCAAAGACAAGAACCGGAATAACAATGCATATAATTGCAACCAGTAAGAATACAAGGAATCCTAGGGTATAAAGTGGTTCGCCCTGGAGCTGTTTTGTGGTATTTCCCATATAATGCCAGAGTGATGCATACTTTAGGAATTCAACTTCGCTAACTAGATTTGAGATTGTATTAAACAGATAACCCAAAACAATGATTACAGTTGTAATCCAGATTCCTTTGAGCTTTGACATGGTAACTATTGATGCGGCAAAAGCTATGTAGCTGATTGTAATGAAGATGACCAAATAGAATACCCCGACTCTAAGCCAAGCAACTAAATCAAGATTTGTATCTTCGATAAATAATGCGGGTAGACCAGCACTAACAATGAAAGCAAAGGCTGTCAAAGCTGCTTTGGCGGCTAACGAAAGAAGTTGGCTGTTAACAGCTTCTGTTCTGCTTACAGGGTGTGCCAGAAGCAATGCTAGAGTGCCCTTTTCTGCTTGACCTGCCATTTTTACTCCCCAAGAGATTAGAAATGGAACGAATAATACTGCCCAAAAGAAGCTGAAGTATTCTGTGCTGATATAGACATTGTAGTCACTGAAATCAAAATCTGCGACATCATCGGCGCTGATGTTAAAGAATAGAGCTGCAATTTCGCCTTGAGCAAGCATGGCGATGCCATCTGCATTCTCACGAATGGTTGGGTAAAAGGCGCCAAATAATGCTCCGATAGAAAGTGCAATAACTACAACAGAAATTAATCCGATTTTGCTATCGTTTAAATCATGCCTTATTAATGTCAGCAGCTTTCTCATCGAGATTAGTTGTAATAAGCAAGAAAAATATCTTCGATACTCGGTTCGCTTATCGTAAGATTTGTAAGGTCAAATTGATTCAGAATAGCCAGTAAAGAATTAATTTCTCCTTTATAGGTAAATCTGATTAAATTATTAGCTGATGTTTCAAAGTTTTCAATGTTATCCTTACCAAAATCATTTTCTGTCGGCCCTTTTCCGCTATAGGTAAGCTCTATGCGAAAGATATTTTTATTTCGTAGTTCGCTAATTGTTTCAATACTTACAAGCTCTCCATCTTTAATTACGGCAACACGATCGCATACTTTTTGCACTTCAGAAAGTACATGTGATGAGAAGAAAACTGTTCCTCCCCTGTGTTTGACTTCTGCCAGAAGATGATAAAACTCGTTTTGTAAGATTGGATCAAGTCCCGAACTTGGCTCGTCTAGTATCAATACTTTTGGCTCGTGCATAAAAGCTTGTATTATGGCAACCTTTTGCTTATTGCCCTTAGACAGGCTTTTGATCTTTTTATGTTCATCAAGT
>JYPD01000030.1 GCA_001567305.1 candidate division WS6 bacterium OLB21 | reverse complement strand
AGAACAGTTAAAGAAGAATAAAAAGAAGAACATACATGCTCACGCTTAAAGCTCTTTTCATTTTTTCCGTTCCTGCAGTTATTGCTGCTTTTATCGGCAGAGCCATAGACAACCATTTCGACTCAAGACCATGGGGATCCTTAGCAATCCTTGCATTCTTTTTTGTTATGTCATGGGTAGGAATTTTTATTATGGATAAGAAATACGGAATATTAACTGGCTATAAGAATATGCCAGATCAATCAGAGTCTGCACTTGAAGAAAAACAAAAGTCAGCTACAAAATCGAACGAGTAATCAATCATGGGTTCATTGTTTCAACTTAAATCTGAATTAATTAGTGTCCAATCAGATGTGATATTCTCACTGTTTGGAATCGGTTTTACTAACAGCATGATTTCTGCACTGTTAGTAACATCTCTGTTGATATTATTGTCTATTTGGGCTTCAAGAAGTTTGCAAATATACTCTAAACCTGGCAAATTCCAGTTAGTAATTGAAATAATTGTTCAAACAGCTCTAAACTTCTTTACACAGATCACCGGAAAGGAAGAAATCGCACGTAGAATCTTCCCGATTGTTGGAACACTAATGTTATATCTTCTGATATCTAACACGGTTTTGCTGATACCAGGCATAACATCGATAACTTATGATGGTCAGAGCTTATTTAGACCAACTACCTCTGATTTCAATTCAACTTTCGGATTAGCTGTAGCCGTAATCGTATTTGTACATATCTTTTCAATTCATAAAAAAGGAGTTCCTGCTTATTTGAATAGTTACTTTCGTTTTGGAGGAATTATTGAAGGTTTTAAGAAAGGAATTGGGGCAGGGATATTATCCTTTATAGATTTCTTTGTAGGCTTACTAGATGTTGTATCCGAGCTTGCAAAGTCTTTATCATTATCACTTAGGTTGTTCGGAAATATTTTTGCTGGAGAATTGCTGGCTTCAGTTATGATGGGAATCTTTGCATTATTTTTGCCTATTCCCTTCTTTGTGCTATCTCTTTTTTCGGGAGTAATACAAGCAATTGTGTTCAGCGCTTTAACGGCATCATATTTCGGAATGGCTCTAAGTGAAGAATAATTTATTTTTTTAATGTTTATTCATGGACCCAGAATCAGCAACAGTTTTTGCAAAGTCCTTTACAATCTTGGGAATGGCAGCCAATGCCATTGCTGAAGGACTTGTTGTGTCATCTGCATTTAAAGCAATCGGGCGCAATCCTAAACTGGAAGAGACTATGTTCAGCAAAGTAATCATTTCTGTGGCTCTTGTTGAGTCAACAGCAATTTATTCTTTGGTGGCATTCTTCTTAATTTAACTTTTTTTGCAGCTGCCCCGAAGGGGCAGCTGCAACGATTATCTTATGATTAATGGATATTAACGAAGTATTTGCGAAAATTGGTTTTGACGGCAAAATGTTTTTATTTAATGTTGTCAACTTTCTTGTGATACTACTGGTATTGCGAAAATTCTTTTTTAAAAAGATTTTCGATGCTCTTGATGCAAGACAAGCAAAGATTCAAGAAGGACTTGACGATGCCGAAAAATATAAGCACGAACTGAAAATGGCAGAACAACTTTCTGCAGAGATTGTTGATAAGGCAAAGCATGATGGCACAGAAATTATTATGAATTCTAAAAAGGAAGCCGAGCTTCTAGCAACAAATATTAAAAACCAGGCTCAAGACGATATCTCTGAACTCGAACAAAAATCACGAGAGCAAATCGAGTTAGAGCGCAAACAAATGATAGCCAGTCTTAAAAAAGAAACTGCAGATTTGGCAATAATGGCAACAGAGAAAATTATTAAAGAAAAACTCGATAAAAAAAGAGATCGAGAAATAATTGATAGTTACCTTGATCAGTTAGAAGAAAAATGAAGCATAAGCGTAGACGAAAATATAAGCCACTAAGGGCTCCTGATCAAATAATTGTCAGGAGTGCACAAGAAATTAGCGAAGAAGATAAGCAAAGAATATCAGTTTTATTTGGAGATAATCTTCGTATACAAGAAGAAATTGATGAGACTTTAATAGGTGGCATTCGAATTCAAAAAAAGACCGAGTTATTTGATGGAAGCATCAGATCGCAACTCGATAAATTAAGACATAAATTATACAACCTTAAAACATATGACAGACACAAATAAAATTGTCTCTTCTCTCAAAGAAGGAATTGAGCAGTACGACCCCACTATTCAAAGAGAAGAAGTTGGAACCGTTCTCGAAGTTAAGGACGGCATAGCTCTTGTCGAAGGCTTGGCTAAAGCTCAGTCACAAGAGATGCTTGAATTTAGCGGAGGAGTTACCGGCCTAGCACTAAACCTCGAATTTGACACGGTCGGAGCTATTATCTTAGGTGATTACATTGGAATTAAAGAAGGAGATGTTGTTAAAAGAACAGGAAAGATTATGTCAATTCCAGTTGGAGAAGATATGATTGGCAGAGTTATTAATCCTTTAGGAGACGCGATAGATGGTAATGGAGACATTGCTACAACAGAGTTTTCACCTGTAGAAAAGATTGCTCCCGGAGTTATGACCAGAGAACCTGTATCCGTTCCATTGCAAACTGGAATCAAAGCGATTGACGCTTTAATTCCAATCGGTCGTGGTCAAAGAGAATTAATTCTTGGCGACAGACAGACTGGAAAAACAACTATTGCGATCGATACAATCCTTAACCAAAAAGGCACAGGGGTTATCTGCATATATGTTGCCATAGGTCAAAAGGAATCAAAGGTCGCTCGAATTGTGAATACTCTCAAAGAAAGAGGAGCAATGGAATACACAACAGTTGTACTTGCAAGCGCATCAGATCCAGCTCCAATGCTTTACCTTGCCCCCTACTCTGGGGTTGCTTTAGCAGAATATTTTGCAGCTAAAGGTAAAGATGTGCTTGTTGTCTATGATGACTTAACAAAACATGCATGGGCATATCGCGAAATGTCGCTCCTATTAAGACGCCCTCCAGGAAGAGAAGCTTATCCGGGAGATGTCTTCTATCTACACTCAAGGCTATTAGAGCGAGCAGCAAACCTTAATAAAGAAAACGGAGGTGGTTCGATTACCGCCCTTCCCATAATCGAAACTCAAGCCGGAGACATTTCTGCATATGTGCCAACAAATGTAATCTCAATTACAGATGGACAGATATTTCTTGAAACAAGTTTGTTCTATAAAGGAACAAGACCTGCAGTTAATGTCGGGTTGTCTGTTTCCAGAGTCGGTGGCGCTGCACAAACAAAACCAATGAAGAAAGTTGCCGGAAGCATGAAGCTCGATCTTGCTCAATTCCGAGAATTAGAAGCTTTTGCACAGTTCTCAAGTGATCTTGATGAAGACACTCGGAAAAAAATCGAAAGAGGCAGAAGAATAACAGAACTTCTTAAACAACCTCCATACAACCCACAACCCGTTGAGGATCAAGTTCTTGGAATTTTTGCTGCTAGCAACGGTTTTTTTGATGATATCAAAGTAGAACTAATTAAAAAGGCAGAGCATGACTTCATAGAATTTGTTAAATCTACTAAGCCAAGTGTAGTCGAAAAAATCATAGCAGCAGATTGGAGTGACGAGTTAAAAGAAGAATTATCTGCTATTGCCAAAGACTTTACCAAAGAGTTTAAAACAGATTAATGCCTGTAAATACCAAAGCAATTAAAACCAGAATCAAGTCTGTTAAGAATACAAAAAAGATCACTAAGGCTATGCAGATGATCGCTGCAGTTAAAATGCGAAAAGCGGTTGAATCTGCCATTCAAATGAGATCCTATGCTAATTTGGCCTATGAACTTCTCGAAAATTTAGCAAAACAAAAGATTAGCCATCCCCTGATGCTTGATCAAATTGTTTCTAAAACACTAATAATAATGGTTACATCCAACAGGGGTTTGTGCGGTAGCTATAATGCTAATGTTGCTAAGACTGCAAATCAAATCTTACAAGCAGAAAGCAACCAACCAGATATTCTCGCTTTAGGAAAAAAGTCTGCAGCATTTGCCAAAAGAAACAAACTTAACCTTTTAGGTGTATACGAGAGATTTTCAGAGAATGTATCGTTTGAAGATGTTATCCCTATTGCAGTAGACATTATGAATCGCTTTAAAGCTGGAGAATACGGCAAAGTCGAAATAGTCTACACCAATTATGTGTCTGGACTCTTACAGATTGTAGAACACAAGCAGGTTCTCCCCTTGAAACCAAATGTAATTAAAGAAATGGTAGATGATATTACTACAACATCAATTAACTCAGGTAAGGAATTTAATGACAATCCGGACAGGTTCACTGCAGATGAATATGCCTTTGAACCAAATAGGACTGTTTTAATAGAATATCTGATTCCACTTCTTGTCGAAGTGCAGATTTATCACTCGATTTTAGAATCGGCGGCTAGTGAACATAGTAGCAGAATGATGGCAATGAAGAATGCTACAGAATCAGCTGGTGAAATGATCGACAATTTAACTTTAATATTTAACAAAGGGCGTCAAGCAGCTATTACTCAAGAGATTGCAGAAATCACGAGTGGTGCAAACGCACTTGAACAAGATTAGTTATTAATTATTTATTGTGAACAACGAAAAAAAAGAAAATATCGGAACAATCATTCAGGTTATTGGAGTTGTTGTCGATGCCCATTTCGCAGATACTGTACCTGCGATCTACTCAGCTTTAGAGCTTACTCTTGAGTCTGGTGAAAAACTGACACTTGAGGTCCAACAGCAAATTGGCGGAGGTACCGTTAGAGCTGTTGCTATGGGAAGCACCGATGGAGTCAGCCGAGGCATGAAGGTCATAGACACAGGTTCTCCCATCTCTGTCCCGGTGGGTAAAGATGTTTTAGGAAGAATGTTTAATGTCACCGGAGATCCAATTGATGGAATGGAAGCACCCAAGGTCAGCCATAAACTTCCGATACACAGAAAGGCACCAAGTTTTGAAGAACAGTCTCAAAAGTCAGAGCTTCTGGAAACTGGAATAAAAGTAATCGATCTTCTCTGCCCTTTCCTTAAAGGAGGAAAGATTGGATTATTCGGAGGTGCTGGTGTAGGAAAAACAGTCATCATTCAGGAATTGATTAGAAATATTGCTCAGGAACACGGAGGATACTCTATGTTTGCTGGAGTTGGTGAAAGAACTAGAGAAGGAAACGATTTATACAAAGAAATGCAGGAATCAGGTGTTTTAGATAAAACTGCACTCGTTTTTGGTCAAATGAACGAGCCACCTGGAGCTAGAGCAAGGGTTGCTTTGTCAGCACTAACCATGGCTGAATACTTCAGAGATGAAGAGAATCGAGACTTGCTATTATTTATTGATAATATTTTTAGGTTTACACAAGCCGGTTCAGAAATGTCTGCTCTTCTAGGAAGAATGCCTTCAGCAGTTGGATATCAACCGACACTTGCCACGGAAATGGGAGCATTACAAGAAAGAATTACCTCTACAGAGAAAGGTTCAATTACATCAGTTCAGGCTGTGTATGTTCCAGCAGACGACCTTACAGACCCAGCTCCTGCTACCACCTTTAGTCATCTTGACTCAACAGTGGTTCTAAATCGAGCTTTAGCAGAGTTGGCGCTGTTTCCTGCTGTAGACCCTCTTGATTCTACCTCAACTGTGCTTGATCCTTTGGTTGTCGGAGAAGATCATTACAATACAGCTCGCGAAGTTCAACAGGTTCTGCAAAGATATCAGGATCTGCAAGACATAATTGCTATTCTTGGTATGGAAGAATTATCAGATCAAGATAAATTAATCGTATCTCGAGCAAGAAAGATTCAAAGATTCTTATCTCAACCATTCTTTGTTGCCGAACAATTCACAGGCATGCAAGGGGCATATGTTCCAATCAGTAAGACTGTTAGTGGATTCAGAGAAATCCTTGACGGCCTTCATGACGATAAATCAGAATCGGCATTTTATATGAAGGGCTCAATTGAAGATGTAGTTAAAGCACACGAGGAGTCAAAATAATTATGGTTCATTTAATTATTGCCACACCGCAAGGTACAATTTACGAAGATAAGCAGATCAAGTCTTTGACAGTTCCTACTGCTGCAGGTGTTATTACAATTATGGATGATCATATACCTTTAGTTTCGATTATTACCGCTGGTGAATTGATAATCGACAAAGGAGATCATCAGGTGGAGCTTGCAGTATCCAAAGGAATTATTGAGATTAGACGCGAAAGCGAAATCCATATTTTGGCAGATACGGCAGAAAGAGCCGAAGAAATCGATCTTGCTAGAGCCGAAGAAGCCAGACAAAAAGCCATTGAGTATCTAAAGAAGAAACAGGATATTGCAGATGTTGAGTTCGCAAGAGTACAGGCGAAAATCGAAAAAGAACTAGCTAGAATCAATGTGGCTAAAAAAATATCGAAAACAAATCTAAATTAGCGACCCTTGATCAATTTTGATTTAAGGGTCGTTCCAATTATTGACATTGCACCAATATAAATAAGCAACAAGCCTCCTATTTCGACCCAGGTAGATAAACTCAAAGGTGTCATTTCAACAAAGTTACTAAAAAGCGGAATATACATCGCCAGTAAATAAAACACGATAATAAACGGAGCGAGTAGGCTTAATTTCTCTGGCTTAAGAATATCTGATAGTTGGAATGAATTCTTTATGGTAAATAAATAGTTAACGACACCAACAACCGTTAGAAACGCAAGCAACATAGTTTGCACCTCTCTTTGGTCATAGCCTTGGTAATTAACAAGAAGGATTAGTGATAATATTCCTGCAGGAATGCCTCCTGCAATTAAGAAATCTGCAAGTTCACCAAGAAAATCCGGCATTTTCATTTCTGTTGGTTTAGCTAGAACAATAGCCAAAACGGGGATACTCCCATTTGTAAAGGCAAGCAGGAATAATCCAAATGGATAAAATGGAAAAGTAAGCCCTAGCAATAATGCACCGATAATGATAATTATCGAGTATGCATGTCGCATGATTAGTAACTGGGCGGATCTTAGAGTATTAATTAGAATAATCCTTCCTTCATCTACAATGTCTGCAAGAGAAGCAATATTGTCGTCTAGAAGAATAATGTCGGCGATATTCTTTGTTACATTTGCTCCGCTCCCCATAGCAATACCGAGATTTGCCTGTTTTATGGCGAGAGCATCGTTTACTCCATCTCCAACCATTGCTACATAAGTCTTGCCTTTTTGAAGAGATTTAATTATTTCTACCTTTTGTTCAGGGCTAACTCTGGCAAAGATATCGCTTTCATGAACTAGATCGTCAAATTCAGTTTCTGTAGTGCATTCGGCCAGTCTTTTTCCGGTAGTAATATTTGTTAAGGTACTAATGTTTAATTGTTTGATTAGGGCTTTGAGTGTTTCTGGGTGATCCCCGGAGATAATCAGTGGCTTAACTTTTTTATCAATAAATGTTTGCATAATTGATCTCGATCCTTCTCGAAGCCTGTCTTCTAATACAACTATTGCTGCTGGATTATATTTTATATCATCACTTAATAGTTTTTTTTCATTGTTTTGAAAACGATGAAGCAGGATGAGCACACGCATGCCTTGTTTTGCATATTCTTCTTCAAGATCAATTATCTCCCTATGATTCTCAATTTTGCAGTAATGAATTAGGCTTTCGACAGATCCGAAAAGCAAATGATTGTAGCCAGTTTCGTCTTTAAGAGATAATCCGCTCATCTTAGCTCTTGAGGTAAATGGAAGTTGCTCGGCCACATTAGGCATGTCCATGTCTGAATTTAGTTTAAGTGCATCGCCTATTGCTTTGATTGTTTTGTTCTGTTCAAGACTTAGGTTGGCGTAAAGTGCAAGAAACTCTTCTGTTCTTGTTAGAGTATAATTATGGAAAGGTAAAATCTTCTTTAGTTCGAGAATATTTCTAGTTATTGTTCCGGTTTTATCCATGCATAAGTATTTGATGCCTGCTAGTGTTTCTATTGTGCTAGCTTTTTGAACTATGATTCGCTTTGTGCCCATTCTTGTTGCTCCAAGCATAAAAGCGATGGTCAAGGTTAGAACAATTCCTTGTGGCACCATTGAGCTGATTACCGAAACAATTGCTTCAGCCAGTTCGCCCTGTGAGAACTCTCTTATGACTAGATTGCGTGCAACAATAACTGCTATTAAAACAATAGTAAGGTAAGTCAAACCTTTAAGCATTTTATTCACTTGCTTTTGCAGAGGCGAAAGATAGGCAACATAGCTTTTGGTTTCGCTTGTTATCTTGTTGATAAAGCTTTCGGGGCCTACCTTAATAGCTTGATAATAACCCTTGCCAGCAACTACAAATGAGCCAGAAAGAATTTCTTGACCCTCATCAACATTGCTGTAGTCTGATTCTCCTGTAAGTATCGATTCGTCTATTAAAAGCCCTTCTTCAGAGATAACTTTGCCATCCACATAAACATATTTGCCGGATTCTATGAAAATTAAATCGTCGGCAACTACTTCTTCTGGGTCAATTTCTTGTTGTTGCCCCTCTCTAATAACGATGATTCTATCTCTGCTAAGCAATTGGATTTTTTTAAGAGAATTTCTGGCAGATACTTCTTGATAAACCGAGACAATGATATTTGTTACA
Source organism: candidate division WS6 bacterium OLB21 (assembly GCA_001567305.1). GTDB lineage: Bacteria > Patescibacteriota > Dojkabacteria > B142 > OLB20 > OLB21. Next base: position 13,156 of record JYPD01000030.1, on the reverse strand, counting down.
ACAATTAGGGAGATAATAACTGCGTCTTTTGGTTCTGCATATATAAACAAAGCAATCACCGAAAAGAAGATAATCATATTTGGCAGATCAATTATGTTACTGGCCAGTATCTGCCAGAACGATTTTGTGTCCGGTGAAGTAATCGTATTTACCTTTCCTTCAGCAATCCGTTCTGATACCTCTTGATTTGTTAAGCCCTTAAGTTGATTTCCCATGCGGTTATTATAGCTTAATCACAGTTTCTCTTGTATAAGTGCAGTGGTATAATCATCTATGCATCAAATAAGTCCCTTTCAACAACTTGGAGTAAGTGAATCCGCCACAGAAGGCGAAATAAAAGCAGCTTTTAGAAATCTAGCGGCTAGATATCATCCTGATAAAGAGAGTGGATCAGATAAGGCGTTCATAAATACAGTAAGGGCTTATAGGCAAGCGATATCGATCTCAAAGAAAAGAGGAAATATCTATGTTAATAAAGAAAAACATGCAAAAAAGGAAAATTACGAGTATCAAAGATCAACTGATAGAGGCAGATCAAGGAATGTAAACATTTCAAAGATGGATTTTAGAGTGTTCGTAATAGCGATTCTCTCACAACTTGTACTGCTAATTATTGCTAAGTTCGCTTAAGTAGAAAGCCTCCAATTATCATTAATACCCCAACTAGAATAAGTCCAGTTAATGGTAGATAAGGATTATCTATGACTGTTTTTTGAATGTCGATGACATTTGCATCTACGGGGTCTTCGTCTACATTTCCTGTAGGTGTATCAACAACTAGCGAAGGCAGTTCTTGTTCTTGTGCGGCTTCTTGAATAATAACAGTTGTACTAGGCTTGTTTGGCTCTTGAGCTTGTGTAACTTGAATACTATTTATGATTGTTGGTTGTATAGTTTCGATTATGCTAAATGTTGGTGTTGGACTTGTTAAGGCAGGATTTTGCGATGGCCTGGGGTTTTGAGTCGGACTTGGTGTTACTATTGTTGGGCTTGGTGAAGTTGTCACCGTAGCCGTAGGAGTTAATGTAGGTGAGGGAGTGGGTGTTGTTGAATTGACTGTAATTTGACCTACTTCATAATAGTTGTTGGAATCACCATTTGTAAGGTCTAGTTGAATGTTTCTGCCGGTTCTTTCATCTTTAATAAACACTACAAGTTTGTAAATACCCGAGTTAAAGTCTGCAGGGATAGTAATTGATTGATTCGCATTATTTACTGGTGGGTTTTGACCATATGTATCTGCTGGCATCCAGGTGCTAACTTGCGAATTAAATGCAGACTGCAAAATCACAGAGCCTGCTAAATTCTTAAGTCCAATGTAGGCTCTAAAATTTTGACCCATCCTTGGATAGTTTGGAGCTAAGCCAATGTTTTGCCAAGAAGTATTAATAGTGATAGTACTGCCTGCATCGGCCTGACTAGGGTATGATCCAGAAGCCAGAGTGTACCTATAACCCGCAGGTTTCATTAAATTACTAATTGTTTCCTTTGGTTGTGCGGTTCCGTTGGGGTTATCGTGTATAAGCGATGCGTGTGAAAAAGACATGACATCGGATACATTCTTTTGGAAGGTTGAATTATTCCAGTTTATAGCGCACAGTTCATAAACAATTGGAGCAGTCGTCCAGCGACTACCGAAGGCTTCTGTTATTTCGGGCTGTGAGAAATCACTTAAAGAGCTTCTGCCAAGACAATCGTGTCTAAATCCAACTGTCGCTGACTTCTCAAATGCATACTTAACCGAATGACGAATTCCCGCCCAAGGCATTATTAACTGCGTTGACTGAAAGCCTTGATAGTTATAGCTTACCCTTGTAGTTGTCCCGTTATTTTGTCGACATAAGTGATTATTTGAACTTCCACCAACAAACATGTCTACCAGTCTATTTCTGGCATAGCCGTCTGGTGTTTGAGGGCTAAATGGATTAGGCTCAAATTCGGTGATACCGTCGTGGTAGCTCCATTCATTGAAGTTCCCATAGCCAGATATATCAATATAGGCAATGTTTGGATTTCCATCATATTTCTGTCTTAGGGCCTCAACCATCTGCGCCCAATAGAATTGGTAATTACAGTTGCTGTAATCTGGCTGACCAGCTTCGCTACCTGATCCAACCAGAGGAATACCTTTATTGACTACCCATGTTGGCATCTGGTGTCCTCCATAGCCTTCTCCACGCATAGTATAGACTCGAAATGAAAGTTGCTTATTATTAGCGATTGCTTGACTTAAAAATGAATCAATTGTTGAAAAGTCATAGACACCTTCTTGCGGATTGATTATCCGCCATGAAATTAAGTGTCTATCTGGATAAGCAACTGTTTCAGGTAGAATAGTCTTGTCCGAACTACCCATATATTGCCAACCAATTCCTGGATTAGCCAGATATGAGTTGTTTCTTTGTATAGTAAAGTTTGTTTGCGATGCTGAGGCAAAATTATTCTCAAAATTTGTCGATGTACTAGACAATAATACCGCGACCAGAGTTGCTGCTGCTAAAAATGAACCCATTAATAATGTGCTTGCTATTAATTTACTACGCTTCATAGCATGAAAATATTTCAAATTTTACACTAATTTATCTTAGAATAAATCTATGTTACGATTGTATTAATTTTTTATCCATATTCTTATGTCCGATGCAATCTCTGTTGAAGAGAAAAAAGGCTCCGGTGGCTGTTCCGGAAAAACCATTGTTATCGCTTTGGTAGTATTAGTCTTTCTCTGCGTCTGTTGTGTTGTTTCAATTTTTGGAGCACTAACCCTAACCATTGGTGCAGGAATTAATGCATTAAGTCAGGTTACAACAGAAGCCTTGTGTTCTGGCACAACTGCTGATTATCAGGTAATTTATCAGGATTTAACCACAGCAAGATTCAGAAGCAATGTTACTGAAGCAGAATTCGAAGCTTTAATGTTAGATCTAAGGTCTGTTTGCGGTGAGTTAGAGGGTTTAGATGCAATTGGAGCAATGACAAAAGGATTAAATATCAGTTTTAAAGAAGATATTAGCGGATCGTCATTAGTTCTAAGTGGCAATTTCTCAGGCAAACAAGTGTATCTGGAGATGGTTGAAGAGATGGGAGACTTGAAGATTGATGTTCTACGAATCAATTAACAGTAAATAACTAGTTCGAAGTCCTTATAGAAGAGCAGCGTTAGCTGCTCTTCTCTTTTTGGCTCTTAGATTCTTCTAACTTGGCTAACAGTTTACTATTTTCAGGTTTTAATATGCGGGCAATGCTTTTTCCAGCAAGTTCAAACGGTCGAAAAACATAATCTGCTCCTGCTTTGTAAAGATCTTGAATATCTTCTTCGTACCGAGCACTTACTAGCACCTTACCTTTTGTGTTGTGTCTCTTTACATTACGAATAATAATGATATTATCCTCGTAGTCAGGTGCTGTAGAAAAGATTATCCTTGCTTTGTCGATTTTTGCTTCTTCTTGAATTGAAGGGTCAGCAATGTCCCCAAAGACAACATTAAAATTCTTGTTTTTCAGTTCTTGAATAATGTCTGGGTTAAAATCCACTATTACCAGTCTGTCTTTATGTTTAGCCAAAGCCTTTATAACGGTTCCACCAATTCTATGGGCACCAATTATGACGATGTGATTTTTGTAATCTGATCCATTCTGACTTACCTTTTCAACGGTTTTGCTTCTTTCAAAAATACTTAAATATTTTTGAAACATGTTAAATAGGGTGTTTCCGTTCATGATTGCATAAGTTGAGAGTGTGAATGTGATTATTCCCACTAAAGTTACAAGTGATACAATCTCGTCTGGAACATGTCCAATTCTATTTCCCAGAAAGATGACAATAAGGCTGAATTCCGATATCTGAGCAACTGTAAGTCCAGCCAGAAAACTTGTCCTTTTTTTGTAACCAAGAAGCCCTAAAAGGATCATAACAATGAGCGGATTACCTATAAGAACAAACAATGAGAATACTATTGCTGTTGGAAGTACTGATGCGATATCGGCAAATACCAAATTCATACCCAACAGTACAAAGAATAAGACGATGAAGAAATCTCTCAGAGATCGGATTTTTGCTACTATCTGCGTGCTTTCTATGGAATTAGCAAGTGCTAGTCCTGCCAAAAAGCCTCCAATTTCAATTGAGAAGCCAATGTATTCAGAACTGGCAAAAGCTGAGACTCCAAAGGCAAGTGCAAGACTACTCAAGAAAAGAATCTCTTGTGAATGAGATAACGCATGCACAAGTCTTGGGAAAAATATGTTACTTAAAAATATGGTTAACAAAAATAGAGCAGCTGCTTTTAGGAGAATTACTCCGATTAATTCAAATGAAGGTGAAGAGCTTGTGCTTAGTCCCGAAAGAAGAATTAAGGCAATGATTGCAAAAAAATCTTGAACAAGTAGAAAGTCCAATTGAAATTTTTCCATATAGACTGCCTAGATCTTTTTTGTCAGATAGAAGTTTGACAATTATGATAGTGCTGCTAAATGTAAGAGCAACACTGAAATACAATGCTGCAACCGGGTCAATTCCAAATATAACTGCCAGTAGGAATCCTAGACTTGAGGTGAATACAATTTGTCCAATACCGGTTATTAAGGCCACCTTCCCTACAGATCGAAGTTCTCCAAGCTTCAATTCCAGTCCCAGCATAAAAAGTAGAAGTGTAATCCCGACTTCAGAAAGCGAAGATAATGCCTCTTGATTCTCGATGTGATACAAGCCGAGTGGCCCAAGTATTATGCCAGCAAGAATATATGCAAGTACGGGTGGTTGTTTTAGCAAACGGAAAATAATTGCCAATATAGCGGCAAGAACAATAATAATTGTTATATCAAAGAATATTCCATGCATAAACATTACTATAAATTCTAACGACTCTCCATGCAAGTAAGGAAGGCATTTGTCCACGAATTAAGAAACATTTAACCTAACTAGTTCAAAATGTACTTATTAATTATTAGAGAACACTTATGAAGAATCTATTTCAAATAGCAATGCTTATGCTAGTTCTAGTATTAGGTCTGCATCCTGGTGTAACTTCCGTTTCAGCTCAAGAAGTAGACCAATCAACAGAAACTTCAGGCTTGTGCGACTTCTCTGCTCCATTAGTTAATTATGAATATGGACAGGCAATACTATCTGTCAAGTTCGGTAACTGTCAACTACAACACCGATTAAATTTCCATGCAGAAGAATACTTTTCCGGACTTAATCCAGGTAATACTCATGCAATATTTTTTACCTATAGTCATTATTATGGAGGCAACAGGCTGTATCTCATTAATCTTGTCACTGGCAAAGTCGAATTCTCAGATGTAATACTTACAGACAAATTAGCCTGGCGGGGTGATAACTGGTTCTATTATGTTACCTCAAACTGTAAAACTTTCGATAGCTGCGCTGATTATCGAGCAGATTTAAAAAAGTACAAGTTTTAATACGGCTAAATCCACAAATCTAGATTCATATAAAGATAATTTTTTATTTACCTATCTTCTCTAGTCTATTTGTGCAACCAGATCGTGTTGTATTTTCTTATCTGTCTAATGGTTCATACAGTCAGGCTCATATTATAGATTAGGCATTTAACTTATTACTTACTTATCATGAAAAGAATTTCTCAGATATTAATTCTATTAATGCTTATCAGTTTGTCCCAAATTGTAACAGTTCATTCTCTTGAAAATGGAGGGTATCCATATGCAAATGCTGCTAAATGTGGCTACGGAGAAAAGTGCGAAGTTGACGAATGGGCTATGTATAAAAGGCAATGCACCTCTTACGCTGCTTTTAAAGCAGATCAACAAATCGGTAATTTCCATAATGCTATGGTTGGCCCTAATGGCAAAAAGGGACTATTCGGTAATGGCGGCAACTGGGACGAGAATGCAAAATTCATAGGATTTGAAGTCAGCACTAGTCCAAAGAAACACACCGTATTTTCAATTCCACCTTTTGCCAATGGTGCAGGTAAAGTTGGACATGTCGGATTCGTCGAAGAAGTCTTAGATAATAACAAGTTCAAATTATCGGAATATAATTGGAACGGAGGAGACAGAAGCTATAACACTCGAACAGCTACAGCAAACAGTAACTACTCTTTTATAAGTTTTGAAACTAATGCTTGCAAACCTCCGTCAAATGGTGATTGGATTATTAATAACGAATGTAATCTAAGTGGTGCACACATAGCTAAAAACAATGTTCGAATTACAAAAAATGGTAGACTTAATCTGCTCCCGCAATCAAGTCTTCGCATAGATTTTACTTCTAAGCAGATTACGCTAGAATCAGGTGGAAAGATAAATATTTCTAATTCAGCAAAAATATCCAAATGAAAACATTACTATCAGTAATCGTTGTAGTTGCCATTATCGTTTTAGCCATATATGTCTATATCGATAGAACCACTAAGGATAATAACTCCAATAATGATAACAATACTCAAGAACAAACAAACGACAATTCGCAACCTGTTACAGAAGACATTGAATTTGCAACATATATATATGGTGAACCTTCTGCAGTAACTGAGAACCCTGTTTTCACCCCCTTTTCAATTAGTTACCCGAAAGTAGAAAATGTCAGGTTTAACGAGGGCGGAGGTGTATACGATATTGAACTAGAAATTAATGACAATCTTATCGAGATTGACTTTTCATCTGTAACGATAAGGCCCGGTAAAGATATTTATGAATCTGCTGTTATTGATTGGGCAACAGCCTGGTCTGAAGAACGGATAGACAGTATTAAGTATTCATTCTATAACGCATCCGAAAAATCCAATACAGGTCGCTTTGTTACTTATAATGTTATAGAGCTAGACAAAAACCAGTCATATGAAATAACCCTGTTCAAGGCAAGTTCGTTCGCTCGTGGTGAAGATGGCTTTGTAGCCATTAAAATGCAAAAGAACGATCCTGCTATTCTAGATGCCATTCTTAGTAGCTACAAAAGTTTATAATTGATCAATTTATCTGATGAATAAGCTAGCACAGCTAAAATTAGTTGTCCCGATCATAATTATACTTGCAATCGTTGTTTATGCTCTATTATGGTCAAGCAACCAAAATAATGTTGCAGACATTGTGCTAGGATCGGTTGTAATCGTTGGTACAATACCTCTAGTCTTTGATATCGTTGGCTCATTCCTAAAAAGAAAGTTTGGCGTTGACTACATAGCAATAACAGGAATCTTAGCCAGTCTTTTGCTTGGCGAGTATCTTGCTGGGGCAATAATACTTCTAATGCTATCTGGTGGCGAACTACTCGAAGAATATGCCTATAAAAGGTCTGGGAACGAGTTAAAAAAACTCTTATCTCTCGAACCACAGGTTGCTCACAGGTATTCAAAAGACAAACTACAAGATATTAATGTAAAAGAGGTTCAAGTTAACGATCTATTGCTTATAAAACCCGGAGAAGTCGTCCCAGTTGATGGTGTGCTTACAAGCTCAGAGGCATCACTAACAGAAGCAAACATTACGGGCGAATCCTTGCCAGTTACAAAGGTCGCAGGCGATCAGATCTATAGCGGTACTGTCGTCATGGATAATTCCGTACAAATGACTGTTACCAGTAGTTCAGAAAATAGTAAATATCAGCAAATAATTGCACTCGTTAAAGAGGCAGAAAAAAACAAAGCTCCATTTGTAAGAATGGCAGATAAGTACAGTATCTTCTTTACGATTTCTGCATTTCTAATTGCAGGTCTTGCTTGGATGATTAGTGGAGACCCCCTGCGGGCATTATTAGTTTTAGTGGTTGCTACACCTTGCCCACTAATACTTGCAGCTCCAATAGCTTTTGCTTCTGGAATAAGTATTGGTGCAGGGCGCGGTATAATTTTTAAGTCGGGTCAAAGTATTGAATCACTTGGTAAAGCAAAGGCCATAATTTTCGACAAAACAGGTACATTAACATTTGGTAAACTTGCAGTTGAATCGGTTATATCGCTTGGTAAATATAGCGAACAAGAACTAATACAACTTACATACTCTGCCGAACTACATTCAATCCACATTATTGCTAAAGCAATAAAAGAACATGCCGAAAAGGCAAATATTGCTGCTTTAAATGCTACAAATGTGTCAGAAGATTTCGGTCTCGGACTCAGGGCAATAATAAACGAAACACAGTTGTTTTTTGGTAAGCCCGCACTGGTAAAAGAATATGATTCTATTCATAGTCAAGCAAGGGCTATCTACGAACAAAATAAGTCCGAAGGCTTAATGTTAATGCTAATTATGTCTCAGTCAGAAGTACTTGGTTACATTAAATTTTCTGATCAGGCTAGACCAGATGTCGCAGCTACTTTAAAAAAGTTGTCTAAACTTGGAATTACTAAACAAGTTATGCTTACCGGAGACAACGAAACTACAGCCGCAAGAATAGCAAAAGCATACGATATAAAAGAATATCAATCAAAGTGCTTACCAGAAGATAAACTTAACATGGTAAAAAGACTCAAAGAACAGGGCTTCTCTCCAGTTATTATGGTTGGTGACGGCGTTAACGATGCCCCAGCGTTGGCAGCTGCAGACGCTGGAATTGCTATAGGAGTGCTTGGAACATCAGCTTCTACAGAAGCCGGTTCAATCGTCATTACTAGCGAGAACATCAGCAGAGTTGCAGATGCAGTCATTGTAAGCCGAAGAGTTTTATTCATAGCCAAGCAAAGTATCTTTGTTGGAATGGGTCTCAGCTTTATACTAATGTTTGCCGGAGCATTTGGAATGTTTATTCCTGTAGTTGGTGCCTTAGCTCAAGAAGTAATCGATGTAATAGTAATTGTTAATGCCTTGCGTGTTAAGGGACTAAAGCTTGCCTAGTAATCTATCTAGCCAAATATTATCATTGTAATTCCGACAATTATTGTTACTATTGCAACATACTGAATAAGTCTTAGTTTCGTGCCAAGAATTATTCTGTCAGATATTATTGTTATTAATGGATTTGCGGCTACAACAGATGCAACAACACTAACTCTGCCAGTTTCGTAAGCAATATTCATACTTAAGCTCCCAATAAGGCCAAGGATCGTCATTAAGACTAGCCAACCCCAGTAATCTTTAAAGAACTTATCCTTGGGAAGTATCCTGTGCTCCTTAGATAGCATAAGTACAAAACCAACCAGAGCTACAATTAACTCAAGAATAAATGTAAATAATAACGCTCCAAGTAAAGCCGAAGGAATACCGATGAATGCAGAAGAGACGCCCCAGAATACGGCTGCAATAAAACCATAAATAAAAGCACTAGACAGCTTGGTTTGGCTGATTCTCTGTTTTTTCAACAGATCACTAATTAGAATGAGCCCAAATACAACCACAAGTATACCCAAAGAGGCTATTTGACTAATGGATTCGTTCAAGAGGGTTGCGGCAATTAAAGCTGTTAAGGGGATTCTTGAACTAGATACGGCAGAAACAACACTTGGAGTCCCCTGCTCTACACCGCGTGTAAAAAACAATAAACCCATGGCTCCGATGATCGATACAACGAGTGCAATTAGTACCCCGTTGATATCGATGAGTGGATTTCCAACACCAACAAGAAGCAACAATAACAGCAAGATCGACAGCATTGCTCCACGCATGAAAATAAATCTCTCACTTCCGATCTTTGGAATAACGATCTTCATATAGGAATGGCCAATGCCGATAGCTATTGAAGAGATTATTGATAAAGATAAAGGATCCATAAAGTTGTTTAGATCAAAGGGTATTATAACTACAAATATAATTTATACCAATATTCTAATGTAGGTGTTAATCACCATAGTAATCTTGTAGAAACTTTTTTATACTGGTTTTTATTATCTGTACTTATTAGTTTTTAGATGAGTTTACTAGTCCTTTTAGCGATCGCGGTTATTTTTGCAGGAGGCTTTTCATTCTTGATGATGATAGTTTTGTCTATCATTTGGGAATCTTTTGAAAAACCAGAGGAGAAAGCAGAGAATAAATCCTTCCGCTTTGATAGAAGTAAATATCTTGTCAAAACAGATACTTCAAAAGATTTTCAGATTACAAATTACGGGATTAGAAATTACGAGAAAGGTCAGGAGGGAGAAGAAAAGGTCTGGATCAAGCTTAAATCAATACCAGTAATTAGAAGTTTTCACAATCTTATTCTACCGGATGAAGGTGGAAATATTGATCATGTCGTTCTTTCCAGTAAAGGATTATATGTGATTGAAACAAAGAACTACTCATCAAGGATAGGAACAGATTTTCAGGGCTGGTATTATTTATACAGAGAAAAGATAGGTAATCAATACTTGCCAAAGAAGCACAGAATTGCCAGCCCAGTTGACCAGGCAATGTTTAATTCAATTAGACTAAGAAATCATTTGCGATCAAATTTGAAAATTGATCAACATATTGTTCGAAAAATCAATGTTAAGGCCATGGTTGTTTTGATTCAGCCCTTTAGTAAAGAATGGGTGCGTGCTCATATTCCTGTCTTCTCACCTTACGAAGTTGAAGCCTTCTTCTCGGATTGCATCGAACTAAAGGGATCAATAGCTAACGCTCGTCTAATCGAATATTTAGAAGGTCTCGAGCGCTGATATATGTTCCTTTCGTTCTATTTTAGGTCCGACCAAACTACATCCAGGTAGTCTTCTTCGCTACTTATTACTAGGTGACCTTGTGTGTCGCTTAATATATCTACAAAATGCTCAAGTGGAATCCATCTGGCAATTGTATTATCAGGAAAGTTGGGATCGATCACTCTAACATCCATAAATCCATTATCATCAACCCTATATGAATCAATAAGGATTGCATGCAAATCGTCTTGATACTCTTTTGGAGCAGACGCGTCATGCGGATTATTTAGTTTATATATACCATTAGTGTAGTTTATTGCTGTAACAAGTCTTTTTGTCTCGTTTATATTACTTTGTATCTCGGCAGCAGTTTCCGCTATCAATACATCACGACTTTGTCGAAGTTCACGATTTCTTTGCTTTACCGAAGGTTTGACCTCAATATTAACAAATTCCGGTTCGATATCCATCTCTTGATCACCATCTCTCACTGAAAGGACTATTTTCATTATATCCTCATATTTATCTCCAGGGCTATCATCGTCAGAGAAGTCTGCAATTGCATCGAGTCGGAGAACAAAACTTGGGAATCTATCCTCTAAACCCAGTGCATGTAATGCATTTCTTACACTTTTTATTAAGCATGTGGGTGTAGTTTGACGCGAGTATTCTACATTTGATTGTATAAATCTTTCGTTTCTACGATCCTGCAATGCAACTCTTCTATCTCCTGGATAATCTGAGCACTCGTCTAATTCTGATCTTAACGAAGTCTCTTCTTCGGGAACGGGATCATCAGTCCCTCCAGAATTAAATAGTCGATTTAACATTTTTATCTAGAACTTTGTTCGTAAATAGAGATAATTCGTATTGCTTCCTGTCTTGCTCTTGTTATTGAGAGTTCGTTATTTTTTATAATTCCTACCAGACAATCCGAATCAAGACTTTTTATTGTTGAATTCTCTATGGAGTATAAACATTGACTTACCTGTGAGTCTCTAACTAACTCGCTTGCTCTTAATGTAGAGCTATTCACAACAATGTCATTATTGTCTAAACCAAAAACGATAACAGCTATACTCACTTCGTTTAGCTTTGAAGATAATAAGTCTTGGCTTGTGATATATATTAAAGTTCTGGCGTAATCAAGGGTTTGTGGTTTAGTAATACTTAACTCTGCAATATATTCGTAATTCGCTCCAGAGCAGCTGTTCTTCAAGTTACCTGGTAATCCGCTTTCACTTATTTCCATCTGCATACCTTTTATCATGTCAGCAGCCTTCTTAAACTCGGCTGTGTTAGACGCAGGAATTATGGTTGTAAAAAGACCAGAAGCCTGATCAACGATTGTTTCTGTTCCAGGTATGGTCACACAATTATCGTCAGTTTCAGAATCTGTATTGCCAGTATCACTACCGTTGCCCAGATCGTTAGTTGTTCCTGTGTTTGTTGGTCTAGGTGAATCGGTTATTGGAACAGATGTGACGGTTGGATTTATTGAATTGTCACTTGGGATACGGTCCGAAGAACTTGTATAGAAGTTACTCAAAAGTAAAACGCATAATACTGAAAGGCAACAAAAAACTAAAACGATCAGAGAAAAAATGATAATTACCTTTTTATTGACTTGCATACAAACAGATAGTAAAAATTTAAAGATTTGAGAATATGTTAACACTTTTAGCAATGAAAATAACCAGTTTTGTTCAGAAAGCTAAGCTCTATCATAATATGTGAATGATGTTATTCTTGTTATTTACTAGTTCCTCTCATCTTAGCCACAAAGATGTATTTTATCTTTTAACCTGAAAGGTTAAGGTCATGGCTAAGATTACTATTCAATATGTTGATGGCGTTAGCAGGCTAATGGCCAGTTGCGAATACGATGATTATGCTAGGATGTGGTTTGGTTTGATGTATGATCAAACCATGGTTGAGTCAATGTTTACAGCAATCGAAATAGCGCTTAAAACAAATGAAATCCCCGGATTTGAGCAACAATTTGTAAAATTCATTGCAAGGCTTAGGGAATGAGTATGCTATACTCTCATAGTCTTAATTAATTTAAAAATGGAGACTGTATACTCTGTTGTGCCTGTTGTTGAGATTGATGATAAGACCGTTAAACTAAATGAAGGTACAAAGCGTGATTATTGTCCAGAAGAATGCACATTCCAGTTAGCTGGCTCTTGTGCATTCTGCTTAGAAGATGGATTTCTATCTGTTGCTGGAGTGATCCTGGATCTCGGTCTGCATGATGATGCTCCAGAAGATAAAAGACCCGGCTCTAAAGAAATAAAATGCCCTGTAGGGATAGAGTTCACTGCTGATCGCATTTCAATACCTGTGAGAAATTATCCAGAAGTAAGAATTTTTTGTTGATAAGCAAGAACCATAGTACCTATACTTATTTCTATACCGACTTGCTAAAGTGCAATAGCTATGATGTTTTTCGCCAGAACTCATAAGTTAGCATTAGGCGTTTTAGCATATCCAAGAAGTACATCTTTGAATTCTAGCGTGGGAACTTCTAGAAGTTTTTTCAATAGCAGGCATAATTTCTGGCGAAAGATTTTGAGCTTTTTCTAATAAGAAGCAACATAAGATTGTCG
>JYPD01000029.1 GCA_001567305.1 candidate division WS6 bacterium OLB21 | reverse complement strand
TTTTATGAAGAGTTTGATCCTGGCTCAGGATGACGTTTGCGGCGTGCCTAAGGTATGCAAGTCGAACGAGAATTGCGGAGCTTGCTCTGCAATTCTAGTGGCAGACGGCTGAGTAACGCGTAGGAACTTACCCTCAAGTCAAGGATACCTTTCCGAAAGGAAAGTTAATCCTGGATATGATCTTCGGATCAAAGGCTTTGGTCGCTTGAGGATAGGCCTGCGTCCTATCAGGTTGTTGGTGAGGTAATGGCTCACCAAGCCTATGACGGGTAACTGGTCTGAGAGGATGATCAGTCAGAATGGAACTGCGATACGGTCCATACTCCTACGGGAGGCAGCAATTAGGAATCTTGCACAATGGACGAAAGTCTGATGCAGCGACGCCGCGTGGAGGAAGAAGGCTCTCGGGTTGTAAACTCCTTTTATGTGGGAACAAGTTCTGAGTGTACCACATGAATAAGGCCCCCCTAACTACGTGCCAGAAGGGTCGGTGATGCGTAGGGGCCGAACGTTATCCGGAATTACTGGGCGTAAAGAGATGCGTAGGCGACCTGATAAGTCTTATGTGAAAGCCCGAGGCTCAACTTCGGAATTGCATAAGAAACTATTAGGATTGAGTCAGACAGGGGAAAGCAGAATTCCAGGTGTAGCGGTGAAATGCGTTGATATCTGGAGGAATACCAATGGCGAAGGCAGCTTTCTGGGTCTAGACTGACGCTAAGGCTCGAAAGCGTGGGGAGCAAAACGGATTAGATACCCGTGTAGTCCACGCTGTAAACTATCCCTACTAGATGTATGATATGGATCTCCGATTTGGCTTAGGTCATTTTGGGTTCATATTGTGTGTCGCAGCTAACGCAGTAAGTAGGGCGCCTGGGGAGTACGAGCGCAAGCTTAAAACTCAAAGGAATTGACGGGGACCCGCACAAGCAGTGGAGCGTTTGGTTTAATTCGATGCTAAACGAAGAACCTTACCAAGGCTTGAACTGTAGCTGTACCTTTCCCGAAAAGGAAAGGGTCTTCGAGATCGCTACAGAGGTGCTGCATGGCTGTCGTCAGCTCGTGTCGTGAGATGTTGGGTTAAGTCCCGCAACGAGCGCAACCCCTCTCCAGTGTTATAATTACTCTGGATACTGCCTTGCCAAAACGAGGAGGAAGGTGGGGACGACGTCTGGTCATCATAGTCCTATGTCTTGGGCTACACAAGCGCTACAATGGCCATTACAGTGGGTTGCCAAGCCGCAAGGTGGAGCTAATCCCAGAAAAATGGCCTCAGTTCAGATTGTCGGCTGAAATTCGCCGGCATGAAGTCGGAATTGCTAGTAATCGCGAATCAGCATGTCGCGGTGAATACGTTCTCGGGTCTTGTACACACCGCCTGTCAAGTCACGGAAGTTGGTCTTACTGGACGGCTCCTCGTAGGAGGGGACTACAGTAGGGCTGGCGACCAGGGCTAAGTCATAACAAGGTAGCCGTAGGGGAATCTGCGGCTGGATCACCTCCTTTCTAAGGAGTAAAAGGTACTTTGCATATGGGGTTGTAAAAATGCAAAGTTATCGTTTTGGACCACCCCTTCCTGATGCTGGAATGCTTCAGGTAAACAAAAACCTTTAACCTTGGCGTTGAACGCCTGTCACCTTTTTTGTTGTCAATTAATACCACCTAAACTAGGTGGTATTTTTTTATATTGAGAATTCCAGATATAATACTGGTTAGCTAAAATCTGCTCTAGTATAATTTTTTAGTTGATACTAAATACTTGGAACTTGCAGAAGAATTAAAACTAATCGAAGAAGCCAAAAGCAATTTGCAAGCTTTCAACAAGTTGTATGATATGTATTTCGACGGAATCTTTAGGTATTGCTCGGCCAGACTCCCACAAAGAGAAGTAGCAGAGGACATTACAAGTCAGGTATTTATGTCTGCGGTCGAAAAGCTTGCAGATTTTGATACAACAAAAGGTTACAGATTCGGTTCTTGGTTATACAGAGTTGCACATAACAAAGTCATTGACTACTACCGCAGAGGTAAATACGATTCTATGAACGATTTCTCTAGCGTTGCAGATGAATCACTTTCCGTTGAATCAGATGCTATCCAAGAAGAATTGCAGGTTCAGGTAGCATTTGTTCTTTCTAAGTTGAATTCTCGCTACCAAGAAGTCATAACATATAAGTTCTATTCAGATTTATCAAACGACGAAATAGCTAAGATTATGAAGATTCGCACAGATAATGTTAAAGTCCTAGCGCATAGGGCGCTTCAGTCGTTTAAAGTGCAGTTTCAGAAGCATTTCCCGGATACTGAAACTTTTATATTAGATTAACGAATTATTAGGTACGATGCAGAGCGACAAAAGCAAAAGTAAAACTCCGCAAGATTTCTTCTCACATGCGCAGGTGAGTAGTAACTCTATTGCTGACAATGCTTTTCGTGAATCGCTTAGGCACGAGCTGAATGCATTGTACTTAAATAATTTTAGTAATAGGGAAACTCCCCAAAACAGAATGTCGAAAGTATTCGCCATCTTTAGGAATAAGGCCGTCATTGGTCTTACAGCTTCACTAACTGTATTAGCAGTAGTCGGAGCAGTTGTGTTGTTAGGTCGCCAAGCTACAGTTGAGCAAAAAGATTCTGTAGTAGCTAAATTGGGCGCAGAAGTCATTTATGCAGAAGGAACCATTGAATATTTTGTCAATGATGAGTGGGTCGCCTTAAGTAACGGTCAACAGATAGAAGAAGGTGACACAATCCGTTCACAAGAAGATGCACGAGCTATTGTAAATATCGACGACGGCTCTGCGGTTAGAATCGATCATCTTACAGAGATAAAATTCGCATCGCTTGATCCGCAAGACATCAAAGTCGAATTATTGTCTGGATCAGCTTATGCCAGGGTGGTCAAACTTGATCGAGACTTTTCGTTAGCTACAGAAGACGCAGAGTACTTCTCGTTAGGTACTGCTTACCAAGTTTCTAAGTCTACTGACGAAGAAGGATTGCTGGTTTACGAAAGTAAAGTGAAGATGAATAAAAAACAAGGTAAAGAACTTGTTGTCGAAGAGGGTAATGGCTACAGCTTTAAAAAGGGTGAACAAGGTGCAGAAGGAGAAAAATTTGCATTAGACATTGAAGAAATCAAAAAGAATGAATTTGCTCTTTGGAACAGAGAAAAAGATATAAAAATCGTTAAGTCAGAAAACCAATTAGGAATTCTTAAAGATATAACTCCTCCAGCTTTAGCAATTGATTCCCCTGCAGATAATTTTGAAACACAAGCAGCAACAATTGATCTAAGCGGTAGTACAGAAGCCGGTGCAAGAGTTTTTGTTAATGGTAACGAGGTAGAAAACAATCAAGGATCTTTCTCCGCAAAGGTTGACCTTGTTGTCGGAAGTAACATAATCAAGATTGGTGCTAAAGACGCTGCCGGTAATTATGCCGAGAAGAAAATTACGGTTGTTCGCAAGGCTCAACCAACAGTAGCGCCAACACAAAAGCCTTTCGTCGGGATCAAGCTGAGCGGTTCATCTGTTGCTGACGGTATTCAACTTAATTGGACAGTATCAGGATTAAATGCCTCAGAAGGGTTTAAGCTTGTTCGTTCCTTGAATCCAAACCCAACCTATCCAGCAGACAATCCAAAGTATTTTGATGGAGGAAAGAGTTCTGCAAAAGTAGGTTTGACAGATGGAAAGACATACCACTTTAGAGTATGCAGATATAATTCAAGTACGAACAGCTGTGACAGCTACAGTAATAATGTAACAATAACTGCTCCAAATAAGGCTTCTGCAGGTGTGTCGTCTATTGATCTGTTTGCCAAAGGCGGAGCCAAAGTTGGCTGGACAGTAAATGGAAGCTCTTCTAACGGATTCAAGGTTGTTTGGTCAAAAGTAGACGAGTATCCTACATATCCAACAGGTGCATCAACAGAAGCATCGCACACTTTCTCCAGTACTTTCTCGATCTATGCATTTGATGGATCCGGTGACTATTGTGTCCGAGTGTGTGCTTATAACTCAGAAGGAGTTTGTGAAAAGTACTCAAATAAGATAACAGTTAGCTTGTAAGATTGTTGGGTTAATCGTGAGGCGCGTCCTTTGGACGGCGCCTCTTAGTTTAAACATCACTAACGCTTGCGCAACTTGATTGATGCAAGTATAATCATTATGCCAATATTATCGTCAGAGTGAGCGATTAGCTCAGCTGGTTAGAGCGCGGTCCTGATAAGACCGAGGTCCCTGGTTCGAGCCCAGGATCGCTCACTTTGAGAATAATAATGGGGCTGGAAGAATATTGGTCTCCAATAAAGCTTCCTTTCAGGTGCAAGTCCTGGGGCTCCACCAAATCGGGGCTGTAGTTCACTTGGCTAGAACGTCGCATTTGCAATGCGAAGGTAGTGGGTTCGAATCCCACCAGCTCCACCATTGTTTTCGAACAAAGTGAGAAAATACAATGATGCGTGCAGTAAGAGTAGATCTTGTCATTACAAAATCTTCATACTGCCTCCACCAAATTTCTCCTTCTTCAAACTAGTAGATTCAATAACTGAATTATGTTAGCTTGAATATTATTCGAGTATTGCTATGATATCGGACCTAAATCCTGAAACTGCAGTTAGTGATGAATCTCATGTCGAGATTCTCCCTCTTACAGAGCACTCTAAGCAAAAAGGTGAGATTCCATTACCAATTCGCGAATTTCTTGACAAGCAAAGAGAACCTTTTGATTTAACATTAGAAGCTACACCAGAAGTATTTCAAGGTGAGAGCGAATACCTACAAAGCAATGTTATTGTTCCGTATCTAGAACAGAATAATCAGTATCACCACTTATTACACTCTTGGGAGAATTCTGAATCGCAAGCTGGAATTACCTTAGAAGACTTGCTGGCGTTAACAAATAACATTCTGTGGTCTTCATCAGGGTCTCACAAAGAAGGTATGAATAGTTTTACCAGAGGGAGTATATCTGATTGTATTGGCTATCCAGAGAGGGGAAAGCATACAAATTGTAGAGCATTTAACCAGTTGTATGTTATGGTTTTTGAAACTTTAGCCGAGAAACTAAATCCACAATTATTGGATCAACATCGTCTTCTATTGTCGGGTGTAAAGTATGCACCAGATGTATCTAGGGAGTATATGGCTTCAGGCGGATTCTTACCTAGATGGAATCAGAGTCATGCCCATATAACTATCCTATCTGCTAATGAACAAGGAGATATAATTACTGGAACAATAGATCCATATCATACGACAATCACAAATGGTTCGATGCAAACTGATGACATTATTGCATTGGACTTCACTAGGGTGAGGGGACTTGATGCTTTAGTAACCGCATACTCAGCTATTATTAGTTCCTCTAGCGATGGGAAATATATTAGCTCCGAAAACATAGTCGTAATCAAAAAGGGCAATTGCACAGCTAGAGAAAAAGGGGTTGTTAGATCCCAAAACCGACCAGGATGCCCTCTTGTTATTTAGTGCCTTAGGTATGATGGCCTTCCAAACTGACGACCTATTCAGAAACAGTTCAGTCGCTACAGCTTCGGTCAGATCGAACATTTCGTTTTTAGAACAGTTGGTGAAAAATCAAGAGGTGAAGGTAAAGAGAATCGCTTCGGTTATTGATGAGGGAAAGGAAAAAGAGGGGATAGTTCGAGACGCATACAATAAAATAGCAAATGAAAATATTTCCGAACTTTCAGACCATTCAGCTCAGGTAATTACTGCAGTGGATGAGCAAATGCAAGTCCTCGGCGAAATTCTGGGAACGATAACAGCGCATCGAGACAAAATTGATAATTATTTTTCTAGGGCTTTAGATTATCTTCTATCCGGTTTAGATAAAGATGAGGAACTGTCTCCAGATTTACT
This sequence comes from candidate division WS6 bacterium OLB21, assembly GCA_001567305.1. Lineage (GTDB taxonomy): Bacteria > Patescibacteriota > Dojkabacteria > B142 > OLB20 > OLB21. Next base: position 41,617 of record JYPD01000029.1, on the reverse strand, counting down.
GCTCACTTCGTTCGATACAGTTAATGGACTAGCTATACAAGGGTACATCAGTATTGAGCATATGTTGAGGTATACAGAGATTCTTAGAAAAATTAAAATGCAGGCTGGGTATGAAAAGTTTAGACGGTGGGCCCGAATAAAATTAGAAAACGAGATCTTCTCTGTACCGGTGGCCCTTGCAGATAAAAATGAAGGTGTTAATTTTAATGCTTGGCTTGATCTACATCGAGCTTTTGCCGAAATAGTTGTATCTAATAATTCACAAATTCCTAAAGTTAAATTAGGCAAGTCAGACGATCAAGATAATCCTGCAGTAAAGTCATTCTTGGCGGTATATTCAGATTTCTCGAGAGCTGTTTAATCAATCTGTCAAAATCCTATTCATCTAGCTATTCATCGTTGTTTTTGCAATAATTTGCCTATGAATGATCTGCCAAAAAGAAGAATAAATGAAGGATTTAGTGTTACTCCGGAAAGTTCGGCAGCTAGTTTATCTGCTCGAATAAACAGCTTGTTAAGGCCAGATGACGAGTCAACTCAGACAAGTCCTGAAGTAAATATTTCTGATGCAAACGATCTGTTCGTAGAAACATTGCAATTGCTTAATGCTGAAGAACGAAGCCTAAGTGACCAAGATGCCACTAAACTGAATACCGATCTTACGAATTTGTTATTCAAGGTTTCGCAGCAAGAAAGCAATAGCTGGCTTGGTCCCTCTCAAGAAACAGCTGAACTGCCTGATCCTCAGCTTTTAATTCTCGAAGGTAGCCGAATTCGTCAAAAGGCAAAAACACAAATCTTACGAACAATTAATCCAACTAGACCGGAGAGGGTTGTGCAGTCTGGAATCAGCAGCCTTAAAAACTTTAAGCAAGCCTTGTTTTCTGGGCTAAGAACAAATCAGGCACCACTTGAAATTACCGTATATCTTGATTCTGTAAATTCCGAGATTGAAAAAATTGCAAAGAAACAACCATTAACTCCTCGAGTGAGAGAGGCATTGCTCAGACAGGTTATAACGCAAACGATAGATAGAACCGAACAAATCTCGCCCTTGTTGTTGGCACAAGGGTCAAATTCTAGTATCCAGTTTTCACAAGAAGATTATCTGGCAATAGTTTCCATGCAGGTATTGAACGAAAAGATTAGCAGAGAAGATTCTGCTAGTCAATTAACAGTAGCGGCAACAGAAGGTATTAGCGATGGAGTTGAGATAAAGTTGAGAAACATTGAAATCACAGATTTGTACGGAACAGAAGGCTTTAACCCTAATCGAGACACATTAGAAGTTGCAGAGGCAATGGCTGTTACCGCTAAATTAAAACAACTTCAAGAAAGGGGATCAGCTTATCTAAAGCAAGGCAAAAGAATGCCACCTGATCTAGAGCGTACTATCGGTGTTTTAGATGCATTTCTTATTGCAGAAAAGATTGATCCAGAAAAGCATGGTTACCATCTAACGGCGCAAGAGATACAAAATATCTGGTCTTCTAATCAAGCTTCAACACCTGATCTAAGAGCAGAAACCAGTCAAACAGACACAGAAGCAGTCTTATCAGAAGATGAATTTAATATAGCTCAGGCGGCTTTAGCTAACATAAGAAGAGGACAAAGTGCTCACGAGAGCGAAGAAACTAGAGGTGCTAGGAACAAAATTGCAGAAGGCAGAGTAGATATTAGACGACGAACAAATACCCTTGTTGAGCAATCATATTTTCAGAAAAGAATATATCGCGACATTTTTTCTAAACAGCTTCAGCTGGCTAAAGAGAAGGCAATAAGTTTAGGAAAACCAGTTGACCGAGAATTTTTCGAAAGCTTTCTAGCAGAAATTGCAGGAGGAAGATATTTCGTACCTCTTAGTGACAGAGAGCTTGAAGCTTTGATTCTAGAGTGTTCATTTCAACTACCTGCAGGTGGAAACATTATCAACTTTAAAAATCTGTACACAAGTAAAACGACAAAAGTTGTACTTGGTACCAGCAAGAATTACGCAGAGTTTGACACAAATTCTCCGTTAAGTTTTAGCGAAGCCGAAGATAAGGCAGGGAAAATATTTCAGAAAATCGTAAGAGAAATTAGAGCAGAAAGCCAGAGAAGTGATCTTGTAGATGAGGAAGTAGCACTTTTACAGGAATTTACAAGAGAAGCTTTTAATGATCGGATCAATTATCTGATTAGTCAAGGGGCCGATCAAGAACAAATCTTAAGGCTTAAGCAAGATATGTTGACATTCGGTCTAAGACCAGAGGATCCGGACGATTTATTTAGCATACAAGAGCTTAGGCATGCTGGTGCTGGCTTCTTAAATGAGCGGGTTGTAGGATCTGTGCATTATCTGAAAAGATATGCAAATCTAAAAGCGACGGTAGATGATTTTCTAGATGAACATCGAAAAGAAGTTAATAACCAGAATTCTTATGCTTATAGAATAAACCAAGCATATCTTGGTCTAAGAAGTAACGATCAGACTATCGGTTACCCCGAGCTCCTTTACCTTGCCGATGAAATCGCAGAACAGTTTGAAAGTGCAAAACTTCAAGCAAGAGAAAGTAAACTCAAACCTGATCTGGGTAATTATATCCGTGATTATGCGTTTAGGTATGGCTTGGGTTTTTCAGAAATGCGTGTACTCGCTAGAATACTCACCCAAGAGGTCCACTCAAATAGAAGTATTTTAATGGTGATTAGCCCGCACAACATTGAACTTAGACGGAGGGCTCTGCAAGAGCAAATCGTTCGCTTTCCTCAAGATGAACAGAACGCAAAACTAAGAAACGAGACTCGGCAGATATACTCTGACCTGCAAAAGATTGCTAGAGCTAAGGCTAGAGCAGAGTTTGCTAGACAAACTGCTGGAACTACTCAACCAACAAGAAGAAGGTCATTCCGTTTTTGGGCACAGCCCGAAACAGCAGCTCCAGCCCTAGATCAGAGGGTCGAATCAATTAGAGAGTACCGATATATACTGCAAGCTATCGAACAAGCGGAGGATCAGAATCTGATGAATGAAGAGAATCAATATTTCTACGAATCTCTCTACGATAGTTTCCAAGAGAGGCTATTCAACGAGGCACTTAGGAGAATTGAATCTTCTGTAGAGGTCGGAAATGATTCACAGCTTTCATACTTTTCTTCGCCAGATAAAATCCGTGCATTAATGCGATCCAAAGGAATCAAAGTGCAACATACTGGCAGATCCGAGAGACCGAAAAACTATACACGAGCAGATTATGAATCAAAGGTCATTAATGATACAACCCGAACAGCATATGCTTCATTGCTAGGTGCTAAGATTACAGAAAAAAGCATTCAAGACAGGGACGAGCTACTTGAGCATAGGCTTGATTTCGGAGATTTGATGGATGTTGCAGCCGAGATTCTGATTTTACATCAAGAGGCGTTTTCGATGGCAGAAGATAGGCATACTGAAACAAGTCGAATTAAGCCAGAAGCGGTATTAGAAGAAGTTCTGGCTAGACGAGGGGTCGAAGATGAAGATCTTCCAATTCTAAATATTATTTTCACGAATAGTCTTAAGTTCCCATCAGCTGCTGATCATCCTTTCGATATTTCTTTCTTTGCAAGACTTGTCCAAACTATCGACGGAGATGCTTACAAGCAGATTAGATACTCAGAATTTTTAGGGGATTATATCGATAGAATTGTATCTAAAGGTGTCGTGTCGAAAGAGAATGCGATTGAATTGTTTATGAGAGAAGTACAGTTAACTCGCTTAGATCTAGGTATAAAAGGTCAACTAATAAAACTTCTCAATTATGAACAGGTTCAGGCAGAATATTCCGTTGCTGTAATATTACGAAATAGCACAAGTGGTTCAATTAGAGAACTTGCAGAAACATTGCCGGCAGATTTAACTAACCAGACTTGGCAGCAGATTGTGACTGAGCTGACAGGTAAAAGAACTTTCGATTATATGAATACTCTTGAGGCTGCATATCTTCGCTTGCAAGAAGAACGCAATTTATTAAGTAGGTTCCCTGGATTTAAGACCTATGAACGCGTTGAGTATCAAACACTGATAAGTGACAATGCTTCGCTGACTGCACTTGAGCGGTCTCTTACTCAGGCCGGCGCAGTCAACGATGCTAATGTTCGTGCTCTACTCGCAACAAAAGGGTACAATGCGGACCAAGCTAACGAAATTGCGCTTAGTATAGCCAGACTTAGGAATGTTCCAAGACAATAATATTTCTGTATAATAAATTAGCTTAAGAAATGAATATGCAACAATCACAGTCACCCGAAGAAATATTGAAGGCAATGGCAGAAGGAGCTACTTCGTCTCTTAATCTAGATAAGCCTGCAGAAAAAGCAATCTACACTGCACCTCGTATGAGCAATTCTTTCTTGCGAAGATTTGTTCAAAACCTGCGCAAAAAAAGGCTATGATGATAAGAAGGTTATCGAGATGGTACTCAATTTTGATAAAGATGTAGAACGAGGAAGTATCACTCAAGAATATTTAGAAAATTATAAAAAGAATTAATGGGTGCAGATTCATCTCCAAGACCAACTCTAGAATCAATAACAGAAACACGAACAGGGGTTACTGAAGCTGATAAACAAGAAGAATTAGTAAACGAGGCGAATGTCCAGCTTGTGGGCATTTACGCTGGTGGAGAGATAAATGTCCCCGATGATCAGGTCGAGGCATTAAAACCTGTTATATCCAATCAGCTGAATCTAGGTTCAATCGACGCACAAATCGATAACGATCAATCAATCCCCCAAGATAGAAGAGATGAAAAGAAGAAAGCAAGAAAATTCGAAGTATTAAAGAAACTATTCGACAAGAACCTTCTTGACCCTGCAAGTCTAAGACCAGATACGCTTGCTTATTATGCAATGAATACTCAAGGAATAGAAGATGGTGAACTAAAACGAAAAATTCTTACGGAAATTGGTTCGCGTATACAACAGGCTAGACTGATAGATGAAGGGAATGTTGATGCTACAAACATCGAAGATGCTAAGGCTCTGACTGAGTTACTTGGTAGCATATTAGCAGTTAATAATAATTTGGTGGAGCTCAGAGAACTTAAGTCGGGAATTGTTGAAAAGATAAAAGAGTACGAACTGACTATAGATGTGGCTACCAGTACTGCAGGTAGTCTCGAAGACGCAGATGATGATCCCACACCTGATATTGATTCCACACCTGCTGATGCTCCCACACCTGATGTTGCTCTAGATAGGGCTGATGCAGTTGATACAACGACACTCCCTGATCAAGTCACGGCACCACCTGACAAAACACAAGAACTGATTGATAAGAGAAAAGCAATTAAGCAGTATGAAACCACAATTAGAGAAAGTCTAAAAAGCGGGCAATCTTACCGACCAAGATCTCGATGCTTTGTTAGATGATGCAGATATTTCCGACGAGCAAAAATCAGTAATCAGGACAATAAAAGCAGATCGAGAAGCGGCAGGTCTTATTCAAGCTGTCGATACGGCACAACTCACAGAAAGTAGTATTGACGGATTGATTGGTCGGGTGCAAGCAATCAATAATCTTTCTGAAGCAGACAAGATCAAGCACGCTGATGCAATTGCCGGTCTAATAAAGCGAGAATTTGAAAACAGTAGAACCAGTCTTACGGCAGAGCAGGTCAGAAATCTTATTGGCAAACTTTCTATTAATCCAACTCTACGGGCAGAGATCTTACAAATCGTCAATTTCAGAGATCAGGTAGAAGAAGTTGCCGGTGACTCGGATGGAGCAATGGATTTCGATACAATGAAGGCTAATCTAGAGCAGTCAGCCGCCTTTAAAAGGCTTCCAACGACTATTCGAGAGGCAATACTTCGAAAACTTGAGCTTGAACTAGGTACCATGACGATCAAAGGAGAAGGTGGCAGTGATGTAAAGGTTAAATTCAGAGAAGAATTTCAAGCTGCTCGTGAAGAGTATAGTGCCTATGGGACAGAAAAGGCTCTATTAGAAGCTAAAAGGCAAGAATTTTATGCACGGCTTAGAAAGACACAAAGAGTAATGGTTCCAGTGCTAATTGCTGCGGGGGCAGGTGCTGGGATTGCTGGCGTTTCTGGAGTTGCAGGCTTGGCACAAGTTAACCTACTTCTCGCTGCCGGTGGTTTCTCTGCTGCAATCTACGGATCAAAATATTATCTTGAGAATTACGGAAGAATAACCGACGATATGAGAAAGCATGAACTTGAATACAGGCGTTTGATAATGGAAAGAGCAAAAATCATCGAGACTATGGCCAAGGAGAGGTCAGATGATGATAAAAATCTTTTGAATCGCTACAAACAAATTATTGAAGGGTTACAAACTATTATTATTGACGGAGCTTATCCAGATCTTGCAGCAGATAATAAGACACAATTATTGCGACATTTGCAAGCCAGATTCGGTAATATGGCTAATCTGGCTAATATTTTTAGTTATACCGATAGCGGAATTGCCGTTCCTGCCCAAGCAGGGGCTTAAAATTAATGACAAATATTAAACATTTTGATAAAAAAGTTCTAGAAATACTAAGCGGCATGCACGACGAAGAGCTGGAATCCAGATATGTCGAGATCGAATGGTTTATTACGAAAACGCAGCAAATCTTTCTTGAAGAATCACTAATCGAAAAAGGTCTCGATCGTGATTTTGTTGAAGAGATTTTTAACGAAGGTGCAACCGATAGTGTTAAAGGGGATATTCGTTTTGCCAAATTTAAGGAGTTGATCAAAAATCCAGAACTAGTTGAGATCGCAGGTTCAATTAGGGCAGATTTTGTAAGTGGCGTTTACGATGAATTTGAGAAATCTATGAGCGAAGAACAAAAGAGAGAACTTGCCGAATACCTTGAACTTGTTAAAGGAAAGAATGAGGCCGAAGAATACTCACTTCGGATAATTACGCGAGAAATTGAATCCCTTAAACCATATCTGCCAAGGATATACGAGCTAATTAAGCAAAAGGCAGGTAAAGAGCTTCTCGATGAAGAAGAGTTGAATGCGATCGTTACCCAGCAGCCGGTTACGCAAGCCGGAAACTTTGTTGATCAAGCTAGTTCGAATGATGATCATCTGGAACAAAGGATAGTGCCCAAGCTACATTTAGGCGGGCAAATCGGAGAGCAGTCGATAAATAATTAATAGTTTTTCTTACGCAAAAGCTTGTGTTATTTCTTCTTTTTGTGATATTATCTCCTACATTGGTATGTTTACCATGATTTAGTTGCCGCACGGCAACATTGGCAAACCTCTACTATTTCCAATATATTTTGATGCACGATTACATTAAGTCGAACGGTTTTTTTCTCGACCAAGAATTAAGACCAGATTCGCGGTATCGTGTGCTCTTTAATAACTGAATAATTGATCACGAACGATATTCGTTCGTGGAGGTTTTTTTGTTTTTTGTGGTAATTAATGTTCGTTAAGAACGAGTAGAAAATAAGCTTTTTTATAAGCAATTAAGAGTATATGGTGAATGCCTTGGCACAAAAAGCCGAAGAAGGACGTGGCAGGCTGCGATAAGCCTCGGATAGCCGTCAACAGGCGCTTTAATCCGGGGATTTCCGAATGGGGAAACCCACTTCTGTTTAAACAGATTTACTACATGCTGAATATATAGGCATGTTAGAGGTAAGCCGGTGAATTGAAACATCTCAGTAACCGGAAGAAAAAAGACAAAGATTGTTATTCCCTAAGTAGTGGCGAGCGAAAGGGGAAGAGCCCAAACTTCACAGGTAGGACAAGACTTCTGAGTCTGCGTTGCAGACAAGGTCGTCAAGTCGTCCCGGCAGGGATGGTTGCAGTGAAGGGTTGTAGGGTGTAGCGACGGTAATCTGCCGAGTACCGAGACAAGTTACCAAACATATAATTAGTAAAATACGGTTGGAAAGCCGAACCAAAGAAGGTAATAGTCCTGTATGCGAAAATTATCATGTCTTGTCAGTTACATACCTAAGTATCACGGTCTAGGAGTAATCCCGTGAGAATCCGCCGGAACCACCCGGTAAGGCTAAATACTTTTTGTGACCGATAGTGAACAAGTACCGTGAGGGAAAGGTGAAAAGAACCCCTGTTAGGGGAGTGAAATAGAATCTGAAACCATATACTTACAAGCAGTCAAAGCATCCTTTTATTGGGATGATGGCGTGCCTATTGAAGAATGAGCCTGCGAGTTATTACGTACCGTGCGGTTAAGCTGTTAAGCAGTGTAGCCATAGGGAAACCAAGTCTGAAAGGGCGACTTTATGGTGCGTAATAGACCCGAAACCGAGTGAGCTAACCATGAGCAGGTTGAACTCTGTAGAAATACAGAGGGAGGACCGAACCGGTGAATGTTTCAAAATTCTTGGATGACTTGTGGGTAGAGGTTACACGTCTATCGAACTCGGATATAGCTGGTTCTCTCCGAAACAACTTTCGGGTTGGCCTTGGTTAGTAGCACATGGAGGTAGAGCACTGATTCGATCGTCGGGGGATTCGTCCTTACGGCATCTTCTCAAACTCCGAATGCCATGTGTGTAAGACCAGGAGTTAGACTGTGGGAGATAAGTTTCATTTGTCAAAAGGGGAACAGCCCAGACCATCTGCTAAGGTCCCTAAATCTATGCTAAGTGGAGAAGGATGTGAGATTTCATAAACAGCCAGGAGGTTTGCTTAGAGGCAGCAATCCTTTAAAGAGTGCGTAACAGCTCACTGGTCTAGAGGTCTTGCGCCGATAATTTAACGGGGCTCAAGCATAGTACCGAAGCAATGGAATTGTGGTTCACACAAAGTGTTTTTATGTAAGATAACTATGAACTCTTTGTGTGAACCATAATTGGTAGGAGAGCGTTGTGTGTGCGTTGAAGGCGTAGTTGTAAGACTTACTGGAGCGCACACAAGTGAGAATGCAGGCATGAGTAGCGTAATCCAGGTGAAAAACCTGGACACCGAATGAGTAAGGTTTCCTTGGCCATGTTAGTCATCCAAGGGTTAGTCGGTCCTAAGCCGAGGCTGAAAAGCGTAGGTGATGGACATCCGGTTAATATTCCGGAACCATTCGTGTATCGTTATCAACTATGGGGAGACTGGAGAGGAGATTCTGAAGTGCTGATAGGTCAGCATTCAAGCAACAAGCCAGTTCTGTTAGGTAAATCCGGCAGAACGCTAACGCGAGTTGTTACGACGAGCCAAATCCTACGGGAAGCGGCGAGTTCAGATATTCTGTCTACTAGAAAACCCTCTATGTGAGATACATGATTGACCGTACCGCAAACCGACACTGGTACTCTGGTAGAGTATACCAAGGTGTACGAGTTAGCCCTCGTTAAGGAATTCGGCAATTTAACCCCGTAACTTAGGGAGAAGGGGTCCCAGCGATCTTCGGATTTGCTGGGCGCAGATAAATGGCCCAATCGACTGTTTAACAAAAACACAGGTCCCTGCAAAAGCGCAAGCTGAAGTATAGGGGCTGACACCTGCCCAATGCCAGAAGATTACGGAAGGCGGTTATCCACTTCGGTGGAGAAGCTGCTGACTTAAGTCCTGGTCAATGGCGGCTGTAACTATAACGGTCCTAAGGTAGCGAAGTTCCTCGGCGCTTAATAGGCGTCCCGCACGAAAGGTGTAACGAGTTGGGCACTGTCTCAACGAGGGGCTCGGCGAACATTGAAATGGCAGTGAAGATGCTGCCTACCCACACCAGGACAAAAAGACCCCGGGATCTTTACTGCATCTTGGCATTGGAATAGAGTTCCTTTTGTAGAGCGTAGGAGGGAGACTTTGAAGCATTCGCGTCAGCGGGTGTGGAGTCGACAATGTAACACCTCCCTTAAGCTATTCTATTTCTTATTTCGACCGTAATCCGGTTTGAAAGACATTGTCAGGTGGGCAGTTTGACTGGGGCGGTTTCTTACTAAAGAGTAACGTAAGATTTCAAAGGTCGACTCAAGCTGGATGGAAATCAGCTGTAGAGCGTAATGGTATAAGTCGGCTTTACTGCGAGACTGACAAGTCGAGCAGTTACGAAAGTAGGACATAGTGACCCTTAGATGGCGTGTGGAAGCGTCTTTGTTTAAAGGATAAAAGTTACCCCGGGGATAACAGGCTGGTCTTGCCCAAGCGTTCATAGCGACGGCAAGGTTCGGCACCTCGATGTCGGCTCGTCGCATCCTGGGGGTGGAGAAGCTCCCAAGGGTTGGGCTGTTCGCCCATTAAAGCGGCACGCGAGCTGGGTTCAAACCGACGTGAGTCAGGTTGGTCTCTATCCGGTGTGGGCGTTAGAGTCTTGAGGGAATTGACTTTCAGTACGAGAGGATCAAGGTGAGGTAACCTCTGGTGAACCAGTTGTCCTACCAAGGGCACCGCTGGGTAGCTACGTTGCTATTTGGATAAACGCTGAAAGCATATAAGCGTGAAGCCAGGCCCAAGATGAGGACTCTTTTAAGTCCCCCTGTAGATAACAGGGTATATAGACTCCAGGTGTAAGCACAGTAATGTGTGTAGCCGAGGAGAAACTAATTGGACGTCAGCTTAAAAAAAGCTTATTGTGTGAATGGTTTTAACAAAAATACATTTACGCCCAAAACATTTGCCTCCACGGATGAATGAAGTTCAGTGATCAATTATTCAGAAAATGTCTGTCAACAGACATCCGCTGCTAGTTATAGTATCGGAAGTCTGGTGATAGTAGCGCTGTGGCACCACCTCTTCCCATACCGAACAGAGAAGTGAAACGCAGCAGCGCCGACGATACTTGCCGGGAAGCTGGCTGGGAAAATAGGTCATTGCCAGAACTAAAAAAATCTACCGTAAGGTAGATTTTTTTTTGTCCATAATCTGGTAAAACACTATCCAAGTTTTATTCTAAAACCTATTGTAACTAAATTTCGTTCTGAATCATGGCTGAATAGTATGTCACCTCCATGAGCCCTGGCATGGTTGCGAACACTTAATAAACCCATTCCCGTTGATTTAGAACCACCAAATCTTTCACCTTTTAATACGCCTTCGATTACATCTGGCTGTAAAGGTTTTCCTTTGTTTGTTACTGCTAAAACAAGATTCTTATCAAAGGTGCTGATATTTATTATTATCTCCGAATCTGGATCTGCATGTCTTGAAGCGTTATCTATCAGGTTAACGACCATTGTTGTAAATCTGCCTTGATCTACCCTTATAGATAAGGGCTTCTCATCTTCTTTCATAAAACGAATTTTCTGTCTGTTTGTGATCGAGTCTCTTCGTTTATTAGCAAGAGAAGTGATGTCTGTCAGAAATTCGTTAACTTCGACCTCAGAATAAGCTAGTTGTTCAGGGTCATTTAGAGATGTGCGATGAATATCTTTTATAAAAGATGTCAGTTTTGATATTGTCCATCCTATTTCGCTGGCCACAGCTTTTACGGAATCTATGTCGCCCATGCCGAGTAGTCGGGTAAGAATATATTCGTGTGTAACCATTGATGCTAAAATGTTTTTTAGGGTATGCCACCTGTCTCGATCGTCTGCTGCAAGAAGTTGTAATTCTTGATTCTCTCGTAATAGTCTAGTATAACCTGTTCGTACTTCTGAATATTCAGCGCGTTCTTCTGCTATTAGTGTTGTGTTTTCAAGATCAGACGCCATTATTGCAAGAGTATTTCTTGCTGAGACAGAGGACTCGATTATGGCTGCGACTTCGTCTTGTTCAAGAAGTGTGTCTGATTCTAATAATAGGAGAGTATCTCTTCTTGTGCTTAGGCGCGATATTGATATGCTACTGGGTATTTCTACCCAACCTGCAGCCTGCATTTTTAGCTGCAAGCTCGCTTGCATATGGATAAACAATCGGATCTAATAGCTCTTGAACTTGAAAGTCAACTCTGTCTGTACCTTCGGGAGCTGGACCGATCTCTTCACGACTTGATCTCGCCATTACTCTGTAAACAATTTGACCTGATTCGTTAACAGATTGCTCGAGTATTGTTGCTCCACTTAATCCATAGGTTCTGGCTAGTTGAGTCAAAGAATCTTCAATAATTGATCTTTTTTCTGCAATGATTTGTTGATTTGTTTCGGGATTTTCGCCCACAGGCTCCAAGTTAGAAATCCTTAAATTGTTTTGAATGAGTCTATCCGTGAGAGCTAACTGGATATTAAGGCCTGCTTCTGGAGATGGAGCAGAAATAATATTTATTCTTTCTGTCGGAGCTTGTGTCAATAACATGATAGAAATTCATAAGTATACAATCAGTACATACGCAAAAAACTTGGTTTGTGTAACGGACTTTTCTTAGCAATTACTAAAAGATAATGTACAATAAGCTAATTAACGATGCATAATGATTGATCCTAACAAGCCTCTTGTTGATCCTTTGTCTGAACAAATGCAGGCAAATCTTGTCGATCCTGATGCGGCAACTCAAGAAAGAATCGCCAATCTTGCCATCGTCGGTGAAGCACTTAACGAAACCTATGGTGAAGAAAACCAAGATTATGGAACCGACTTCTTTCTGGCCAAAGAAGCGCTGAAAAAGTTCAAAGAAGGAATAGAGAAACTTAACTTACAACCTCGAAGTAAAAAAGGAATGTTAGACCTTATCTCTTATTTAGAAGAGAAGATCCAAAAAAGGATGGATAATTCTGAATCTTCCGTGCAGTAAAATCCCCGATTCTTATCATTAAATACGCAAAATATTGTGGATAAGTTGCAGGGTTTGATAGTTATCTCTGAAAACAGTCTGTTCAATATTTTTGTTCAAGTGGCTAGTGAGAATTTTGAAAATCCCACCTGCTTTTGTTATTTCGGAAGCAATATTGTGCTATAATTGTCTCCATTGAAAGGGCTATGCTTCTTTTGTCTAGTACAAAAAATCCACAAGTATAGTTATATTTCAACATGTCAGATACAGCTCAAAATAAGCTGCAGCAGCAATTAGCGTTATACCTTGAAGGTCTTAAAAGAACCTCCAAAAAACTTTCGAAAGAGGTCAAATTATCAAAGGAATTATCGTCTCTATTACAAAAGGCGAAGTTCTTGTTGATGTCGGAGGACGAGCCGAAGGGGTAGTTTCCGGAAAGGAAATGAAACTCGAAGGAGAAAAGTTCGATAAAAAGGTCGGTGACGAAATCCTTGTCTATGTTATCAAAGGAGAAAACGACTTAGGTCAAATCGAACTTTCAATTCGAAGAACAGGCACTGCTCGTAAGTGGTTCGATCTGCAAAAAGCTCAAGAAAGTGATGCCTCACTTTCTGTTCAGGTAATAGAGGCTAATACCGGTGGAGTTATTGTTAACATCGGTGGAGGTCTTAGAGGATTTATTCCTACTTCACAACTTGATAACGCCAGAATTTATCCTCTAGGCGGATACACAAGTAAAGAAGAAGCCGGAAAAGAGCTTCAATCCAAACTTGCCGAACTTATCGGTACAGATATTGAGGTTAAAGTTATCGAGATTGATCGCGAAAAAAATAGAGTGATCTTCTCTGAAAAACAAGTAACTTCTGATCTAGACCCCGAAAAGCGAGAAAAAACTCTTGAAGCGGTCAATGTCGGAGACACCCTCAGTGGTGAAGTCACCGGTATTGCACCATTTGGTCTGTTTGTGAGCGCAGACGGTCTCGAAGGTCTTGTCCACCTATCCGAAATCTCTTGGGATAAAGTAACAAATCCTGCAGATTTCCATAAAGTTGGCGATAAAGTTAAGGTTCAACTTATTGGGGTAGATGACGGCGGTAAAAGAATTGCCTATTCAATAAAACGCCTTCAAAAAGATCCTTGGGAAGAAATTATCACCAAGTACAAGGTAGGTCAGAGAGTAAAAGGAGAAATTACAAAAATCGTTGATTACGGTGCATTTGTCCGTATAGAAGATGGTTTGAATGGTTTAATCCACATCTCTGAGTTATCAGATAAGCTTGTCAAAGATCCTTCAAAGATTGTAGAGATTGGTCAGACTTATGACTTAGAAATAATCTCTATGTCCCGAGAAGAAAGACATCTTGGTTTAAGTCTCAAGCGCACAAAAGATGAAGCTCCGGTAAAAGAGAAAGATGCCGATGAGCCAGTCAAAAAGGATACTGTTGAAAAGGTCTCTCCAGAGATGGCTAGACTATCAGAGTATCTCGACGAAGACGGCGAAACTGAAGCCGATAAAAAATAATTGCTGCACATACCTAAAAACGCTCCTAGAATCTTAGGGGCGTTTTTTAATTTTTTCTTCAGCATATAGTCTTAGCATGTTAGAATTAACAAATAGAAATTAGCAATAATATGGGTAATAACGAAACTCAAGATCAAAATATTCGTGGACTGGGCAGAATAAGTCGCAATCTATCAGAGGTACTTATCGGTGCATTTGAACTGGCAAATAAAAGAAATGCAACTCATTTAAATGCAATGGATGTTTTTCTTTCTATTTTACAACATCGCAACAATATCGCTGCCAGACTTTTAGAAAAATTAGGTGTAGATGTAGATGCCACAAAAGAATCAATGCTTGGCCAATATAATCAGCAAAATGCAGATCTCGAAGTTGCCTTCGGCGAAGAAGCAAAACAATTGTTAACAAGCAGTTCCTTTTATCAAGCGAACTTAATCATGTTTATGTAGGCACAGAACATATGTTGCTTGCAATTCTGCGACAAGATGATCTTGAATTTGTTAGAGATCTAGCAGAGATGGGATTCAATTTCGATTTTGTAAAACAATCTATTCTTAATTTCGGAATCTACCAACCGGGAATATTCAGCAGAGCAATCGAACAACCAGAAGACGACGATCAACAGCAATCGTCTCTAAGTTTCTTTGCCCGCAATATGAACGATTTAGCCAACGAAGGTAGATTTTTAAAAGTATGGGGGCGCGATCAAGAAATTGAACGATTGATTCATATACTATCTCGAAGGACCAAAAATAACCCAATTCTCGTAGGAGAGGCAGGAGTTGGCAAAACAGCAATTGTTGAAGGTTTGGTGCAAAGAATAATCAAGGGAGATGTACCCAGATCATTCAAAAACAAAAAAGTAGTTCAACTCGACCTTTCAGCTATCATTGCCGGAAGCAAGATCCGTGGAGATGTTGAAGAAAGGCTTCTTGGTATTGTCGGCGAAATGGCTCAGGATAAAGATCTTATTATGTTCATTGACGAAATTCACATGATTGTTGGCGCCGGAGCTGCCGGTTCGGGCAATTCTATGGATATTGCCAATATTCTTAAGCCCTATCTTACGAACGGAGACTTAAGAGTCGTTGGAGCTACAACCTGGGACGAATACCAAAAATACTTTGAAGAAGATGATGCTCTTGCCAGACGGTTCCAACCAGTGCCCGTAAACGAAATTGGTTTGGACGATGCCCTTAAAGTTTTAGAAATGCTAAGACCTGAATTTGAAAGATTTCATAAGGTTAAGATTACAGACGAAGCTATTGAAGAGGCTGTCATATTATCTGATCGATACATTACCAATAAATATTTACCCGATAAAGCAATAGATGTAATCGACGAGGCAGCTTCTGCAAAAAAAATCGCACTAGAAAAATTTGGACCAAGCGTTTCTGACTATAAACAGCAACTGGCAGAAACAACAGAAAAAAAGAACAAGGCTTTAGACGAAAACGATTTAGAACAGGCTGCGCAGTTCCGCAAAGAAGAAAAACGGCTTATGCGCAGAATTAAAATGATGAATGAGCGAAATAGCAAACAAAGCGCTTCAGCCGGCTCAAAAAAACTTGTGAATGCCGAAGATATTAGAAAAGTTATTGCCTCGTGGAGCAAAGTTCCTGTTACAACTATGACCAGCACCGATATTCGATCTCTACAGGATCTTGAAAAAAATCTTGGCAAAAGGATCATTGGACAAAATAAGGCAATATCTCAAGTGGCAGCAGCTCTTAAAAGGGCAAGGGTCGGGATTTCTGATGCCAATAGACCGATGGCTTCTTTCCTCTTTCTGGGGCCTACCGGTGTCGGAAAAACCGAATCAGCAAAAGAAATTGCCAGGACTATGTTTGGTGATGAAGATGCTCTCATACAGGTCGATATGAGTGAGTTTATGGAGCAACACAGTATCAGTAAACTAATTGGTTCTCCTCCAGGTTATGTAGGGTTCCAAGAAGGTGGGCAGCTTACAGAAAAAGTGAAGCGCAGACCATATAGTGTTGTTTTATTCGACGAAATTGAAAAGGCTCATCCGGACATGGTAAATATTCTGCTTCAGATTCTTGAAGAAGGCCATCTGCAAGATGGAAAAGGTCGAAGGGTAAATTTTAAAAATACAATTATAATTCTAACAAGCAATATCGGTGCCGACGAAATCGGCAAAGATTCACTACTTGGCTTTGGAATCGAAGACGAAACCCAAGATTTAAAAGAGATGGATAGTGCCTATCAAAGGTTAGAAGAAACGGTACTTGAAGAGCTTAAAGACACACTGCCTCCTGAATTCTTAAATAGAATCGATGATGTAATTGTCTTTCGTGGGCTTGATGAAACTGACAGCAAAAAAATAACAAAAATTCTATTTGAAGAAACCAACAAAAGACTTGTCGAACGAGGAGTGCAACTTGTTCCGACTCCCGGTGTTGTTGCCTTAATCGCTCAAAAAGGTTTCAGCAAAGATTACGGAGCCAGAAACTTACGCAGAAAGTTGCAAGAATTGATCGAAAACCCCTTAGCTGATTGGATTATTGCCAATGGGTTCACAAAAAAAGATAGGCATCAGCAACCTAAGTTGGTTCGAATCGTTAAAGACGGAGAAATCGTTCGCTTCGAAGATTAAGAAAACGATAAGAGTATTATGCTAATATAGCTTCATGGCGAAAAAAACTTCAATTTATATTTGCAATAATTGTGCTTACGAATCTGGTAAATGGATGGGGCAATGCCCTAATTGCAAGGAGTACGGGGTATTCTCGGAGACAGTTTCGCTTCCTAAAGTGATGGAATATAACCAAAATGTTGTTGTTCATTCGCTTGCAGATATTAACAATTCGCAAATTCAACGAATTCCAACGGGGCTAAGTGAACTTGATCGAGTGCTTGGAGGTGGTCTTGTCGAAGCTGAGGTCGTTCTTGTTTCGGGTGACCCAGGTATAGGTAAATCTACCTTACTTCTTCAGTTGGCCGCTAATCTTGATTCTATGGGTAAAAAGGCAGTCTATGTATCTGCAGAAGAGTCGGTAGGTCAAATTGGGCTTAGGGCCTCACGGGTTGTAAAGTCACAAAACAGCAAGCTTAGTATAGTATCTGCATTCGAGGTGGATTCAATATTAAACAAGGTTTCAGCCGACAAGCCAGACTTGTTGATTATGGATTCCATACAAACACTATATTCCCAAGATAATTCAAGTTTGCCTGGTAGTATTGCTCAGATCAGAACTGTTGCCTCAAAACTCGTTACTTATGCTAAAGAAACAGGTGTTGCTGTTGTGATTGTCGGGCATATTACTAAGCAAGGTACAGTCGCTGGCCCCAAACTTTTAGAGCATCTTGTCGATGCAGTACTTCAGTTCGAAGGAGACGAAAAGCACGGATTCCGAATTTTGCGATCACTAAAAAACAGATTCGGTTCCACTAACGAGATCGGTATTTTTGAGATGACAGAAAACGGTATGCACGATGTTGCCGACCCATCAAAATTCTTTCTGGATTCTGATTCTGCCCCAAGAGTTGGTGTCTGTCCTGCTGTAGTTCTAGAAGGGAATAGAGCGATTGTAATCGAAGTTCAGGCTTTAATAGTTAACACTCCTTTCAGTCTGCCAAAAAGGGTTGCAGAAGGTATCTCTAAGTCAAAGCTAGAATTGCTTGCGGCAATTATTACTAAATATGGTAAGGTCGATCTTGGTACAAAAGATATTTATGTTAATATCGCCGGAGGAATGCGCATAAAAGACACAGCTATAGATCTAGCAGTTGTTCTGGCTATAGTATCGTCTTTAAAGAATAAACCCATCAAAAAAAGAGTGGTAGCATTCGGAGAAGTCTCTTTAACAGGGGAGGTGCGCAAAACGATAAGGCACGAATTGCGTCAGTCAGAACTGAAAAGACTTGGTTATACAAATTTCCTTAAAGAAACAAATGGGTCTAATCATATTTCTGCATTGTTTAGCAGTATTTAGTGCCTCACTAGCCTGGTTCATCATTTTTTTTGACCGTAAGATTTCGACTATAGGCTTGACACCATAGTTATTATAGGGTACAATATCTGTAATTTAGTGTCTGATACTAAATTGCAGGTGTGTCCCAGGGTCTGGTTCGCGTACATACCTCGATAGAGGTTTTACAACTGGGCTCTTGGACACACCTGTACCAACAGAATTCTATGTATGCATCCGTTATCGGGGGTTGTCATAGGGGTCGGTTGGGGCAGTACCGATCCCTTCCTTATTAAAGGCCGCAGCGATTCGTTTTCACTGGTATCTTGACAAGCTGACTTATCTGATTTTATACTTGTTCTGACAAGAAAATCTTACCTCAAGGTATTAGTAACGATTCCCGCATACAATAAAATCGTTTTTTTAGTAATGTCGTTATTTCTCTATTTAATTAATATCCAAATCACATGGCAGAAAAAGTAGCCAAGGCAATTAGGCCGTTAAAAAAGAAAGAGCTTGCTGTTGTTAAAACAGACGAAGCACAAGTTGTGGCAAATCCAAAAAAACCAATAGTTACACAGATTCAACAACCACCCTCAAGCACAAACACCAGAACAAAACCAGATTCAATAGCTAAAGCAATGACGCTAAAAGAGCTAGACGAAAAGTCGCTTGCAGACTTGCGAAAACTGGCAAATAACCTAGAGATTAAAGGAATGTCAGATTATGGAAAGTCAGAACTTATTATAAAGATTCTTGAAGAGCAAACCAGAAGAGGTGGAAATATCTTTGCCGAAGGAGTCCTAGAAATTATTAACGATGGAAGTCACGGAGTTCTTCGTTCCCTAAAACTATTACCTGGGGCAAACGATGTGTATGTGTCCGGTTCACAAATAAAAAGGTTTAATCTGCGACCTGGAGACTTTATTTCTGGACAGGCCAGAGCACCAAAAGAAGGTGAGCGTTATCTAAGTATGTTGCGTATCGAAGCAATTAACAACGCAAGTCCAGATGCTGCTCTTTCAAGACCAACATTTAATAAGCTCACACCAATATTTCCAAACGAACAATTAAAACTAGAAACTGAACCTCAATATTTATCTAATAGGGTGATTGATATCTTATCTCCAATCGGTAAAGGCCAAAGAGGTATGATTGTTGCTCCACCAAAAGTTGGTAAAACATGGTTGCTTAAAGAGATTGCTCATGGAATCAGTGTTAACCATCCGGATGTTCATCTTATGGTTGTCTTGATTGGTGAAAGACCAGAAGAGGTTACAGATATGGAGCGTTCAGTCGACGGAGAAGTTGTGGCTGCTAACTTTGATGAACCTCCCGAGATTCATACTAGATTGGCAGAAATGGCTATAGAACGAGCAAAAAGACTGGTTGAGTCGGGTAGAGATGTTGTTATTCTTATGGATAGTATTACCAGACTTGCCAGAGCTTACAATATAACTGCACCTCCATCTGGCAGAACCCTGTCTGGAGGATTCGATCCAGTTGCAATTTATCCTCCCAAAAAGTTTTTTGGAGCTGCCAGAAACTTTGAAGACGGCGGAAGCCTTACAATTATTGCAACAGCACTAGTAGAAACTGGAAGCAGAATGGATGAAGTTATTTTTGAAGAGTTTAAAGGAACTGGAAACATGGAACTTAAACTCGACAGAAAGCTTGCACAAAAACGCTATTATCCAGCAATCGATGTAAAGGCTTCAAGCACCAGAAATGACGATAGACTTCTTGCTCCAGATGTCTTAAACAGCTCATGGAGAGTAAGAAGAATGTTAGATGCGTTAAAAGATGAAGATGCAACGGCCTTACTCCTAGAAAGGATTAAGAAGACAAAGAACAACAAAGAGTTCTTGGCAACTTTACACGAAGATATGTAGAATTTGTGAACTATTATGTGCGAGGCCTAAAGGCCTCGCATATTCGTTTTCTACCAACCTCTGCTAGTTATGGTAAAATATTATACTGTCTGATTTAAACTCTTAGTTTCCAAAACAATTCGATATGGCTTTAGGAACAAATCAGCGATTCTATGTTTCGCCAAAGCAAAGAGACCAGAAAGATAAAATGGTAGTGCGTGAATTTTCTGAAGTATTCAGTAAGTATTTAGTTCTACGCTTTAGACAAACTGTTGTTTTTTCCAGTGCATTTCTCGAGGTCGTTATTTCTGCTGGTGCAGGTGTTAAGGCCTGGGCAGTGCAAAGAATGTTTTGGGGCAGAAGTTCTCTATATAGAAGCTCATTTCATTTTGTCGTTTCTCTGGTCACAATAATTGCAGTCCTTTCCGGAATATCAACCCGACTCAATATAATATCGGCATCAAGTTCTCTTGAATCCAATTCCGGAATAATTGGTAGACAAGATGTGATTTTTCAATCCGGAACTGCAGAAACCATATTTATAGCCAGCGCTAATCAACCAGATTACCCGGTTTATAAACACAAGGTTGAGCAGGGTGAGACATTATCCGAAATAGCAGAAAAATACGGAATCAAATCTTCTACAATACGATGGGCGAACAGTATGTCCACAGATACAATCCGCGTAGGACAAATCCTTAGGATCCCTGGTATTGATGGAGCCTTTGTGCAGGTGAAAAAGGGCGATACACTTGAAAGAATTGCCCAAAGAAACAAAGGTAATGTTGCAGATATTATTGACTTAAATAGCAACATTATTGATCCTCAGAATCCAGTATTAACAGAAGGTATGGAGTTATTCATCCCTGGCGGAGAAATTCCTTTGCCAACTGCAGCTCCTGTTGCAAGAACATATGCAGCTGCTCCTAGACCTGCTACGGGTGGAGCTGTAGTCGTTCCTTCTGGAACATTCATTAACCCTTTAAGTAATTGTCCAGGTTATGTATATATTCGTGGTTTCTCGCCGTGGCATGGTGGAGTCGACCTTGCCAAGGCCGGTGGATGCTGGATCAATGCCGCAGGTAACGGTAGAGTGTTGCGAGCAGGTTGGGGCTATGCCGGAGAAGGTTTTCATGTTGTAATTGATCACGGTGGAGGAGTTTGGACAAGGTATTATCACGGTACAAGACAATTCGGTGTCAGCACGGGTGATACAGTAACTGCGGGTCAGTCAATCTTGTATATGGGATGCACAGGTTACTGCACAGGTACGCATCTGCATTTCGAGGTAGTCGTCAATGGCGTAAGGGTTAATCCCGAGTCCTATGTTCGTGTAAGGTAATCATAAATAAAGCGGTCTGTTTCGTTGTCTAATTTAAGCAATTTATTGTAAAATTACCAAGATATTTGGGCCTGTAGCTTAGTTGGTAGAGCGCTGCTATGGCATAGCAGAGGTCACGAGTTCGAATCTCGTCAGGTCCACCATTTCCTCAAAAAATATGCAACTAGATCAATTTGAACAATATGTTCAAGAAGGAATTACCAGAATCCCTGCAGACTTTCGAGAGCATCTAGAAAATGTCAGTTTAGTAATTGAAGATTTTCCCACAGCTCATCAATTCAATAAGATGCGTCTAAAACATAAGTGGCAGTTATTTGGCTTATACGAAGGAGTTCCATTACCCAAAAGAACAAGTTCTTATTCTATGGTGCTTCCAGATAAAATCACCCTATTTCGACAACCATTAGTCAACTATGCTAGAGATGAAGAACATCTCAGGCAACTTGTAGCCAATGTTATATGGCACGAAATTGCACACTATTTTGGGTACACTGAAGAAGAGGTCAGAAAAGCAGAGTCAGAAAGAGGGATTGTTTATTGATTCTCTATGATATCTTGTGTAACTCGTACGAGCAATTTGTCTGTATAACCTCTTTTTGAAATGTACAAATAAATTTGTCTATGTATAACAAGTTGCTCAGTCGCCTTGTTCAGTAAATATACTCAATATGCAGTTGCTTCCTGTGTAGGTTATGCACATAAATAGTGTTTTGGCGTGACCATTCAGGATGGGCGAGCTTAATTATTCCCTAGTAAAAATTGTATAATCTAGCTATTAAAGCAAAGGGGTTGTAGTTCAACTGGTAGAACATCGCATTCGCATTGCGAAGGTCGGGGGTTCGATTCCCCCCAACTCCATATTTCTTCTAGTTCTCGATCTCAATTAGCTGATCTTTTGAAGATCGATATAAGAGAATTTTTCCGCTATGTGTAAATTCGATCAGATAGTCCCCATTTTCTGGAGTTATCTCGTTTATAGGTGATTCCGGAATAGAAATTCTTGGTTCTTCTTTAGGCAGATTATAAATTCGAGATAGATTGGCTAAGGTGCTATCGGGTTCGAAATAAAAGTTATTACTATTAGAAAGGGTTTGTGCCGATAAATCTCCCATTAGCTGCATTCTTTGGGCGCCCAGAATTAATATGAATAACGCTACATGAAAACTGATTACCATCGTTATAATCCTAAATTGAGATAGGGGAGTCTTAGGTTCGGTAACTTCTGTGCTTTCAAGGTTTCGATCCTTGCCATTTATCTCGTAAGTATCTTCGGTGATAGATTCTATTTCTTCAGGAATGCTATAGCTGATTTCTTCTCTTTCGGTTTCAACAAGAATAGGTTCTTTGGTTTCTATTGCAGTTCCGATTCTGCGTTTATCCAGATATCTCTTGGTGAGAGACTTCTGTCTAGTAATCGATTCTGTCGCTTTACTTTTCGTTGGCATTTCTAAAAAATCGTTCTAAAACACTCTTTAATACAGTTTAGCAATAATAATGACTGATTACTCAAGAATAGTAGAAAAAAAGAGCTCAGGAGCTAAATAAGCAAACTCTATTGTAAATATAGGTTCGTTAGATGTTCGGTACTGAAATACTATAAGATATTACGATCATTGAGAAGGATATTTATTCTTTTCGTGTCGACAATTATTCTCTCTGTGAAACTGTAATTGCATAACAAATCAAGTATAATTGTGAGTAGTTTTCAAGTAACTTTAATATGCAAAAATTTGATCATAAAAAAGATCGAGAAAAAAGTGGCGTAATAACTGGGAGGAAAGCAAGATCTATAAGGCAAAAGAGAAACCTGATCCCAGCAAGAAATACTATATTCTTCCACAATTACCATACCCTTCTGGGTCAGGGTTGCATGTCGGTCATGCAGAAGGTTATACAGCTTGCGATATATTCGCACGATACAAAAGAATGTCAGGATTCGATGTGCTTCAGGTTATTGGCTGGGACTCGTTTGGTTTGCCGGCAGAAAATTATGCAATTAAAACCCAATATTCACCCACGCCCAAAGCACCGATCAGGCAATCAATAATTTTCGTGAACAAATTAAATCACTCGGACTAAGTTTAGATTGGGATAGAGAAGTTGGAAGCCATAATCCAGACTATTATAAGTTCACGCAGTGGTTCTTTTTATTGATGCTAGAAAGAGGGTTGGCATACAGAAAGAAGCAAATTGTTAATTGGTGTGATCAAGATAAAACGGTTCTTGCCAATGAACAGGTAGAAGATGGATTATGCGAAAGATGTGGTTCTGAAGTAGAACTTAGAGAGATGGAACAGTGGTATCTGAAGATCACCGACTATGCCGAAAGGTTGCACACAGATTTAGATAAGGTAGATTGGCCAGAAGAAACAATAAAAAGACAAAGAGATTGGATTGGGAAATCAGAAGGGGCAGTGGTTAAATTCCCTTTGGAGGGTAATCTTGGAGAGATTAAAGAACTCGAAGTTTTCACTACAGCTCACGACACAATCTATGGAGTAACATTTATGGCGATTGCACCGGAACATAAGCTCATAGATCAGGTTCTGAAGCAATTAGAAAATAGTAAGGATGTCGAATCTTTCATAAAGAAAGCACGCAATAAAACAGAACTCGAAAGACAGCAGAATAAAGATAAGTCAGGATTAAAACTTGAAGGAATTAATGCCATTAATCCAATCAATGGATCAAAGATTCCTGTATTTGTTGCAGATTATGTGCTGGTTGAGTACGGATCGGGAGCGATTATGGCTGTCCCGGGGCATGATGATCGAGATTACGAATTTGCGAACAAGCATGATCTTGAAATTAAGTATCTGACAAAGGAACAAGAGTATGTTAGCTATTCACAAGAGATAAAATCGAATCTCGAAAAATATAGCATTGCAAATTCAGACGAATTTGATGGGCTTAGTTTTGCTGAAGCAAGGCCTGCAATCCTTGAAAAGCTTACAAAGTCTGGTACTGGTTATGCAAAAACTGCATATAAATTGCGAGATTGGTCTGTATCAAGACAAAGATTCTGGGGCGCTCCAATTCCAGTTGTTTATGATCCGCAAGGTGAAATTCACCCATTAAAGCTTGAAGATCTACCTGTATTATTACCAGACGATGTTGAATTCGTGCCAACAGGACAGTCACCTCTGACATATTCTGCGGAATTCCAGAAAGGCGTTGAAAGGAAATACGGAAAAGGTTGGAAAAGGGAAGTCGATACCCTTGATACATTCATGTGTTCGAGTTGGTACTACCTTAGGTACATCGATCCTCACAACGAAAACGAATTTGCTTCTAAAGAAGCGCTAAATACCTGGATGCCGGTAGACTTCTATATCGGAGGCCCAGAACATGTAAATGGGCATTTGTTGTATTCAAGGTTCTTTACTAAGGTACTATTTGATGCCGGATATATTAAGTTTGACGAACCTTTCATTTTCCACCGTCATCAGGGTTTAATCCATGGAGAAGACGGCAGAAAGATGAGCAAACGCTGGGGTAATGTAATCAATCCTCTTGATGTTATTGAAAAATATGGCGCAGATACGACTCGAATGTACGAAATGTTTATGGGACCACTAGAGCAAGATAAGTCCTGGAATGACAATGCGGTTCAGGGTGTTAGAAGGTTCTTGCAAAGAGTTAACGATTTCTCAAAAGTTAAATTCTCGGATAAAGGACTTAGCAACAATATGCATAAACTAATTTCCAGAATCACTAAGTCTACCGAAGAAATGAGATTTAATGTTGCCATCGCAGACTTCATGAAGCAGCTAAACATATTCGAAGACAATAAAGAGTCTGTTTCTCTTGAGGATTGGAAGGCTTACCTACTGTTGCTGGCTCCATATGCGCCATTTTTAACCGAAGAAATCTGGAGCAATATCGATTCAAATGGATCGATCCATCTTCAGAGATGGCCAAGTTTTGATTCAAAATTATTATTCGAAGAAGAAGTTACAATTGCCATTCAGGTCAATGGTAAACTTAGAGACACACTTAATTTAAGTTCTGGAACTGGTCAAGCGGATGTCGAGGCAAAGGCTCTCGCACTTAAATCAATTCAGAAACATATAGCCGAAAAACCTATTAGAAAAGTTATTTATGTCCAAGATAAAATTTTGAATATTGTTACTTAGAAAATATTTTATATGTTTAAAGATAATCGAGCCTTCTGGTTGAGCATTCTTGGCACAATAGTGTTGATGTTTGTGCTGTTTTATATCATGAGTAACTATTTTACAGCGGTTAACTTAAGTGATTTCGGATTTGGTAGACAAGCGATTGTAACCCCAACTCCTACTGAACTTATTGTCAACTCAGACCTTGATCCGACAAAAGATTATCGAGTAATTATTAAAACGAACTTAGGCGATTTTACAATCGACCTATTCGAAGATTCTGCTCCAAACACTGTCAAAAAATTTCCTCTATCTGACATCAAATGATTTCTATAATGGACTTACCTTTCATCGACTCATCCCGAATGTGCTTATCCAAGGAGGAAGCCCTAATACGCTGAATAATAATAACGAAGACGATCAGTTCGGAGGTCCTGGTTATACGATCAACCATGAAATAAACTGGGATAGTCTTAATTATGCGAGCGATCTAAGGCAAGAGCTTACTGTAGAAGGGTATTCAAGTACCGAGGGGTTAGTTTCTAAGAGAATAGCCAAGTATCGTGTAGCAATGGCGGCTGCTGGACCGAACAAGATCGGCAGTCAATTTTTTATTGTGCTTGGTGAGTCGACAGATCCAAGAGTTGCATATCTTGAGGCCGTCATACAGTATTTGGCGAAGTTGTGCAGAACTCATCCTTAATCAACGATATGTCAAAAATTGAAATTGACAATCCACTAAGTACTTTCTCAAGACCAGTCCAGACAATAGTAATTAATGAGATTGAGTTAGAAATACGAGATCGTTAATAATCAATTCATAAATCTGTTTTAGTATTTGCCTATGGAAATACTTGAACAGATAAAAATCTTCGCCAACAAATACAAAAGTCAGATAGCAATATTGTCAGTTATAGTAGTTATTGCTGTCTTTGTAATCCATCAAAATTCAGATTTTCAGGGTTCTGTTGCTATCGAACAGCAGCAGATTGCAGAAGAAGCCGTTAGCGATAATGTTATCAATAGCTCCTATTTTGTCGAAATAACAGGTTATGTTAATAATCCTGGTGTATACGAACTATCTAAAGACCTCTTAGTTATTGAGCTTATCCAATTAGCAGGAGGGCTTCATCCAGAAGCAGATATGAAGTTTGTTCACAAAGATGTAAAACTCTCAGCAGTTTCTGAACCTGGTTATAAATTATTCGTTCCTGCAAAAACTCAAACCAGCTCAACCAATAGCACAACTTCCGCTACTGCTGTTTCGATTAATACAGCGTCAATGCAAGAATTGCAAACATTAAGCGGGGTAGGGCCTTCCACAGCTCAAAAAATAATCGATTCCAGACCATACAAAACTCTTGAAGACTTGTTAAATGTATCAGGTATTGGCAATGCAACTTTCGAGAAACTCAAATCCCAAATCAGTTTATAGCTTGTCTATATTAGGAGGCTATTTAAAAGCGTATCCGCTTCCGATCAGCTATCTTTTAATTGTTGTAACTATATATCTCCATGTTTCGGGTTTAGTTTATTGGGCTAATGCAATAACAATGGTTTCAATGGGTATGTTTGTATTCAATAATTTTCGATTCTCTTTTATATTTATATTTCTGTGTTTCCTTACTTCAATTTCTTTGACTGAATCTATCCAGATTCATTCCCGAGAAGGGCATATAGCAAATTATTTAGAAAATGAGGTGACTGTCAGAGGCTTCGTGTCCTCAATCCCTTATCAGCAGGGCAGGTTTAAGTATGCCCTAATAAGTCCAACCTCGGTAAAAACTTTAAATGAAGCAGAAACTAGCATTAATGGAGGATTAGTTCAGATTCGACTTAGTCGATATTCAGAGATTGATCAATATCAAGAAATAGAGTTTAGGTCGTTATTAGAAACTCCCGAAAAGCTTGAAGAGTTTGACTATCCATTATTCCTTAAGACCAAGGGTGTTTTCGCCTTGGCAGATGTTCATGATTATAAACTTTTTCCTCAAGAATCTGCAGATATTCGAGTTATGATTCGCGATCTCCGAAACTACATTAGAAATCAGATGCAAACGAATTTACCCGAACCTCATGCCGCACTCGCCATAGGTATGCTGATTGGTACAAGAGAAGAATTCATGCTTGGTTTCGGAAACGACCTCTCAAGAACTGGAACAACTCATGTTATTGCTGTATCCGGATTTAATGTCACAATGTTAATAACATCTGTCTGTGCTTTAGCTGGTGTGTTTAATAGAAAGCATTTATTATATGCATCAATCATTCTGGTAAGCACATTTTTAGTATTAGTTGGTGTAGACAATCTTCCTGCACTTCGAGCAACTATCATGGGTTATGCAATGTTACTTGGAAAACTATCCGGCAGAAGAGGGGCGGTTAGTGCATCGCTTTCTTTAGCAATGATAACAATGCTAATAATTAATCCCTTAATGCTTTATTCTTTAAGCCTCCAACTGTCCTTTGCGGCAACGCTTGGTCTCATCTTGCTTGAACCTGTTGTAAAACGCTTCCTTCCTAAATTACTTGGAGAGAATATAAGGTCAGAATTTGCTGTAACTGTTGCGGCAACGCTCGCAACTCTTCCAATATCGTTTAATTCATTCGGCTCAATACCGCTTCTTAGTCCGATTGCAAATGTATTAATCGCTTGGTGTATCCCCATAATTATGTTGTTAGGAATTGCAGCAATAGCAGTTAGTTTCGTTCTACCAACATTTGTAGTATTAATTTACATCCCCTTATGGAGCGTGTTGGAATATTTTGTACAAGTTGTCAAAGCTCTTTCTGCAATTGAGAATGGAGTTATTACAATAAACGACAACAGGGACACTTTATCTATGATGTTTATCTTGTTTTTGGTAATTCTTTATTTATTTCACAAATTTTCCGATGATAAAACTCCTAATGGTTCTGTTATTAGTAATCACTAACTTTCCTTATCTAAAGTACGAACAGCAAAATATCCTACAAATTAGTGTTCTAGAAGTTGGACAAGGAGATTCGATACTTATCAGGTCTGCAGACGGAAAATATCTTCTTGTTGATGGAGGTCCCGACGCATCAGTATTATCCAGGCTTGGACAAATCCTTCCGGTTTGGATAAGAGAGATAGATTATCTAGTAATAACTCATCCAGACCTTGATCATCTTGGCGGAGCTGTTGAAGTTTTAGCTCGATACAAGATTAAGAATTTAATAATCTCTGATCACAAATCTTCTTCTCAAGCTTACGCTTTTCTTGAAAAGCTCATGTCAAATGTAAAATCAACAACTAAATTTGCAGGAGAATCAATTGTTCTTGGATGCTGTACGGTTCTTGATTTTCTCTGGCCTGATAAAAGCTTAGATAGAAGCACATTGTCAGCAAACGATAATTCGTTGGTTTTTCAATTGCGCTATAACGATTTCGATATGCTTTTTACTGGAGATATTGAAGAGAAAATAGAAGCAGAAATACTGGTATCTGACATTGATGTGCTGAAAATTGCTCATCATGGTAGTAAAACAAGTACTTCAAATAAGCTCCTCGAGTCAACTAATCCTGAGGTTGCAATAATATCCGCAGGTAAGAATAATAAATTTAATCATCCGCATCCAGAAGTGCTTCAACGATTGCAAGACTCAGGCATAGATGTTTATAGAACTGATCAGAATAACACCGTTCATATTTATTCTGATGGGAAAAAATACTGGTTTAAGCATTGAACTTGAATTCCTATCTGCTAAAATAGCCTAAATCATTCATAATCCAATATGTTTATCGTAATCGAAGGCATCGATGGTGCAGGCAAGGGAAGGCAAAGAGAAGAACTTGTTGCAGCGTTATCCTCTGATCAAATCATCGATACGGTTGGTTTCCCAGATCACGATAGTGTTATTTATCACCATGTTATTCATCCTGCAATTCATGACGAAATTAGTATCGACTCTAAGACGCTATTTAGTGCCTTTGCTTTAGATCAGCTTCTATGGAAGGAGAAGATTAAGAAAACTGTTAAAAGCAAAACTGAGCATTTCATTGCCGATGGCTACTTCACCACAAATATAGCTTATCAATGTATTTTGGAGAAGGCTCTACAAGTAGAAGATGCCCTTGATTATGCAAAGTTGCTTAGCATTCCTGTTCCAGATCTTGTAATTTTTCTTGATGTTGATCCTAAGATTGCTATGCAGCGAAAGCTTAATGAAGAGGGACATACAGAAGGACTTGATAAATACGAAGGAAGTATAAAAAAACAGGAGTTACTGCGAAAAGCATTCAAAAACATGGCCAGCGACAATATTTTCGGAAAATGGGTTGTTATAAATGGAGACAAATCTATAGAAGAAGTTAGAGATAGTATTATCTCGATAGCTAATCCCTATATTAAATCTTAACCTTTTTGTGATGCCGCAGAAACAGTTCAGTAATATTGAGAAAACTTTTTTAATGATAAAACCAGATGGCGTAAAAAGAGGACTCGTCGGAGAGATATTCTCTCGACTGGAAAGAATTGGTCTCAAACTTGTAGCGGCAAGAATGATTCAGGCGACAGAAGCACAAGCCAGAGGTAATTATCCCGGAACTACAGAATGGCTTACCACGATGGGAGAGAAAACCTACAATAATTACAACAATGATGCCAAACAAATACTCACTGATCTAGGCACAGTCGATAAACTCGAAATTGGAAACAAAATCTATGATTCGTTAGTACGATATCTTGTAAGTGGCCCAGTCGTTATTTCTGTCTGGGAAGGCAATCAAGCAGTAAAGGTGATCGAGAAACTTGTAGGTAGGACAGATCCAACAGTTGCAGATGTGGGATCGATTCGAGGTGACTTCGGATTTGATACTCCTCAATTTGCGGTTAAATCAGGAAGAATAGTATTCTCAACCTTGGTGCATCGTTCAGATTCTGCAGAAGAGGCAAAGAGAGAAATCAAGCATTGGTTCGGAGACAAATACAAAGATCTAAGCGATTATGAGCGCTTAGATTACACCGGTTCATACGAAGCTCTTACCTAATTTATTATCAACTGACATTATGGAAAAGACAGTAATTATTATTAAACACGATGGAGTTGCCAGGGGGCTTATGGGAGAAATAATTAAGAGGTTCGAGCGAATAGGTCTGAAGCTTGTCGCACTTGAATTTATTCAAGGAACAGAAGACATGGGCAAGTCACACTATCCAGACTCAGAAAAGTGGTATCGAAAAGTAGGGGAAAGGACACTCAGTGAGTATAAAGAAAAAGGAATCGATCCAATCAAGGAGCTTGGATCAGAAGATCCGATAGAGATTGGGAAGCTGATAAAACAGTGGAATGTAGAATATTTAACTTTTGGCCCCGTTTTAGCTATGGTCTGGGAAGGTCCTGGAGCAGTTAAGATAGGTCGAAAACTTGTTGGAGAGACTAATCCTGCGAACGCACTGCCAGGGACTATAAGAGGAGATTTTTCGATCGATAACGCAGAACTTGCAAATGCCCACAAACGCCCATTCTATAACCTAGTTCATGCATCCGGTGAAGTTGCTGAGGCAGACGAAGAAATGGCCTTATGGTTTGAGAACATTGAGGTTATGGATTATTCAACATATAGCGCAAAACTCACAGGTGTTGAAGGCAGGCTTGGCAAGAAATAACTATCTCGTCAGTGTGAAATGCTATTGGTGCACCAGGCAGGAGTCGAACCTGCGGCCTAGGCGTTAGGAGTGCCTTGCTCTATCCGTCTGAGCTACTGGTGCAAAATGTTTCCTTAAGGCTTCTCAAGGTTAATCGTATACAAGTTGGAACTTGCATTCTCAATATCTGCAGATTCATCTTGAAGTAAAACAATGAATCTGTTTCCAGTTGAGTCAAATCCGAAGTCTGAATTTTTTATTCCTGCATTATTTAGCAATGTGATCTGATTCGATCCGTTTTTTTCTGTAACTGTAATCACATGATCGTCACCATTTTTATAGTGTAGAAAATGTGATGACTGAGGAACAAATTTCGCAATATCTTTGTCTTTAACAATAGCAAGTTCTGTATTGATAAGTTTGGTTTCAATTGTATTTAGAGCAATAATTTCTCTTACACTGAAAGCAAGCAGTAAATCATTGTTCTTAAACAATAGGGCTCTGCCGTCTTGAGAAAAGGCGTAGTATTCCAAATCAGGCTCTTCGATTTTATAGAGCAGACTTTTTTCTGAGTCAAGATAGTAATAATTCTCACCCGATTTTAGCGCTAGAAAGCGCCTATTATTGGTTGGTGTGTAGATAGAATCTATTTGCTCGGGTAACTGAATATTTTCTAGCTTAAGAGGTGTAAGAACCGAATTTTGATACTGCCAAATTGCATTATCTCTTATGACATAGACTACAAAATTGTTTGCGGCGTAAATAAGATCATCTTCGTTTGCAAAGTTTACTAAAGTGGTAATTGAGTTATTAAGATTGTATTCAACTAATAGCTTTCCACTGCGAACGACAATAGAGCCAGAATTGTTAAACCAAGCTGCATGATCAATTCGAAACCCTAGAGTTGTTTCTAGGTTGGTCGGACTTACAGATGGATTAGAGGCGATGCTTAATACAAATATGGTGTTATTATCGTCCTTGATCATTAGACGATTGTTATCTGGGCTTGGAATAAGCTCATAAGAGCCTGCAGAGAATAAATCTTTAAGTTCCGGAGTTAGATTAGAGATTTTTTCAGGCTGGTTTTGATTGGGGCTAAAAATAAATTGGCTCTGTGCAAGTCTCATGCGCCAGATACCAATATCTGAACCAAACTGGGAATTTGTAACCGTATAATATACATATTCTCCCGATTCAGAGAAGAATGCTCGATCAATATTGGTATTTGTAAGCTGTGAAAGAGCAAGTTCAACGGGATAGAGTTTTGCGCTGATGTCTAAAACTATTCCCGAGTCAACTTTAATGGTTTTTTCCCAAGACGAATAACCTTCTGCCTCAATACGGATTGTGTATTCCCCAGCTAGTAGACCGTTTATGCGCTTGTCTTGTAGTTTAATTTCTTTATCATTAAGATAGAAATTTGCAATTAAATCAGCAGGATCTGTTTGTATTCGAACAACCCCTGATTCGAGAACCAGCCCAGAGTCAGTAAGAGTTCCTCCGCGTGATATAATAATCGCAATAGCCGCTATTCCTGCAAACAGTAGGAATACGGCAAGCACAACCATGATTGTTAGAAATTTACTTTTTAGCATGCATGTACTATGATTCTGGGACTGAGTATATCAATTATTAGACAAGCTTCCAAGTAAACTATGGCAGGTAAAAAAGTAGCTATTGATTTGGGGACGGCCAATTCGCTTGTAGCAGTGCAGGGTAGGGGTGTTGTTGTTTCAGAGCCAACAGTAGTGGCAATTTCATTAGATGATAAACAGGTTCTTGCTATTGGTGAAGAAGCTAAAGAAATGTTGGGAAAGGTTCCCGGAAATATCGTCGCTAGAAGACCAATCAGACAGGGTGTTATCGCAAGTTATAAACTCACAGAAGCATTAATTAGCAATCTCTTGAATAAGGCACTTGGCAGAACGCGATTCTTCAAACCAGAAGTTATGATTAGTGTTCCAGCTGGTGTTACATCAGTTGAAGAAAGAGCTGTCATCGAAGCTGCGGCATCGGCAGGTGCAGGAAAAATCTATTTGATCCCTGAGCCGATTGCGGCTGCAATAGGTGCAAAACTCCCTATCAGCACTTCGGCAGGAAACATGATTGTTAATATGGGCGGGGGCACTTCGGAAATCGCTGTTATATCTATGAACGGAATTGTCACTTTTGAGTCTAAAAGAATCGCTGGAGATGCAGTAAATGATGCAATCGCAAACCATATGCGCAGAAGGCACAATATTCTAGTTGGAGAGCAAATGGCTGAAAAAATCAAAATTGAAATTGGAAGTGCAACTTTACTTGATACGCCTTTAGAGATGGAAGTCAGAGGTCGTGATGCAACATCGGGTATGCCTATTTCGGTTGTTGTGAATTCCAACGATATTGTTGATTCGATTAAAGTTGTACTTAATCAAATCATAGGTTCAATTAAGAATGTCCTCGAAAAGACTCCACCAGAATTATCTTCAGACATAATAGATAGGGGAATGGTGTTATCCGGAGGTACTGCTTTGATCAGAAACATTGATGAGCTATTCACTAAGGCTACAGGTGTACCAGCACATGTAGTTGATAACCCTCTGCATACAGTCGTTAATGGTGTAAGTGAATCATTAGAACATCTTGATGTTATCAAGAGAAGTTTACGGGGTAGTTGATTGTTCTAAGTTGGTCTCTTTCTAGAAGCTTGAGCAACTTTATTTCTAGAGCATCAAACCCATGTAAGCTGTTAAAACCATCTCTCTGAGGGGCCGTTGTTATTTCGAGTAAATAAAGATCGCTATTATTGTCTCGAATAAAGTCGAATCCTATTGTTGTTAGCCGTGTTTTTTCATAGATTTCCTTCACTGCATCTTCTATATCTTCTGGAATTGATTCCATCTTTCTTATATCTCCTCCTAACGAGAAGTTAGTTCTAAATTCGTCTTTTTTTATTTGAGATTCTTTCCATTCCCCCAATTATCTTCCCTTGTATTGCAATTATTCGATAATCCGATCTCATAGGAGAATAGATCATTTCCTGCATCAGATAATAATTTCTCTTAGAATCAAAACCCTCAATATTGAGGATTGAATCGAGAAAAATATTAAACTCTGGAGCATTGTTTATCTTTTTTACACTCTTCCCTTGGCTTCCAAGTGCTGCTTTCAGTACAAATGGAAAGTTAGGCATCACACTTTCTCTAAATTGCTGGGTTATTTCTTTACTTGCTTGAGGATTTATGACATAAGTTTGAGGAAGCTTTACTGTTTCTACGGATTTGTGAATGAGCGCCGAAAAAAGCTCAAATTTGTTCTCCCAGTGCCAGTTTGAATAAGGTACAGTATCAATATTCCGTAATAGAATTTCTGGGTAATGATGTTTAAGAACTTTTATTAATGAATGCTTATAAGTATAATTGAGCCCGGGAGCAAATATGATAAGTTTGATTTCTTCGAGGCTTAACGACTCACCATTGGGTTTATATAGCTTATCTGGAGAAATGAATAATTCTGTTAACGATATTTTATTGTATCCTGGGACAAGTCTGTTTAAAATATTCTCTGTGTCCTGATATTTCGGATCCTGCAAAAATAATACCTCTTTTGCATCGAATAGTTTCTTTGTATGCATAATATTATTTAAACTCTTATTTATCTCGTACAAAACCATTTTGTTCGAGTAGTTTGATTGACTTGTCCAGATTCGAATGTATTAGAATGATTAGTTTCTGATCGTTTGCACAAGCATCAGATAGAGCATCTTGTTCATTCAGTATCCATTTTATGGGATAGAGAGGATTATTATTCTTCAGTCTTTTGTAAATTAGTCCTGAGCTCTCTCCAATCTCGCGTTTAAGTTTTCCAACACGATACATCTTGGAATTGATACCATCAATTCTATCGTAGATTGTAAGTCCCTTTATGTTTTCCAATAAGCTGAGCTTATCTGCAAACTCTTTCAGAAATCCATCTTTTCTATCTGAAGCCACTCTCGTAATGATGTATGGATCTTTTTTGTAATATTTTCTGAATGTCTCAGTAACGATCTTTAGTGATTCAATCTCATGTGCATAATCAAGAACTATGTGTTGTTCTCCTCTCTTATAGACAAGCATTCTGCCATATTCCTTGGGGATTCTATAAGAAGTAAGCACCTCCTCTATTGTTTTAGGATTGAGGTATTCTAGACAGGCAGCTGAAGCGATCAAGGCGTTTGTAAGCATAGCCGTTCCAAAACCGTCAAGATAGTAAGGATAATCAGTTAATTTAAATATCTTGCCTTTTCTTTCACTCTTTGCTTCGCCATTATCTAAATATAGTATGTCTTCAAGGTTATATTTATGCATAGTTTCATGGACTTGTTCAGGTTTTATGTCAATACTGATTGCAATTTTACGAATTGATTTTTCTTGTAGAGTGCTTTCGTTTAAAGCGCGGAGATTGTATTTGTTGTCGAGTGTAGTGATGAATAATCCATTACTACAAATCTGTTTGAACACAAATGATTTCCTGTCATAAATATCATCTTCGTTTTTTATAGTTTCAAAATTTATATGATCGCGAAAGATATTTGATAGGATTCCTATATCATGGCCTCCATATTCTTCAAGCCCAGTACCTTCATGTGAACAGCTCAAAGCCCCTTCGAGAACAGTCATAAAAGTATTGATTTCGTTTGAGGGTAGATTTTTTAAGTGCCAGTAAAGGTATCTGCCTGGTCTGACATTAGGAGATTTTCCAAAATTCCTGACAGAGTCATCGTAGCTTGTTATTTGCTTTTCATTAAGATAAGAACCACCCGTATCAACTCTAAGAATATTATTTCTTGTGGATCTAAGAATCGTCGAAATCAGATGGACAATGCTGGTTTTACCTTTGGTTCCTGTAACTAAGACTTTTGGAAATGTATCTTTGGAAAGCATTTATTTTGTGACTTTCTTTGGCTTGGATCAACTAAGAACCTAGTTAGAGATTTCCTCCCCACTATAACGGGATAGGTGAGCTTACTTCTATCGTATATCGAGGCTATTGTTTCAAACTTTGTTTCTTGTATTTGCA
Source organism: candidate division WS6 bacterium OLB21 (assembly GCA_001567305.1). Lineage (GTDB taxonomy): Bacteria > Patescibacteriota > Dojkabacteria > B142 > OLB20 > OLB21. The sequence goes on along the minus strand of JYPD01000029.1, from coordinate 5,579 downwards.
TAGTTATGCGTACATATATACGAATACTTGCACCGTGGGATGATCTAACATAGTCTAAGTTAACCAGGTCTTCAAACTTGTTTAGGTATTTTGCCTTTAATTCTGCCTCCATCTTCAACCAATCATCCCTAGAAATATTCTGGTCGATTTTAATTGCAGCCCATTCATTAATCAGGTCTCCAAAACCAAGCTTTGTTGCAACTGCTATATCGATTGACGAACTGTCTGCTCCCGTATCAATTTTGGCTTTGGCTAGAACTTCTTTCATGTCTTTGCCAATAAGCTTAATGTTTTCGTAAATGCCGATAACCTGCTTACCAGAAATTGAGGCAATCTCTTCGTCGATCTCTCCTCCAAATAGGTCTTTGGCAAGTCTAATACCTTTTTCTGCAGTTTTCACTTTAAGAAAAGCGGCCTTTTTAAGTCTCCAGCGCATACCGTCTTCATTGGCGAGCTGTATTGATAACCCTGGTCTAGCATTCATTTCAACAATGACAGGACCATTTTCTCTGTCTATTAGAAAATCAATACCGGCAAAATTTAGGTTGGTTGCCTTTTGAGCTTTAATTGCATTCTCAAGTATTTGATTCCAGAAGGGGATTTTCAAACCTCCGACTCGAAGTTTTGTGCCGGGGATCATTTCGATATTGCCACTTTTTCCAGAAATTGCATAAGTTGTAGCTCCTTTTGCCATATCTATGCCTAAACCGAGGGCGCCCTTATCCAGATTAGCCTTACCCTCTGATTCTCTGGTAGGTAGCCTTAACATGGCCATAATAGGAACATTATTGAAAACAATCACACGAACATCTGGGGTTCCTTTGTATGTATAGTACTTAAAAGATTTATGCGGTTTGATTCTTTCTTCAAACATGATTCTGTCTGGTGCATTATGCAATGAAAATCTGCCGTCAAGGATGCTTTTAGCTTTCATTCTCAACTTTGCGATACTAACTCTTTCTCTGTCGGCCTTTATCCATTCTCCGTTTTTGTCGCGATTGTAGAGTATCTCAATTCCTCCACCTTCTAAACCTTGTACTGGTTTCATTACAAAACTTGGAGGAAGACTATCCCAGTTGAAAGATTCAAGATCAGCTGAGTTTTCTATAGTTGCTATTAGTGCAGGAGTAGGTATGTCTGCTTTGTTAAGTACTTTTTTTTGTTAGGAGTTTATCATCAGCAATTTCGACGGCCTTCTTCTTGTTATATCTGCGGATATAGTTTAAAGATCTTTCATTTAATCCGAGGACTTTCTTTCGATTTTTGTAAATGGTTAAGATTCCCATTGAATCTATTGGTCTTCATTTAATATATCGCGAAAACGAATATATTCTCTGATTCTAAGACCTGTGAATCTTCCAACAAAATAGTTGATAGGGAAGAGCAGGATTAGAGATAAAGGATAATTGATGATGAAGCTTTGAACAGAAGGAAGAGCAATTACAATAAAACAAAGCGATGCTGTAACTGTACTTTCAAGCATTGCCATAACCGCAGTTTTAAAAGGCTTTCTGGCAAGCAGGTTCATAATTCTTTCAGAAATTAGGGCAGAAAGAAGTAAAGCAAACAAATTGAAATTGATCAGAGACATTACATTGAAATAATCTGCAAGGAATAAGATTGCCAAGTAACCAAAAGAAACAAAAGATATTACTAGAGCGAGTTTTGGATAATAGTGTAGGGCAAGAGATTTGATTATTCCATAAGCGACAGTTGCCAATATAAAAGTCAAAAAGAATAGTACCAATCCATATCTAAGCCCAGCCTGGATATCAATGGTGTTTGTTGTTGTATCTGTTGCAAATTCAAAGAAGACAAAAATCATCGCCAGACTAATGAATACGCTTAAGGACTTTAGTCCAATAATGTGTTTTGTGATACCAATGATGGTAACTGCTATTGGTAAGGTGAAGAGCAGGATAATTACCAACGGTTCGACGGAAGCTGAAAGAAGAAAATCCTGCATAAATTGTTCCCTAACTTAAAATCAAAATGCACCTGAATTATACTTGCTGACTAGCGAAAAGTCCAAATAATAAAGCGGGTTCGGATTTATCCGAACCCGCTCATAGCTAACTATAACAAATCTTATTTAAGATTTACTTTTGCGCCAGCTTCTTCTAGTTCTTTCTTAAGAGCTTCTGCTTCTTCTTTTTTAAGACCTTTCTTTTACCATTTTTGGTGCGCTTTCTACAAGATCTTTAGCTTCTTTAAGTCCAAGTCCAGTTGCATTCTTTACAACTTTAATGACTGAGATCTTATTTCCGCCAGCTTCTGCAAGCTCGACATCAAAAGAATCTTTCTCTTCTGCTGCTGCGCCAGCATCTCCTGCAGGAGCTACTGCCATTACTGCAGCTGGAGATGCTGCTGATACGCCGAATTTCTCTTCTAGAGCTTTGACAAGTTCTGATACCTCAAGAACAGTCATTTTTTTCGAGCATATCTGCAATTTTCTTTGCATCACCAGTAAGTTCTACTGATTTTGTTTCGTCTGCCATTTTGATATTGATAAATAAATAATTTAATTAAAATTATGCTTCGGACTTTTTATCCTGAATTGCAGACAATACTTGCACAAATTCGCGCATATTGCCCGATAATACAGTAACGAGTCCACGCATAGGTCCGTTAAATACGCTAAGCAACTGACCAAGTAGTTGATCCTTGGATGGAAGACTTGCAAGTGCTTCTACTTGATCACCTGAGATTAGTTCACCATTTAAGATACCGCCTAGAATTGAGAGTTTCTCTGTTTCTTTGGCGTGTTCTTTGATTAATTTTGCAATCTCGCTAACTTCGTCGGAACAGAATACAACAGCATTTTCGCCGTTATCTAAAGAGGAGGGAACAGGAAGTCCTTTTTGCTCTAAAGCAATTTTGAATAATGTGTTTTTTACAATATGATAGTCTGTATTGTGTCCGTACAGAGCCTTTTTGAGCAGGGTTGTTTGATTTACGCCCAAACCTAAAGGCTTCACAAAGTATATTGTGTTTACCTTATCTAGTTTGGCAACATAGTCAGCAACAAGTTCTTTTTTTGTGTTTTTGTTTTTGCCATCTGTTTATAAAACAAAAATATGCCTGACGGCATATTATATTTTAGTTAATATAATTATCCCCGTCTCGGTAGGACTTATTTATTTGCCTACTGTCTTTGACAGAAACTCTGATTTACATGGTAATACTATCTCAATTGGCAGTTTTTGTCAATTCAGAAAGTCTGCTGTATCTAATGATATTGCAGGTCCCATTGTAGGGCAGAGTGTTATTTTTTTTATTGAATGATTGCCGAATTTAGCAATCTCTGGCGAAATAATTTGTGCAAAAGCCTTGATGTTTTCTGCTATCTGTTCAGCCTTCATGTCAGATTTTGCAACCACCACTGTTATTCTACCAGCATCTGTTAGTTTAAAGTTTCGTTGTCCGGACTTTAATTTTTCTATAGCCGCTTTAGGATCTTCTGTGACTGTTCCGTTCTTAGGATTAGGCATTAAGCCTTTGCTTCCAAGTGTTCTACCAAGTTTGGCAATTTTAGGCATCATTGCTGGAGTAGCGACTACTGCGTCAAACTCTAGTTTCCCTGATTCTATGTCAGCAATAAGTTCTTCTCCTCCGACGATGTCTGCATTTGTATTGCTTGCGCTGAAGCCAGAGTCTGCAAATAGTAATACTTTTACCTCTTTACCGAATTTATTTGGAAGAGAATAGGTGCCTCTGATTGTTTCTTTCTTCTGTTTCTCTGTTAGTTTTAATTGAATTGCAAGCTCTACAGCCCCAGCAAACTTTGTTGTTGAAAGCTTTCCAACAAGATCTGCTGCTTCTAGGGTTTTATAGTTTGTATTTTTTTTAATGAGCTTGGCGACTGCAGTATATTTTTTTGATCTTTTCATTTCTGATAATTACTAATTATTTATTAACTACTAATTTCTACACCTAAAGATTTAGCTGTTCCCATGACTATCTTGATTGCTGATTCAATATTGTTTGTATTTAAATCGTTGAGTTTTCTTTCGGCAATTTCTCTAACCTGTTTGGGAGTAATTTTCCCTTTCTTATTTGTATTTGGTGTTGCTGAACCTTTTGGAATACCTGCTGCTTTCTTAATTAAACTGGCAACAGGTGGTGTTTTTAAGGTAATGTCGAACGATCTGTCCTCATAAACTGTCAAAATACAGGGAATAACATCTCCCATCATTTCGCGGGTCATGTCGTTGTACTTTGTAACAAACTCTCCGATATTTACTCCATGTTGACCAAGGGCTGGTCCGATTGGTGGAGCAGGGGTAGCCTTACCGGCCTCAATTTCGAGTTTCATTGTTACTTTAATTGGTTTTGCTTTTTTTGCCATAGCTCGTATATTTTGATTGATTAAAGTCTGGTTATTTGAAGAAAATCAAGAATCACAGGTGTTTCTCTGCCAAACACAGACAAAAGAACTTTTACTTGGCCTTTGTCGGTATTTATTTCTGAAATACTTCCTACAAAGTCCGTAAACGGCCCATCTACTACTTTTACAGCATCTCCAACAGCAAAGCTGGTTTGGAATGCAGGCTGTTCAACATCCATGTAGGCAAGAATTCTTTTTGCTTCTTCCGGGTTTAGAGGCGTCGGTTTTTTTCCTGTTCCGACAAAACCGGTTACACCTTCTGTGTTTCTTATTACTTGCCAGGTGTTTTCGTTCATTTCCATTTTTACCAGAACATATCCTGGTAGGAATTTTTCTTGTACTGTTCGTTTTTTTCCTTCGCGAACTTCGATTTTCTCTTGTGTAGGCACTACAACCTCGGAAATTTGGTCTTCAAGATTATTAGCCTTTACTCTTTGCATGATTTGGTTAGAAACTTTTTTTTTCGTGTCCGGCGTAAGAATTGATCACATACCATTTATGTGAGTCATTGACCACCTTAACAGGTTCTTCTTTAACGCTTTGTTTCTCTTTAACAGTTTGTTTTTCTTTTTTTGCAGTTGCCATAATTAAATGGTTAAACTAGTTAGATAGTTGCGAATAGCAACGAGTAGAGTATCAAGACCTAAGAGAATAATTCCCATCGTAATTGATACAGCAAAAACTATTGCTGTTTTACGAACAACTTCTGATCTAGATGGAAATTCTACAAGTTTTATTTCTTGTATGACTTCCTGCAAGAAGTTCGCTATAGATTTTGGTACACCTAATATTTTTTTCATTTTGATACTCTACAATATTATTCCACTATGGCAGAGCCAAGTGGATTCGAACCACTACCAACGGTTTTGGAGACCGCCGTGCTACCATTGACACCATGGCTCTATGAGCTTATTTGATCTTGGTCTCTTCAAACTTCTCGTGTTTGCCCGTCTTGGGGTCAAACTTGGTCATTGCGATTTTATCGTTGGTGTTGATCCGGTTCTTACTCGTCACATAAAACGTGCCAGTCTTCTTGTTTACGAGTTTTATCAGTATCCGGTTGCCTTTCTTCGCCATTCCAGATGCGTAAAAAATTATTAACCCTTAGTGCGGGAATTCAGGTGATATTGTACCACAAAATACCCTCGCGTCCAGAGCGGCTCACACGTTTTCTGACATTTCCTGCGGACTT
>JYPD01000028.1 GCA_001567305.1 candidate division WS6 bacterium OLB21 | reverse complement strand
CAACAACAGAAATTGAGGTAGCTTTGTCTAGGAGCTTTTTATGCTTGCCAATTTTTTTAATGATATGCTTTTGCTGGGCAGAAGAAAGGGAAATATTGCGAGTAGAGAAGGTTACTTCAGTCATTAAGAAAGAATAAAAATTAAACTACTCCATACATTAAAACGATAAAGATTAAAAATACTACAAAATATTCTCCGATAATTGCCTTGCTCAGCGAACTTACTTGCTGATGGTGGAATACAGCTACAACGAAATAGAATAGTAATGTGGATAACAAGGCAACTGCAAAGTTATTAAATCTAAATGACTGAAGTACTAATAGAAATGCAATTAATAATAAAGCACCAACGACAAGTGTTTGCAGGCTTCTATTGTTAATCTGCTGTTTTCTAATTAATAACAGCATTGAAAGAACTGTGTAGGCGATCAAGATCGCTGCTAGAGTTACCCAGCCACTGCTACCCAAAAATCCGAATGTTTGCAGTGCCGAATCAGAAGAGACGAACATCATGATTATGACAATGATGTCGTAAATTGCGTGTGTACCTTGCTCAAGTTTGAATTTGTCTTCGTAGTAGGCCCTTACATTGGTAAATAATATCGAAAAGATAATGAATATTATTGCCAGAATTATTAAGTGGGTGGATTTCTGGTGATTGAAAAAGACGAATAGAACAAAAGAGAAGTATGCAAAGCTAGGCAGAATAAAATGATGGATTAAATGGATTAGTTTATCTTTCTCGTCAACTTGTGGTAATTGAAATTGATCGAGTAGTCTTCTGGCGTAGTACTTAGTACTATAAAGCTCGAATAATAGAATTAGATATAGAAATACACTACCAACAAAATAAAATCTATCTGGAAGGTTTTCTAGCAAGGAAATTAAAAACCAAAAACCAGAAGTGATTACTAAAGCATAAACTAGGGGGCGTTTTTTCCAATTTATAATATTCATTATGACCCTAATCCAGTAAGAATATTTCCACTAATACTTCCAATTAAAACTACAATCAAAAAGAACGGCTAGTATTGAAAAATGCAGATGCGAGCTGTTCCTTTTGGGGACTCCACTCATACCGGTTTTGTGCAGAACATAAAAATCAATGCCGAATAGTGACATAAGAAAGACAATAAACATCATATTTATTTGCACTTTTGCATCTTGACTCGTGATATTTGCGGCTAATGATTCCAGCACACCTTCGGAAAAATGTAGTGGGTTTTGGCGATATTGTTTCTATTGATAAGACCTGTGCCATTAGTTGTCCTGTCGGTAGTTCTATGCTGGAACTGTTTCCGGCAAGATCAATTGCGGTCAACTTTATGTTGCTAACCTGTCCAAGCAGGCTTTTTGAGGCTTCCCCTTCCCAGTTGTTGAGCGATCCTCGAAAAGTAAGTCCGGGAATGTTCGACTCGATCACTGAAGCATCTGAATCTGTCTTTAGATTGATTATTACAGCATCATCTTCGTTGTAGCTAAGAGAAGCGACCCTTACGCTTTCTTTAATAATTTCAGGAGCGACCGTATCGACAGTAACTTGTACTTCGTTAGAAAAAGCTTGCAAGGTGTTGTTTTGGTAGGCTAATGCCTTAAATATGCTTGCTCCGTCTGGATAGGGCTCTGAAGGTCTAAAGGTAAATGATTCTCCTTGTGCTTCAACTCTCCCTTGTAGTTCGTTGTTGCGTTCAATTGCAACTTCTGAGTTAGGAATTGTCTTTCCGGAAATAGGAAAAGAATTGTCGTTTGTTACATATCCATTTTCAGGATTGTCGATTGTGATTTTGTTGCTACCCTGTAGAGTGTTGCCGTCTGATCCAGGCAGGTTTGATCCACTAAAGCTTCGTGAACCAAAATGGACAACTACTATTGTGTTATTGCGAACTCCTTGATAATTACCATAGGCAAAACCAATTCCAATCTCTGTGAACTCGCCTTTAAGAACATTTTCACGATGGGTAGGACTGTTCATCCAGGCATTCATAACTGCACCGTTTTCTCTAAAGCCTTCGGCAAGGTTCTCTCCGGCAAAAACATAGGTGTATCCTGCGCTGTCAAAGAAATCCCAAGGTGATTTGCCTTCTGGACAGAAATGTGACCAGCAATCGGCTTGAAGCATCGCATTGGCCTTGTTTGTGGCTGAAACTATTAGGGAAGTATTGACACTTAAAGGTTTTAATCCAAATCTTTGTCTTTCTTCGTTATGCAATTGATATAGAGCCGATGCATCGACTGCAGCAGATACCGGGCTGACGATAGACCCGCTGAAAACAACATTAATTAGGATAAGCGCTACAAGGTAAAGCGACAAAGTAGCACTTCTGATTAGATACGGATGATAATTGTTATGTTCGTTTGGAATAACGAGAGAAATGAGCTTATTCATGTCTCCTATTGTACTGCCTGTTTAAGCTTAAATCCATATTATTAGAATGCATCTGGAGCAAAATTGCAAAATACGATATAATTGTGTTGCTTCTACGCGGGCGTAGTATAGCGGTCATTATGTCAGTTTTCCAAACTGAAGATACGGGTTCGATTCCCGTCGCCCGCTCCAAAAAATTATCCCTACACAGTAAACCGATTCAGCTTTATGGTAATCGTCCGCTCGAACTTCTTGGTTGTTTGATTTATAATAACCTTAGTTAAAAATTGAAATATGCCATTCAAAAAATTACACAAACTTATGCGCGGAGATAAAGTAGCAATATTATCTCCATCTTTCGCCGCACCTGGTAAATGGCCGCATGTATATGAATTAGGACTTAAGAGAATCAGAGAGGTTTTCGAACTAGAACCTGTGGAATTTCCAACAACATCAAAGATAGGTGCTTCTAAAGAAGAAAGGGCAAAAGATTTAATCGATGCTTTTGAAAATAAAGAAATAAAGGCTGTTATAGCCTCACTCGGTGGTAATGATCAAGTAACTTATGTAAAGAATCTGCCTTCCGAACCTTTCGTGAATAATCCGAAACCATTTTTCGGTTTTTCAGATAATACTCACTTCATGAATCATCTCTGGCTGAATGGAGTTCCTTCCTATTATGGAGGAGCTGTCCTAACTCAATTTGCTATGCAAGGAGAGATGGATGAGTTTACGGTAAATTATCTAAAAAAAGCTTTATTTGAAGAAGGGGAATTTGAACTTAATTCTAGTAAAAAATATAACGATATTGGGTTAAATTGGAATGATCCAGAAACATTAAAAGCTAGAAGGACTTATGAAGATAATGATGGCTGGTTTTGGGACGGAGCTCAAAGTGCAGAAGCTATCACTTGGGGTGGTTGTCTCGAATCTATTGATGAATTATTAAGGCATGGGATAGATATTCCAACATTGGAGCAATTTGAAGATATCGTTCTTTTTGCTGAGACATCAGAAGAGATTCCTAGCCATGAATATGTTCGAAGAGTTTTTAGAGCTTTAGGAGAGAGAGGAATTTTGGCAAGAGTAAAGGGCGTATTAATTGGAAGACCAAAAGCATGGGAATTCGATAAACCTAATATAGCTGAAGAAAAAGTTAGGTATAGAGAAAATCAGAGAAATACAATTCTTGAGACTGTAAGAGTTTACAATGAGTCAATACCAATCGTGCAGAATTTAGATTTTGGGCATTCTGATCCTCAGATATGTTTACCTATGGGCATGACGACTAAAATTGATGTAGACTCAAAGACTATCAAGATTAACTTTTAAGAATTATCTATATAGAAGCGCAGTTCGAACTTCGTGCAGTAGCCCGCTCCAATCCTTAATATTGCTTTCTATTTTCAGATTCTTACATCTTGGATCAAGGCATATCAATCTTAAATCTAATGAGTTAAGAAGTATCGTGTATAATAAATCTAATGAAAGAACACAAGATTTATACTATGAGTTTTGGCAGAGTTTACCCTCTATATGTTGCGAAACTTGCTAGAAAAGGGCGAACTCAACTAGAGCTTGACGAGGTCATATTCTGGTTAACAGGATACAGCAAGCAAGACATAAATCGAATACTTCAAGAAGAAACTGACTTTAGATCCTTCTTTGCTAATGCACCAAGATTGAATCCAAAAAGAAAAGAAATTACAGGCAAAATCTGTGGTGTAAAAGTTGAAGAAATCGAAGATCCGCTTATGCAAAACATTCGTTACCTAGATAAACTGGTTGATGATTTAGCAAGAGGAAAGAAACTTGAGGCTTTGCTTAAGAATCGCTAAGCTCTTGAATTAACAAACTCTCTCCGCTCATTATCGCTGGCTTTTTAATCCCCATGAGATCTAAGATTGTTGGAGCAACATCTGCTAATGTCTCTCGAGGATCGAGTTTAACATTCAAGTTACTGACTAAGATAAAGGGAACAGGCGCTGTTGTATGCTGAGTATGAGGCTGATTATTTTCAAAGTCCCACATCATGTCTGAATTGCCATGATCTGCAGTAATTATCAGTGCATAGTCATCGAGTCGACCTTTAATTGCATTATAGATTCTGCCCAGACAGTAGTCGATTGATTCAGCAGAGATAACTGCTGCGTGGTAATTTCCTGTATGACCCACCATATCAGGAGAGGGTAGGTTGGCAATAATGAAGTCGAACTCGTCTGCGTCGATTGCTTGGATGATTCTTTTGGTGATGTCAAAATTCCTCATGCTAGGCTCGTAGTTATAGAAAGGTTTTACATATCTATTTGATTCGACCATAACCCATTCTTCGCCACTTAATTCTTTTTCGCGTTCTCCATTCAAGAAGAAAGTTAAATGAGCATATTTCTCGGTTTCGGTAATATGTAGTTGTTTCTTGCCAGCTTTGGAGACTGTCTCAGCTAAGGTTGATTCAATTCTTTCTTTTGGAAAAGCTACATTAACAGTTTTAAATTCGTCGCTGACTTTAACAAAGGTCGTGAAGTTAACAGACTTTGGTGCAGATGTCAGCATCTGGCTTACCAGCTGATACAGTCTATCTGTTCGATAATTGAAAAAAATAACACTATCATTTTCTTGGAGCTTTGCTTGATTGTTAAGAACATATTGCGGAAAGAACTCATCAGTAATATTTTGATTATATTCAAAGTTGATAATTGCCCTCCAGTCAGAAGCCTCTTTTCCGTTGCCGTTAATGATTAGTTCAACAGCGGTTTTGGATTTGTCCCAGTCACGATCTCGATCCAGAAAATATCTTCCTTGGATTGTTGCAATCGATATTTTCAGATTCTTGAACTTTTGAATTTCTTGATCAAGTCTTTGCAAGTATTTCTCGGCAGATTTAGGTGGAGCATCTCGACCATCTGTGAAAAGATGTAGATATACATCATTTGTAAATTTGGATTCTTCAACTAGCTTGAATAGAGCAAATAAATGCTTATCAAGTGAATGGACTCCACCATCTGACAAGAGTCCAATAAGATGCAAAGCGCCACCGTTATCTTCTGCTTTGGCGATTGAGTCCTTTAGTATCTGGTTCGTAAAGAAGGTGCCAGTTGCAATGTGGTCGTTGATTTTTGGAAGTTCTTGTAGAATGACTCGACCTGCACCGATTATTGTATGATTGACTTCTGATGTACCAGGTTGACCTTCTGGTAAACCTACAGCAAGCCCATCGGATTTTAATCGAGTATTAGGGTATTCTCGAACGAGTTTGTCGTAGTTTGGTGTTTTAGCGTTATCGATTGCATTAAATTCTCCTGCAGGTGATAAACCCCACCCGTCGATAATTAGACAGATTACTTTTTTTTCTTTTACTCATTGTTCGATAATAACAAATCAGAATACAAAGCAATCTTATCATAATTACATCAAGTTAGTAGGCTTGCCTTGAACATGGATTGAAGTAGTAATATACTCTAACCACTTATTTAGCAAATATGGCAGATTCAATTCAGCAAAAAGAGACACAAAACGCAATTCGTAACTTTCCGAATACATTGCATCCGGCTCTTCCAGAGCTTGTTAACGCTTTAATCATGATCAAGAAAGCTGCCGCTCTGGCCAACAAGAAAGCCGGAAATTTAGAAGGTAAGATCGCAGATGCAATAGTCGAAGTCTCTGATCAGTTGCTAAATAGAAGAGACGATTCAAAATTCCAGACCCATGCAATTCAAGGTGGAGCAGGAACTTCAATAAATATGAATGTAGACGAGGTGATCGCAACTTTAGCATCAGAAAAAGTCGGATTGAATGTCTTACCACTTGATCATGTCAATCTTAGCCAATCAACCAACGATGTAAATCCATCCGCTCTAAAGCTGGCTCTGTTGATTATTCATCAGTCATTACTAACAGAAATTGATCAGTTGGTTTCGGTTTTAAACGAAAAAGCCACAAAGTTTCAAGATGTAATCAAGCTCGGGAGAACGCATCTGCAAGATGCGGTTCCATTCAATCAGGGACAGGAATTTAAGGCATTTGCCGATACGATTTCCAGAGATACACAAAAACTCAAAGCCTCTGCTGAGTATTTGTTAGAACTAAATCTGGGTGGGACTGCTGTTGGAAATTCCGTTAATGCTTCCAAAGAATACATTAAACAGGTCTATATAGAACTAAACGAGCTTACTGGCCTTGATTTTAAGCCTGCTTTGAATATGATTGCCCTAACGAGCTCGGGTTCAGATTTTACAAGTTATCAATACAGTTTACTTGTTCTATTTTCTGATCTGTCTAAAATGGCCACAGATCTACGGGTGTTAAGTAGCGGTCCTGCAGGCGGGATCGGAGAAATTATTTTACCAAGAGTGCAGGCTGGTTCATCAATAATGCCCGCCAAGGTTAATCCGGTTATGCCAGAATACATTAATCAGGTTTTTTATTATATAGCAGGAAAATCTCAAACCGCTTTACAAGCAGCTGAAGCCGCAAGTTTGCAACTAGGTATTATGTTCCCCGTTCTAGCTGATTCATTGTTAAATTCTGCAAAACTTGCCCATGATTCCATTCGTGCATTTAGGGAAAACTGTGTTTCTGGAATTGAGTTAAATATTGAAAGAATTGAGAGAAATCTTCATGGTTCGTTTGCCTATGCAGCTTTACTGACTCCGGTCCTTGGTTATGAAAAGGTCGCAGAATATGTATCTAAAGCTATCAAGCAAAGCAAAGAGCTTAGAACGATTGTTCTAGAAAACGAAGAACTTACCGCAGAAGAATTTGATAAACTTTTATCTATAGATAATTCTTAGGGCAAATATATTGACCGCTTCAGACTTTTCACTACATGATGCACTGTCTTTAAAGAAGAGTGACACCATATTCGAGGTTCTTGGCAAGATGCAGTATCTTGAATCTACAATTTTACAAACGAGAGAATATTCTAATATCTTGCCATTTCACCATACATACTTCTTGATTACAATGTCAGTTGTGGATCATACCTATCGGGCAGACGACTTTACAGGAGAGAAAGCTATCCAAAAGTTAGATGTGATTTTTGCAAAAAAGTATTTAGACGCACTGTCTGCTTTTATCAATAATGGTGAGCTAAAAAGCCCTTGGAAGCAATTCTTTACTCTTGTATCTGAAACTGATCCTGATCCATTTGCTGTGCTACTTGCTGGAATAAATGCTCATATCAATGGAGATCTTGCTATGAGCCTGGTGGATGCAGATTATCTACATTACGAAAAAGATTTCAAGTATGTGAATTCAATTTTGTTGGACGAAATACCAAAGGTGATGTCCTTCTTGGTCAAGAATCAACAAAGTATTTTAGCTGCTGGGGCGTACATGTTGCCTTCATTAACAAAATACGAATTTGAAAAGATAATCGTCAGATGGCGAAATGAGGCCTGGATAAACGCTGGACAGCTTCAATCTAAGAAGATAAATATCGAACAGATTCATGATAGAGCCGAAGAAATAGGAAAGCAGATTTGTAGTATCGTCAAGATTACCAAATTACCCGGTTTTCTATCGGATCTTGAACGATTAAGTTCGCTTGTCTAGTCAGTAGTCTGTATTAGCTAGTTACAGGTTGAATAAAGTCGAAATCCGGTTCGTCCTCTTTAATATCGCTGTGGTATTCTGCCTTTGCTGCCAAATTATTGATCATACCTTTTGTTATACCTGGAAAGAAACGATACATAAGTGCAAAGTTTCTGGTTAATGCAGGAATTAGTAAGCGTTGCTTTTTTGTAAAGGCAAGTTTATGAATGGCATTAGATAGATCTCGGACTTCAATAGCTTCTCCCATTTTTGAGATATCGATATTTGCTTTGTCGGCGTCAAAGAACTCTGTCTTAACTGGACCTGGATGAACAGTACTAACAAGAACTCCGTGAGGTTCAAGCTCTGGTCTAATACAATCTGCAAAACCTGTGATTGCCCACTTTGACGCAACATAAATTGACCATTCTGGCAGTGTCACTAGCCCGGCCAAAGAAGATACCATAATCAGGTGCCCATGCTTTTGTCTTGTAAATACCTCTGTAGCATATTTTGATACCATTATCATTCCTGTAATGTTGACATCGATTACGCTTTGGATTTGCTCGGTCGAAAGTTGGTAAATCTTCCCGATGTGTCCAAGTCCAGCATTATTTAATACCAAGTCTAATGTCCTGCCACTTTTTGCTATATGAAGGAACATACTTTTAATTTGATCGACTTTAGTTACATCGCAGGCAATAACTTCGGCAGTTCCTCCGACTTTTTCAACTTCTGCTTTAACAGATTCAAGCTTGTCGATGCTTCTAGATGCAAGATAAATGTGGGCGCCATCTTCGGCAACTCTAAGGGCAAAGTCTTTTCCGATGCCACTTGATGCACCGGTAATTAATACAGTCTTACTCTGGAATTTCATTAAGAATAGATAAAGAATTACAACATTATAGCGAATAAATAATCCCTGTCTAGTTATCGGTTGGGATAGGAATCGGGAGTATTTGATGGGTTTTGGTTGTTGCCTCCGTCAATCTGTTGAATTTGATAATCAATGATTTTGCTTATACCTGTTTGATCGAGAAGATCATTGATAATCGGAACGGCAGATAATGAATTTACAAAAGATGCGAGGTAGAAGAGTACTAAGGTAAATCCGATGGTCGCCCCAAGTGCTGTAAAGATTCCGGTAAGTAGACTGCGAATAATTACTTGTCCTCTAGAATAATACTTGTTCTGCCTTTCTAGGTTTCTGTTCATTCTGAGAAGCTGATCTTTAAGATCAAGTTTTTTCTGGAGTGGTTTCGGATTTCTTCATAGCAAATATTAGCAGAAAGTTAGGGGCGGCGCGAGCGCCGCCCCTAAACAGTTAAAACCCAAGTTCAATTTCGCTATCTCTAGATGCAATATTATCCTTGAGTTGTGAAAGTAGCTTTTCAAAATCTACTCCTCTGACTTCTTTTCCGTTTCTGTAGCGAAGGGATACAGTGTTATCTGCTTCTTCTTTCTTGCCAACGATAAGCATATATGGAACCTTCATCGTTTGTGCTTCTCGAACTTTGGCCTGCATTCTTTCGCTGTTAGAATCAATACTGCTTCTTACTCTAGCGTTATTCAGTTCAGAGTTTAGTTTTTCTGCATAAGTTAGGTTGTCTTCAGAAATTGGAATTATTCGGACTTGCTCAGGTGCCAACCACGCCGGAAAGTTTCCTCCGAAATGCTCAATCAAGAATGCCATAAACCTTTCATGAACTGATAATGGAGCCCTATGTATAACAAATACCTCGTTATTGTCTTGGCCGTCTTTATCGGTATAGCTGAGTCCGAATCGTTCTTTGGCGAGAAAGTCTAACTGGATTGTGCTCATAGTTTCTTCCCGTCCAATAACCGACTTAAATTGGACATCAACTTTTGGTCCGTAAAATGCAGCTTCGTCATCTGCCTCAATAAAATTAACATCCATCTCCTGAAGCACTTCACGAAGAATCTGTTCAGAGTATTCCCAGTTTTTTGGCTCGTTAATGTATTTTTCAGTATGTTTTGGATCCCATTTAGAAAGTCTGAACCAGAAATCTTTTAGGTTAAAGAGTTCAAAATAATCTGTTGTAAGTTTAAGAACTTTCTTAAACTCATCTTTGATCTGGTCCTTTCTCAAATAAATATGTGCATCGTTCATTTCTAGCCCTCTGACTCGAAGTAGTCCTGCCAATGTCCCGGATAATTCGTTTCTATAAACCATACCGTATTCTGCAATTCTTAACGGTAAATCTTTGTAACTTTTTGGCTTATGTAAATAAATCTGATGATGATGGGGACAATTCATTGCTTTGAGATAGTAGGTGCCGTCATCCATCTCCATTCCTGGATACATATCCTTCTCATAATAAGGAAGATGTCCAGATTTTAAAAAGAGTTCTTTCTTCGCAATGTGCGGAGTAGAGACTCTAACATATCCTGCCTTTTCTTCCATTTCACATGCCAGCTTTTCGACCTCATTCTTCATTATGGTTCCATTTGGAAGCCACATGACAAGACCTTTTCCTACGACCTCGTCGATATAATATATTTCTAGTTCTTTACCAATCTTGCGATGATCTCTTTCTTTGGCCAGTTCTTTTTGTTTCAGAAACTCGTCTAGGTCTTCTGAGGTTGTGAAAGCAGTTCCGTATATTCTCGTGAGCATTGTGTTTTTTTCGTCGCCTCTCCAGTAGGCACCAGCCAGTGATAATAATTTAAAATGATTTAATTCTTTAGATGGATTCTCAACATGACCTCCTCTACAAAGGTCGCTGAATTCTCCGGAATCATAGAATGAGATAATTTCCCCTGCTTGTGAAAATTCATTTATTAATTCAGTTTTGTATTCGTTTCCTTTACATTCTTTAAGAGCTTCGTCTTTTGAAAGCTCTCTCCTTTTGAAATCTTTCCAATTTTTGACGATTTCTTTCATTTTCTTTTCGATTCTTTCTAGATCATCGGCAGATATTGGGTTGCTAAACTCAAAGTCATAGTAAAAGCCATCGTCTATTGCCGGCCCGATAGTTCTTTTGGTATCTGGCCATAAATCCATAACGGCGGCTGCAAGCAGATGTGCAGCAGAATGTCTTAGTTTCTCAAGATACTCTTTGTCTTTGTTCATGATAATAAAATAATAAAAAATGACCCCTAGCTATAGAGCTAAGGGTCTTTGAAAATCATCGACGGTCCCACCTAATTTTTTAACTTGATTTGCTATTAAGTTGTTGGTATTTCCCGACTTAACTTTCGGGATAAGCTTAGGAAATTCGCACCTTACTATTTCCTTCTCTGGTAATAATGGATATTATAATATATATCCGTTTCAAATAAAACAGGGTAGTTATGTGCCGAGTTTTCGGTTCTAATGAATTGAATATCAAAATCATCGTAATTACTGCCGTATGAACAAATTGAAAGTACTAATGTTCGGCTGGGAATATGCGCCAATCGTTTCTGGCGGACTTGGCGTCGTTTGTCGCTCCATTGCTCAGAATCTTATCAAGCAAAATGTTAAGCTAACATTTGTTCTTCCCCGTTTGCCTAGTAAGATTTCAGTAGACAACATGACCTTAATCAATGCCAATGAAACGCATTATCAAGTTCAAGCCGACAAGATTATTGAGATCGAAACACAAATCATCTCCTTATATGAGTAAAAAGAGAATTTGAAGAAATTAAGAATTCTCTCAGACTAAAAAGGGAAGCAGCTGATTCAAATGACATGTACGGAGTTGATCTATTCGAAGAGGTGATTAAATATGCAGCTAGAGCAACCGAAATAACTGCCAATAATCCTCACGATGTTATTCATGCTCATGACTGGATGACAGCACAAGCCGCAATTAACGCTCGGTCGGTTTCTAACAAACCCTTTATCCTTCACATTCATTCCACAGAGATAGAGCGGACCGCAGGAAGCCCTCATCCAATAATCTTCAACTACGAAAAAGATGGAATGTTAAAGGCCGATAAAATAATCGCCGTCAGTGAAAGAACCAAAGAAATTATTTCAGATAGTTACGGGATTGATCGTAACAAGATTGAAGTAGTTCACAATTCTGTCGACGATTGTTCTACGAATCTGGATAGTAATACTATCCCAGAAAATGTCAGCCCATCAGTGCTATTTTTAGCCAGACTTGCTCCATCTAAAGGCGCAGATTATTTGCTTAGAGCAGGACAAAAGGTGATACAGGTAATGCCCGATGTTAAGTTCATATTTATCGGAAAAGGTAGTATGAAAGACGAATTGGTAGATCTTAGCAGAGAGCTTGGTATAGAAGATAATGTGATCTTTCCCGGTTTCTTAAACCATGAACAAGTGGATATGGCATACAAAAGAGCAAGCTTGTTTGTTATGCCTTCAATTTCTGAGCCCTTCGGGATAACAGCCTTAGAGGCAATCAGAAATGGTACACCGGTACTTATGTCTAAACAATCCGGAGCAGGAGAAGTTGTCCGAAATGTATTAAAGGTTGATTTCTGGGACACTGATGAAATGGCTAATAAGATAATGGCAGTAATAAAGCATAAAACTCTAGCCTCGGAGCTTAGAAAAAACAGCATAAACGAATTACAAAGACTTAATTGGGAACAACAAACAGAAAAGATTATTCAGATTTACCACACTCTTTAGTATTAATACATGCCCAAGAGTCAAGCAAAGAAAGTACTTATATACTTCAAGGTACATCAGCCATATTATCTTGCTGATTATAAATTCTTTCAAAAAAGATCATTTGCAAAGTACGATGCATATTTTAAGACACTGAATAAGCAAAACGGCTTTGCTCGAAGAATTATTGAAGAGAACTATTATCCTTTAAATGAACTACTTCTTAGGTTGTTAAGCAATAATGAAAACCTGTACTTACATTTCGGGTTTTCCGGAGTGACTTTAGAACAATTTCAGAAGTATGACCCTGAGCTTATAACCGGTTTTAAGCAGATGGTATCTACCGGTAGAGTCAATGTTGGAGCATCTACTTACTATCACTCTAGAAGTTGGGATTACTCTCGCCAAGAGTTTGTCAAGCAAGTTATTATGCAGCGGAATCTGATCTGGGACATATTTCGAGTTAAGGCTAACTGGTTTACCGATTCGGTTCATCACTATAGTAACGAGCTTGCAAAATTCCTAAAAGGTATTGGATTTGATAGCTATTTAACCACATCAAATCTTGGTGAGTCTCTAATTTACGAGAATCAAGATGTTCAATTAGACGATGAAACACAAGAAATTATGTTAAAAAACAGGTTTTCGGACAAAAGAAGTAAAAGGCTACATGTATTCAATCTAGGTAGGGTCGGTGCTTTAGATAAAGTCATTTTTGACCAATCTCTCCTGGATACATTTCTTAGCACCACAGAAGTTTCTGACATTGGAATAACATTTGATTACAATTATGCTGCATTCGACCCTTCAAAAAGAAATAGGTACTTTAGATTTATTACAGATCTTCTTGAAAATGATAATTTTAATATAAATAGTATTTCGGTCACCGATAAACAACACAGAAATAATCAAGTTACGGAACACAATGTATCTTCATATAACGACTTAACAAAAAGCAATCAGCTTCAATTAGAAGCTATCTCTGAGCTTTACAAACTTGAAGAGTACTTATCCAGAATAGAAAGGAAGCGAAAACCTTTAGCTGTTAAGAGAAATGTATTTGAAGCCTGGAGAAGGCTACAGAGTTTCGATCATATTGAATTCATGGACACACATAACTGGGAATCAAAACAAAATGAGAGCAGAATACCTTATGATTCACCTTATGATGCCTATATCAATTTTATGAATATCGTTCAGGACTTTAATGAAGAGCTTAAAAAAATTACCTAAAAATATCGAGAAAGAGTATTTGGTTACAAATGCACTCGGTGGATACTGTTCTTCGGATCCATTGCAGGGAAATACTCGAAAGTATCATGGCTTGTTAGTAGTTGCAGATTCTGATCTAAATAGAATCAATCTCGTCAACAGGCTAGATGAACGCATTGAACTTGAAGGAAGAGAATTCAGTTTAACTGCTAGTCATTTCCAGAATGTATTCAAGACTGATTTAAAATACATTCTCTCTGATTACACTAATAATTCTTATCCTGAGTGGACCTATAACCTTCCTGGGTTAGTTATACAGAAGGCATATGTTATGGAACGGCTGGCTAATCGAACTGTTGTTCGCTATACATTTTCTGCCGACAGAGAGGCGACAATGAATGTTGTGCCATTAATCACATACAGAAATATGCATGATCTGCGAAAGTTCTCTACATATAATTTCGGACAATTCAACGGCAATAATTCTGTAGTGATTAAAACCCAGCAAGAAAAGTATCTGCGTATAAATTACAAAGGTTTTCGTTATATTCAGGATCAAGATGTCTATCACGATTTCTTCTATCCAATCGAAGAGGCCAGAGGATATGAAGCAAACGAGGATCTATTAAAGCCGGGTTTGTTTCAAGCAAGAATCCCTGCCGGTCATTCTGAAATGTTTATTTCGTTTTTATGGACAGATAATTACTCTGAGACTGAAACAGAGAATTACGGAGATTACTTTTCTGCATTTGCAAACAGATCACAGCTTCTTTCTGATTATTATCATGACGCCAAGGATATTCGCAGGAGTAAATTGTCAGAATTACTCAGTAGGCAGACCGATCAGTTCGTGATCAATACAGAAACAGGGATTTCCGTTATTGCCGGATATCACTGGTTTGAAGATTGGGGGAGGGATACATTCTTATCTTTTCAAGGACTATTTCTCACAACTAATCGCTTCAGCGAAGCTGCAAATCTTCTTTTACGATGGTCAAAGTTATTTAAGAACGGACTATTGCCTAATCGTCCTTTTGTAGAGGATTATAATTCGATTGATGCAGTCTTTTGGTATGCAGTAGCGGTATATGAATACTACCAAGCAACCGAAGATACAGATACAGTATCGAAAATTATACCTACACTTGAGACCGCCTTTCTCTATCTCCAAGAAGACGACGAAAGTCTATCGATAACTCCTGACGGATACTTATACGATCATACAAATTCCGCAATGACTTGGATGGATGCAAAGATTGACAATGTTCCTGTTATTGATCGTTCTGGTAAAGCTGTTGAAATTCAGGGGCTTTGGTACAACTTTTTAAGAACAGTTATCTATTTGAAAGAAAGTATTGGTGATCATACGCATCTTGTTCCAATGAGATCAATAGCAGCCAAGTTAGAAAGAAATTTTGAACAGGATTTCTTCAATCCGGACACCGGTTGTTTATTTGATTCGATTAAAACTGATAAAAAAGATCCGTCTATCAGACCTAATCAAATTATTCTCCTGTCACTTCCTTATCCTTTACTTAGTAAAAGAATAGCAAAACGGGTTTTGGCTGTCAGTCAATTTGAACTACTGACCGATTATGGTCTACGCACCCTTTCAGTTAGAGATAAAAGCTATAAGGGACATTACCATGGGAATCAAAAAGAGCGAGATCAAGCCTATCACCAGGGAACAATTTGGCCATTTCTTCTGGGACTCTATGTAAAGGCTTATCTTAATGTGCATTCTCATAGTCAAAAAGCAAAAAAAGAAATGCAGGCTCTTCTCTCTAAGTTCGAAAAGAAGCTGGTAGCGGATGGGGAAGATTATATTGCAGAAATTTATGACCCAAATACAATGAAGCCTGATGGATGTATTTCACAGGCATGGAGTGCTGCAACTATTCTAGAAGCGCATTATCTGGTAAATAAAAAATGAGTACAACACTTGTCCTTGGAAACAGCTCAATGTTAGTAAATATAAATCACGAAATGAAGATGAGTGATTTGTATTGGCCAAATGTCGGTCAGGAAAACCATTTAAATAAGACTGTAAATGATCTCTATCTTTGGGTAGATGGTTCTCTTCATAATATTAACGAATGGGATTGTCATAGCATATACGAGAAAAATTCTCTGGTTGGGATAAGTAAGTTAACTAATAAGCAACTGAATGTTGATATCGAGGTACAAGAAGCAGTTCTTCATAACCAAGATGCACATATTAGAATTTTCAAGTTAGTAAATAATTCCAACCTAGAAAGGCGAATAAGACTTTTTGCTTTGCAGAGATTTCATGTCAAAGAAACAGATATTGGAGATACCTGTCTATGGTACCCGCCAGCAAATGCAATGGTTCATTACAAGAAGGATAGATACATTGCTACAGCGACGAGTGTAAAGTTATATCAGTTCACTTGTGCAGCTCCAGACGACAACGAAGGTAAAGGGGCAATGCCAGATTCGAACGGTGAACTGAAATTCAATCAAATCGCTACCGGAGAAGTTGAATCTTCTATTTCGATAGAAAGAATAATTCAAGCAGATACATCGGTATACATAGACCTGATTACGGTTTGTGGACATTGTTTCGATGATGTCCAGAGGGACTTAGAAAGTATTAGAGACAAAGGATCTTTGGAACTGATCAAAGAAACAAATGAATATTGGAAGAGTTTTATCAAGAATATTGAAGACAACTTGTCGATAAGTAATCTGCAAATCTTTCCTGATGAAAACGATAACAAAAAACTGATAGATATGTTTTATCGATCTCAGTTAATTATTCGGACACAAACGAACAACAATGGTGCAATTATCGCCGCAAATGACTCTACTTACTTAAAGGAGGGCGGGAAAGACAGTTATGCGTACTTTTGGCCAAGAGATGCAGCCTTTGCTGCAAAGGCTCTTATTGACAGTGGTGATATTAAAATCGCCAAGAATTATATCGAGTATTGCGCAAATTTAATTGATCCTCGTGGATTCTTGTTACACCGATATTATTCTCAGTCTCAGAGTGGACTTGCTTCTAGCTGGCATCCTTGGATAGGTAACGATGGGAGCTATCAGCTTCCCATACAAATTGATGAAACAGCTTTGATGCTGACTATTGCAGAATCAATTATTAAGTCAGAATCAAACCGTGATTGGATAAAACAATACTGGACTAAGCTGATAAAGCCGGCAGCAGATTTTTTGGTGGATTACCGCTTTAATTCTAACGCAAGAAATTCCTCAGAAATTTAATGATCATATTGAAGGGTTCATATTTTCCGATAAAGGATTTGATACAGGAGCTTTTTCTATAGAAGTTAGTGGTCTTCCCAGATTGTCATATGATATTTGGGAGGTACGCCAAGGAGTATTTTGCTATTCTACTGCAGCTGTATATGCAGGGTTGTTAGCGGCTTCTGCTGTGGCAATGGAGATCGGAGAGTTGGATCATTCGGTCAGATTCAGACAAGTAGCAAGAAAGATAAGAGCCAAAGCAAACGAACTATTTATTGATAAAGAGAGAAAGCTAATCTCCGCAGGTATTTTTATTAATCATCAGACAGGAAAATTAGAAAGCGAAAAAGGTGCAGATGCTTCTGTACTTCTTGCTTTAAAACTAAATCTATTTGAAGTTGACGAAGAAATCATTTTAAATACTGTTCGCTTTATCGAAGAGAAGCTCTGGTTGCAAACAGATATTGGTGGTTTAGCCAGAAAAGAAAGTGACTGGTATTTAAGAGTAGACAATGAATTACCAGGAAACCCATGGTTCATAACCACCGCATGGTTGGCGGAGTTTTGGGCAAGTAGAGGAAATATAGCCAAGGTTCAACGCTATACAAAATGGATAATGGATCACGCAGATATTACTGGACTAATTGCCGAACAAGCTCATCCGTATAATGGTTATGGAATCTCTGTAAAGCCTTTGACTTGGTCACATACTGAGGTCATAAATCTGGTAAATACCATTATGAAACTTGATGTTAAGCACTTGTAGACTTAATCAAGGTTGTGAAGATTGACGACTGTAAGTTTTCCTCGTGTCATTAGCTCTAGTGTTTCGATAGTTCCTTGCATGAATTGACCAGAGTCGTTGACCCCACCGAATGGGAAATTATCTGGACCTCTGTCTGTTCTGGCATTTATCTGAACTGTTCCGACTTCAAGTTTTGAGGAAATTCTGAAAGCTTCGTCAATGTCTTGACTATAGACGCTTGCCTGTAAGCCATATTTTAATTCTGCATGAATTTTAATTGCTTCTTGCTCGTCTTTAACTCGAATAATTGGCAGAACTGGACCAAACTGTTCTTCGCTAAATATTCGCATTTCAGGACTTATTTTATCAATAATGCTTGCCTGCCAATGATTTTTTGATCTTTGCCCAGAGAGAGCAAGATGAGCTCCTTTTTCTGTTGCATCTGTAATTAGCTCACCAATGTAATCAGCAGATGCCTCGTCGATCATAGGATTAAGATCCAGCAAAGCTGATTTTTCAACAAGTTTATCTCTGAGTTTGTCTGCTATTCCATCGTAAGCAATGACGATTTTTTGTGCAGTACATCTTTGTCCACAATAAGAAAAACCACCTGAAACAATTTCTGAGGTTGCGACTTCTATGTCTGCATTATTTGTGACAATAGCAGCGTCTTTCCCGCCAAGCTCTAAAAGCAAGGGAATACCGGTTGAGATTTTCCCGATATGTCTACCAACACCCGTGCTTCCTGTAAAGGCGATAAGCTTAATTCGTTCGTCTGTTATTAATACATCTCCAATTTCTGATGAGCTTCCTGTAACAATGTTTAACACGCCGTCAGGTAGTCCTGCTTCAAAGAACTTACTATAGAATGCTGTTGCAGAGTAGCTCCCTTGTGTTGCAGGTTTGAAAACAACTGTATTGCCAGCAAGAATTGCCGGTGCGATCTTTGTTATGGATAGATTTATCGGATAATTAAACGAAGAAATTGCCAATATCACTCCCAAGGGTTCTCGTGTATAGAGACCCGTTTTTCTCATGCTTTCGTATTGTCCGGTTATGTCCCCATAATACAATCGACCAGTTTGCTGAGCTAGCGCTTGCATAACAAGCTTAATGTAGCCAATCGACCGATTAATTTCGCTTTCTGCATCTTTTGGGAATTTTCCGATTTCTTTGCTTAGAACTTGAGCTAGTTCATCTTTACTTTGAATAAGTCGTGCAATAATTTTTTCAAATATTTCTAACCTTGCAGATAGAGATGTATTTCTCCAGGTTAAAAAAGAATTTGCGGCCATGTCTATAGCTAGTGTTGCTTGTTTGGCAGAAGCAGCCTGTATTTGCGCAAATGGATTAAGGTCCCAGGGTGAATTGAGAG
This sequence comes from candidate division WS6 bacterium OLB21, assembly GCA_001567305.1. GTDB lineage: Bacteria > Patescibacteriota > Dojkabacteria > B142 > OLB20 > OLB21. Next base: position 5,697 of record JYPD01000028.1, on the reverse strand, counting down.
TGATAGTCTTTCCGTTTTCGGATTCCTGCCAGTCGGATCCAATTTTAAGATGAGCGGTTTGCATATTAATTCTTTAACTAATTTATACTAGCAGTTAAGGTTTCAACCAACAACAAATTTTTTACTTATAATTTGTTTCAATATTTGTTAGAGTAAATAATACTTAATCTGCCCGATGGAAGATACGATTTTTCGTGCATATGATGTTAGAGGCACGGTCCCAGATCAATTGAATACTCAAGTTGCTTACGCGGTTGCCAAGGCATATTTCGAAATAACTCCTGGATCAAATTTCATTATTGGTTACGACATGAGAGAATCCTCTCTCCCGTTCGCCAGAGCCTTTGCTAAGGCCGCTCAAGATATGGGAAGAAGCCTAGTAAGCCTTGGCAGAACAACAACGGATATGCTTTATTTTGGTCTGGGCAGTAAAAACTTTGATGGTGGAATAATGATTACCGCTTCGCATAATCCCAAACATTGGAACGGAATCAAATTAATGGGCAAAGGTGTTGTTCCTATAGATATGAATCAGCTGAGAGCTCGTTATCAAGAAAACGATTTGCAAGTGCAAGAAGTAGATACTGAATTTAGCGGAGAAATACAAGCTGTAAACTATGATAAAGATTTTACAGATTTCATACTTTCACTTGTCGATCCAACAACATTCCCAGCTTTAAAGGTTATTGTTGATGCCGGAAATGGAATGGGAGGATTACATGCCAGAAAGGTTTTCCAATTGCTTCCGATGATTGAAGTAATTGAAATGTATTTTGAACCAAATGCGAATTTTCCACATCATCAGGCAAATCCAGTCGTTCCATCCAACACAAAAGAGCTTAGTCAAAAGGTTATTTCAGAAAACGCAGACCTTGGAATTGCTTTTGATGGAGATGGAGATAGATGTGTTTTTGTAGATGAAAATGGTAATTATGTTTCGCCGCATATTATTCTGGCGATTTTTGCCCGATTTTTTCTGCAAAGAAGTCCTGGGGCAAAAATCGCCTATGAATACAGAAACATCTACGCTCTTGACTCTGTATTAAAAGAATATCAAGGAGTTGGACTGCCATCAAAAGCTGGTCATTCATTTTTTAAAGAGCTAATGCACAGAGAAGGTGCAATATTTGGAGGAGAAAGCAGCGCACATTATTATTTTCAGGATACTTTTAATGCAGATAGTGGCATACTCCCATTTCTACTTATATTCCAAATACTTGGTTCAGAAAAGAAAAAGCTTTCAGAGTTAGTGAACGAGTTCAAGTATAAGTTTTATAGCAGTGGTGAACTCAATTTTATTCTGCAGTCAAACAAAACCGTCGAAGAAGTTTATCAAGCACTCACTGATTCTTTTCATCCTAAGAGTACAACTATGCCTGACGGCTTGGTTATTGAATTTGACAATTGGAGACTCAATGCTAGACCTTCGAATACAGAGCCAATGGTTCGTATAAATATAGAAGCCTTATCTGAAAATCAGTTAGAGGAATCTATAACAAAAGTCCACGAAGTGATGGGAGATTTTGCAATCTACCTTGGTGATTCTAGTTACTCAACACAAGAAGATTTGCACTCTCCCTTGAAAGATAGATATTTAAAACTGCTTCAGAATTTGTGGTATACATGGAATCCCCATTATATTCTTCCGATTATCGACCTTTATGGCGATGGTTGGCGAAAAAATTCTCCGCCAGGTGAGTTTGCTTCTCAATACGGCAAAAAAAAGACTCGATTCCATACTTACCGATAAAGCATGGGAGATTGAGCAGAATTTAAGGTTGTTTGATATGTACATGGATAAAACTATTCCAACGCATTATAAAGCCTTACTCTCAGAAGAAAGATACTCGTTCCTTAATGTACTTGAACAAAAGCCAATAGCTTACTTTAGTCTGGAATATGGACTCGTTGACTGGCTCCAGATATATTCTGGTGGACTTGGTGTCTTAGCCGGTGATTACATCAAACAAGCAAGTGATATGGGGTTGCCCCTAGTTGCACTGGGTATTTTCTATCATCAGGGATATTTCCATCAAGACTTCAACGAGCATGGTGAGCAGGTAGAAACATATATAGCCCAAAATCCTGAAGAATATCCCCTAGAACTACTTAAAGATGAATCAGGTAATCCTGTATATGCAGAAATAGAGATAGTCGATCATATTGTTTATGTTCGAGCATGGAAGTTAAAAAGTCGGCAGGGTAGATCTATACCTTTTGGATACAAATTTCGAGGCAAACGAGCGCTACGAAGATAAAATGATCAGCGCACATCTATACGGAGGAGATCAAGATACCCGTATTCGTCAAGAAATTCTCCTTGGAATTGGTGGTCCTAGAGTATTAAAACTTCTGGGTATCGAGCCAAGCCTTTATCATATGAACGAAGGTCATTCGGGGTTTTGGTAGTTGAACTTGCAAGAAGGTATATCGAAGAAGGGGGATTAACATTTGAACAGGCAGTTAAGAAAATCGATGATGAACTCGTGTTTACAAATCATACACTTAAACAGGCAGGAAACGATATTTTTTCTTACGAACTAATCGAAAAATATTTTGTAACTTATCTAGACAACCTAAAGACCGATCTGCCAAAACTTTACGATCTTGGAAAAGATGACCTTTACGCAGAAGGAAATTTCTCTATGACAATACTCGGTTTAAGAAATGCCAAGATCAGCAATGCCGTAAGTAAGATTCATGGTCAGGCAGCAGCAAAGCTCTGGCCAGATTATAATCTTGTTCCTGTAACAAATGGCGTGCATATGCCAACTTGGGTTTCCCCAGAAATACATCAACTTCTTGATGCTTATGTCGGCGAGAATTGGCATATACCAGGATCGGCTGTAGATTTTGAAAAGATTCAAATTATTCCCGATTCAGAGTTATGGCAAGCACATTTTAGAAGGAAAGAGAAACTCATTAACTCGTTAAACAATGAACTTGGACTTGACCTTAAAACAGATGCCTTGACTGTAGCTTGGTCTAGAAGACTTACAGCATATAAAAGGCCAGATATGATCGTGTCTGACCTAGAAAGATTAAAGCGCTTGGTAGGTAACGAAGATCGCCCTCTGCAGATTCTAATATCTGGGAAAGCACACCCGAAAGATACAAATGGAAAAGAGATTCTGGCAAGAATGAACAGAAGCCTTTCTGCCAGTGAATTTAGTAATAAAGTTGTACTTTTACCGGGTTATAACTGGCAATTGGCTAGAAGAATAGTCTCTGGTGCAGATGTTTGGCTAAATACTCCATATAGGTTCGAAGAAGCATCAGGAACAAGCGGCATGAAAGCTGCTGCAAATGGAGTCTTACAGCTTACTACCAGAGATGGATGGACTGACGAGGTAGACTGGTTTAAAAAAGGTTGGGTAATTGATGAACAACACCCTGTTGATTCTTTGCACGATACGCTAGAATATAAATTAATACCATTGTTCTTTGAGTTGAATGCAAGTAGTTATAATACAGAGTGGGTCAGTATGATGAAGAACTCAATGCAGTCAGTACTTTACGAGTACTCAACTGAAAGAATGATAATGGAGTATTTATCAAATATTTATGGACCGATTTTAAAAGCAAAGGACGATGGAGAATCTTGACGATTACAATTCGCCCTGGAAAAGAGCTGCATTTGAATTTGCTCTTGCTATTGCTGTTATTGTTTTGTTCATATTAATTGGTATTGCAGCTTACAATGCTGTACAAGAAGAAATTAGGCAACAGCAGTTGATTGGCGGCGAGCTATTAAAAAAAGTGCCAGCAAGTTTATCTTGTAGATGTATATCCATATAACCAAAGTAGTAATATTGATAGAGCAAAATTAGAAGAATTCTATCGTATGAATCGTGAGTGTAGAATATTCAACCTTACAGACCTAGACCCCATCTTCCTCAGGAATGTCCAATAAGATTCCGAAATAATACGGACAACTTAATTACTAAAAATCTGTCCGCATTTCAACTACACCCAGAATAGACTGCATCGAATTTTGGCTAGATAGTTTGGGTGTTTTTGACCGAATCTTTAGCTTTAGATATTGCTTTATGCATGGTTATTGGTGTAATCTGTATTGCGATGACAGAGAGAATAAACCCTGAACAAATAATTGCAGAAGAAAGGTTCCGAAACGAGTTAGGTAGTCGTATCGATTTCTTGATTGCTAATCAATCAGGCTCCGTAACTGCAGAAGATCTTCTCAGACGAGGGATGAGAATTGACCCATCAGAAATCCCTAACCCCATAGAAATGTCACCTCCTTTCAGGCAACAAGAGATAATTGAAGTAGATAGAATCCCCGGGATCATTGTTATGACAGATACTCATTTAATGCCGCAGAATGAAGAAACTCCTTCTTCGACAAAAAGAACAGGTTACGGACTATGGAGAATTCCTGCATTTAGAAACGGATCAAGGCTAGTAGATAATGCAAGTTGGTGGGCTCTTCGTCAATTAGCAAAACCCATAGAATCTGCCCTTTCCGGTGATGATGGAGCAGATGTCATTTTTCATGCTGGTGATGCAATTGACAGTTACACAACTGGGTCGTTTTCTAAGTGCTATGGGAGATCTAGAATCATATGTACAGAAACGCTTTCAAAATGCAGATCGAAACGGTAGAGCTGGCTATTATAGTGTAGGCGAAGGTAATCACGAAAAAGCTTATCAAGGACCAGATCTGATTGCCGGTTACGCTGGCCTAAAAGGTTCTATGCTTTCAGAAGAAAGCTTTACTCTTATTGTAAATGCAATAAAATCGGGAATTAGTATTAAGGCAATTGCTTCAGCTTTTTCTGCCGCAGGAAAAGAAGTTGATATCTCAGATCCAATAATTCATCCTGCAATGCGTTGGTATATTTTTAGACTTGTGACAGGCCCTGAGGTCGGAATGTTCCAGGCTAAACAAGACGAGGCGAATCATTCTATGGCCTTTTTAAACTCAGAGTTTAACGGACCTGGATGTACATTGCTTGATCTAGAGGAAAGCTTAAGAAGGATCGGCCTCTTTGATACAAGTATTGGTCAAGAGGTGTTAGAAACCTATAAAGATGATTTTCTTAGACAGGAACGAGTTATTGATTCACTCTTGAATGAGCTAATAAATGATGGTGATCATAAGGCAACGGTATACGCTCATAATCCTGTCCGAATGCAAGAAATTCTCGCTGGTGAAATGTTTGCTAAGCTTGTCAAACACTCCGAGACTGTAGCTTTCGAAGATGTAATGTCCCTTGTACAGGATCGTATCCTAGTAATTGGCGGGCACTACCATTTTGAACCAAAAAAGGCTGAGAGACGAAAAGGTGTAAGAGTATTAAGTGCCATCTCCAGACAATTAATGGGGCCGTTAGCCATGAAGCCTGCGGAATATCCTTCGATATTTGGAAGCGAGGGTAGACTTCAAATTATTCTTGGAGCTGTCGAAGTTATCCTCAGGCAAGGAACTTTTCAAACATATCCCAAAGGCGATAAAGCAGAAATCTTAATTGGTTCTGCAGATGATCCAAGAAGTGTATTTGTTGACGCCGAGGATATTATGTCAACATTTAATAGTCTGAAAAGAAAGTCCTTCGTGAACCGCGCTGGACAGATGTTAAAGAGAATCAATATATATGCCGGAGGCGGGGATCGAACCCGCACGGCTGTTAAGGCCAAAGGATTTTAAGTCCTTCTGTGTCCTACCATTCCACCACC
>JYPD01000027.1 GCA_001567305.1 candidate division WS6 bacterium OLB21 | reverse complement strand
CCAAGAAAAGGGTTTTCTGTTGAGCTGATTGTGAGTTCTTGATTATTAATAACTAACTTGTCGTTTCTAATAATTCCCTTGCTGGAATATTTCGCGATACAGCTTTCTGGAATACTACTTAAGCAAAAGTCTGCATTAACTTTTGGTTCTGAGTCGGTGTTAAAAACTAATTGTCTCGTATAGACTAATACTGCTACGGAAAAAACCGTTAGAATTAGTGTTATCAACAGAAATAGTTTGTTCATGATCTTTTAATTATGAATTTGTAATCGTTCATATTTAGGGTTTCTTTTCTTGAAACAATAACTAATAGATGTTCTCCGATTTTGAGTTCGTCTACGGATGCTAACCTGATACCAGGGAAAACACCAAGACGCATTTCGACAAGAGTTTGTTCACTGGCATTAATAATTTGCTCTGAAAATTCACAATTCTCTTTTTCGACTTGAGCACAATCGATTATGTACAGGTTCCCTAAACTATCTGGATTATTCTTTTCAACTTTTATTGTCTCTAAACCATCTTCTGATTCAATTGTAAGATCAGTGAAGATGGCTTCTGCTTGGTCTATTTTATCCGGGTCGGAACTCTTGGAAAGCAAATCTGAGTTGCTGGAAATCGAGATGACTTTACCTGAGAGAGAATGATAAAAGACAGATTCTTCCGCATTCGAATTAATCAGCTTTTCACTAGAGTTGTTATTATCTCCTGCTATTCTGTCGGCCAGGTTCTGGTTTTCGAGAGCAATTATGTAGCTCGTAACTGCGTAAATCGCAAGTATTAGGCTTAGGACAAATGCAATTATTGGAGCAGATTGATTTCGCATAACACATTATTGTCGATTGTTAGCAAGCTTGCAAGTTAATACCATGATAATAAGTTTGAATAAACTTGCGAAATATTCTGACTGTACTTATTATTAGTTATGAAGTTAATAAACTGCTCATGAATCTGCCTGAATTTTTTGGACTGGATATTGGAAATCATACAATCAAGATTGCGCAAGCTAAAGTTAAAGGCGTTAGCGATGCCGAACTAGTCTCTATAGGAAGCATTGATACCCCATTGGGAATGGCTGGTGTACAAGATGATAATACAAAAAAACAACTTGTAGAAAAGATTAAACAAGCCCGAGAAGCTGCCAAGATCGAGACAAAATATGTAGTTGCTGCTATGCCAGAAGCTTCAATATTTACTCGGCTGATTCTTCTCCCAGATTTACCTGAAGATCAACTTGAACAATCACTTTTTTATGAAGCCAAGCAGTACCTTCCTATTCCACCAAACGAAGTGCAGTTGGATTATATTCCCATAGCAAAAAGAATGTCGAAGGTAGAGATTTAATTCAAGCTTTGCTGGTGGCGGCCCCCAAAAATATTGTAGCCAAGTACATGGATATTCTCTCTTTGGCAGGCTTGGAACTGATCGCCCTTGAGACAGAAACAATGGCCACAGCAAGGGCCTTAACCTTTAATAGACCTGGACAAGACAGTATTCTTGTTATAGATTTTGGTTCTGGAGGTACTGATTTAAGCGTGATCAAAGGTCAGTATCCAATCTTCTCTCAAAGCTTGGGAACAGGTTCTGATGCCTTAACAAAAGCTATCGCTTCTGATTTCAATCTAGAATATTCACAGGCAGAGCAGTATAAAAGAACCTATGGTATACAAGCGAATGTTGCCGAAGGTAAAATTCTGCAGTCCCTTACCCCTGTAATGCAGATTATTATCAACGAGATTAATAAGACTCTCAACTACTTTCGAGCACATCTGCAAGAAAGCTCTCCTCGACAAATTTATATTGTAGGTGATGGCGCTAAACTACCAGGGCTATCAGAATTCTTGACTACAAATCTGGGAATTACAGCAGAGGTTACAGATCCAATTGCTGGATTAAAGATCTCAGGCAGGATCGCTAATGAAGTATCACAATTATCAACCGTGGGCTTCTCTGTTAGTGTCGGCCTAGCACTTAAGAATCAATAAATATGAAGTCATTTACATTCAATCTTCTTCCAAAGAAAACTAAAGAAAGAAGTTCAGAAAGAAGAAGAAAGAGATCAAAGTGCCATTTATACTGGAATCCTTCCTCTGTTTGCAGTGTGCATGTGGTTAGCATTGATTTTGTTTAATGGACTTGTTGTCGACAGAGTAAAAGCAAACTGGCAAGACGCAATCGATAAAAAGGAGAAAAGGATTGAATCTGAATATTCTGCAATTCTTCGTCAGAACGGTGAGCTAGTAAAGAAAACACAGGCACTTGAAAGTGTCGTCCAACTTGATATTAACCCAGACAGATTGTTTCAGTTAAAAGAGGAAATATTTCCTTTTCCTGAGCAAGGAATTGTCATTGATGGTTATGGTAGAGAGAGAGATGGAACTTTTAATGTAACGATCAGAACCCCTGATCTGTTTACATTTAGTAGGGTCGCTCGAAGATTTACTTCTAACGAAAGCATAAAAGATGTTTATGTTTCAAGTGTTTCTATGGTTGTAGCTAATCAGAATCCAACTCTTCTAGATCAAGCAAGAGAGATTTCTGGAAGGATCAGGTTTAATTTCGTAGAGACAGATATTAGTCAAGATTTATAAGCACGCATGACAGCAAATGAATCTGAACAAAATTCAATAAATTCTAGCAATAGTGAACTGCAGACCGAATTTGTCGAGATTAGCTTCGATGAAGATGCCTCACGAATTGATTGGGCGGAGACATGGAAATCTGTTAGATTCTATGCCCTACCCTTAATAAGCTTTCTTTTATTTTTGTTGATCGTTGTCGGTACGGTTCTTCCAAACATTTCGGCTGTATTCTACAAGATTGATGAAATCAATATTCTTCGAGAGAAAGATACCAAGTTGTCGCAAAGGTTAACTAGATTGGCTAATTTGGCTGCACAGCAGGCACAAAGAGATGTGCTTCTAGCTAAAATAAACGAGATAGTACCAACAAGTCAGTCTCAGGTTGTAACCTTCAGACAAAGAGTCATAGACACGGCGGCAAACCAGTCGGTTAAACTTGACTCGGCAGTTCTTGGAGAAGTCTTAATCGAACAAGATTCGGATAATACAGAGTCTATTGCTCCGGGGCTATTCTTAGTAAGAATCCCTTCAGAGTTTACTTTAAGTGGTCAGATTGATGGATTTAGAAGGTTCTTATCCAGCCTCTATCTAGGAGAAGATTTTTTTTGTTAACGAACTAAATCTCAGAAGGTTGGAAACAGAAGAAGGTTTTGAGTCTTGGTCAGCCCAAATGAATTTAGTCAAATACCAGTTTTTTACCAGTGATACATTCGACCCTATACAAGCATACAATAGCGTTTCTGAGCAGGTAATCCCAAGTAAGGTTGTTGTTGATTTTCTTCAAAACAGATTTTTAGGAGGCGTTTCGGAGGTCGAAAGTAGTGATGAAATTACGGATATTAATCAGTAATCTTGATATAGACTTTCTTATTCTCTCTTCTGGCAATTATTGAGATAATGTTGCGAATCGACTTAATATTCATTCCGCCTTTACCGATAACTAACCCTTTATCTGCATCGTCCATGTTTAGAACAAAGACAATGGTTCCATCTTCTTCAACTTGCTGGTCTATGCTGAGAGCTTCAGGATTACCTAATATATTGGCAAGAATATAATGGAGAACTTCTTTCATGTATTGATTAACAGATATTATTTACTTTTTTTAGCTTTGCGCTCTGCGTTTTTGGTACCAGGTTGCTTTGTGAACTGCTTCTTTTCTTTTGAAGCTTCGATTATTCCCTTTTTTACCAACAGATTCTTTACTGTGTCTGATGGCTGTGCCCCTTGATTTAACCAGAATTTTACCCTTTCTGCATCGATCTCGATAACAGAAGGATTAGACCTAGGATTGTAATGTCCGAGGACTTCTAGAGCCATACCTTCTCTTTTTGTTCTTGCTTGAATAGCAACAACTCTATACGAAGGAGCGTGTTTTTTACCAGTTCTTGTGAGTCTTAGTTTTACCATACCAATATAATACAAATTGAAATAACGGACTGATTGTAGCAGATTTCAGTAAAAAAGTTAATTCTGATAGTCTTTAATTAAGGATTCCCAGTTATTTACCGCATCATTCGCCGCCTGTTGTTCTGCTTCTTGTTTACTCTTTCCCTTTCCTACCCCAAATTTCTTTCCGTTTATGTATACCGCCATGGTAAATGTCTTATTGTGATCTGGTCCCACAGCTGAGACAAATTCATAAACAGGAGTGATATTTAATTGGTCTTGCGATATTTCTTGTAATCTAGATTTATTATCGATATCTAATCTTTGTTCTACTATTGTAGGTATTTTTTTGAACAGAAACTCTTCTAAGAAATTATTGGCTGTGGATAATCCTAAATCAAGATATATGGCTCCGATCAGTGCCTCAAATGTGTTGGCCAGAATGTACGGTCTTCTTCTTCCTCCTGTTGATTCTTCTCCTCTGCTCATGAAGATATATTCTCCTAATGAAATTTCTGCTGCAGATTCTGCCAGGCTTTCAGTTTTTACTGTGGCGGCGCGAAAACTTGTTAGTTCTCCTTCTGATCTTTCTGGATACTCATCATATAACTTTTGCGTAACAAGTAGTTCTAAAACCGCATCGCCGAGGAATTCCAACTTCTCGTTGTGGTGCGGCTTCGCTTCTCTGACTTCGTTTATGAAGGATCTGTGGGTTAGGGCTTGTTTAAGAAGTTCAGGATTCCTAAAATTGACCTTTATCTTCGTTTGTAAAGTATTTAGTTTTTCTAGAATGTCATCAGAACCCAAAATCACTTTTATTAACAATTAAGTTACCGAGGGCACCATTAATGAACATACGACTTTTTTCATTGGAAAATTCTTTAGCCAGCTCTATTGCTTCGTCTACTGCAACTTTCTCTGGAGTTAGTTTAGCAATAAATCCTTCGTATATTGCAATTCGAAGAATTTGTAAGTCTGTCTTGGCGATATGATCAATCGGCCATTGTGGCGCAAGCTTTGAAATTATTGAGTCAATTTCTGTAAGGTTTCTAGAAACACCAGAGTAAATACTTTCTAAAAGTTTATAATCGACTTCTTCGTCTGGTATCTCGTTGATTGAGTTTAGGCTTGAGTCATCAAAAGAGGTGCTCTTTGAGTTAACAAGGCTAACATCGAAAAAAGACTCATTGAAGAGTTTTTGTAAAGCTACGACACGAGCATTATGGCGCGGGTCAGATGAAGCCATGAATTAAACCTTTACAACCTGAACCCCTTTATACATTCCACAGCTCATGCAAACATGATGAGCTCTTGTTTTGGCTTTACACTCTGGACATTGCCCTAGTGTTGGGGAATCAAGCTTATCGTGAGATCTTCTCTGGTTCTTACGCTGCTTCGAAATTTTTCTTTTTGGAAGTGCTCCCATTTCAATAAATAATACAATATTTAACGGATTGATTCTATCACAAATGTTGCTCGTATCAAAGATGCCAACTACTTAAAAAAGCAAACTCGACTCTTACCAAGGATGGTTTCGTATACTTTTGTCGCTTTCTGACTATTCAGAGTTAATGACTGTGGAAGCTTTTTTTCAACAGGAAGGCGGATGATGATTACACCATCTTCTTTTAGAAGCCTTATTGTTAAGTTAACATTAGTTAATACCTCGCTTTGTTCCATTGGAAAAGGAGGATCAAGAAAAATCAGGTCATATTTATTCGGACATTTTTTAAGGAATAATTCGGACAAAGACCTGTGTATATTGACATTGTAGTCAGCGAAAAACTTTTTGTTTTTATGAAGTATCGTTATACTCTCTGACGATGCATCTACAAATGTTGCGGAATCAGCTCCCCTACTCAAACTTTCAAAACCAAAGGAACCGCTGCCCGCAAAAATATCTAATACTTCTGCTTTGGGAATATAATCTTTGATTAGATCAAAGATAACTGTTTTTATTCTATCCGTTAAAGGTCTACTAGAGCGAATTGGTGACAAAAGTTTTCTACCCTTTTCTTTTCCGGAAATGATTCTAAGCATGATATTGTCTTATGATCTCGTAGACGATTATACCAAAAACTGTTGCCACATTTAGTGATTCTTTTTTTTCCAAACATTGGTACATGAAGAGTTGCATCTGCATAACTTGTGGCTAATTCTGAGACTCCTTGTATCTCGTTACCGAAGACAACAGCGATAGGCTCAGTGAAACTATACTCTGTGTAGGGTTTAGATTTGTTGTTGATCTCGATAACAACCAGTGGAATATTTTTTAGCTTCAGATCTTCATAAACGGATTGTTTATCGGGATTATGTTTCCAGTTAACATTTTCAATTGAACCAAGTGCTGTTTTGGGAATTCGGTTATGTGGTGGATATGGTGTGATTCCGGTAAGGATAAGTTCGGAGATTCCTGCTCCTTCTGATGTTCTAAACATTGCTCCAACATTATGTGCAGAACGAATATCCTCCAAGATTGCAATAATATTATGCTTTTTGCTCATAATGATATCGATATAATTAAGAATATTCCCAAAACGATTCTATAGTAACCGAAAAGCTTGAAGTCGTGTCTTTGGATAAATTTTAATAGAAAGCTTATTGCCAGATAACTACTTATGAGTGCAGAAATAAATCCGGCTATAAGACTTAATGGATTCTCGATAAATGTGTTCGAGTTTGTGAGTTGAATCAGAAGGTAAAAGAAGCTAGCTAGAATTGCAGGTATTGATGCTAAAAAGGCGTAATCAATGGCTTCCTTTTTTGAAAGTCCCATAAGTCCTCCAGCAAGTATTGTAGCCCCTGATCTTGATACACCTCTAAGAAGAGCAAAAGCCTGGGCCAAACCAATAAGAAAAGCACTCTTCTTGGTAAGCTGGCTGATTTCTAGCGTATCTTTAAAAAAGAGTTTATCGTTAACTAGGAACATACCAATTACAATGAGTGCAAAAGAAATCAAGTAGATGCTCTCAGCCCAGTTATCGATAGCACTCTTGAAAACGACTGCGGAAAGGACTAAAGGGATTGTAGTAAGTGAAATGTTTAGTAGGATTCTTCGTGCTTTTGTGCTAGAGTTCGGCTCTATGGAAAGTATAGTGGTGCCCAGGTTTAATAATTTTTTGCGGTAGAAATATATTATGGCGGTTAGTGTTGCTAAATGAATTATTATGTCGAAAAGAATTGATTGTTGTTCCCAGCCAAAGATGCTTGGCACTATAACTAAGTGCGCTGAACTTGATATTGGTAAAAACTCAGTTATGCCTTGGACTATTCCAAGTACTATTGATTGTAATATTGTCATTGATCTAGCTCTGAATTATTAATCTCTACCGCCTCTTTAACTTGCTGCATAAGTTTGTTGTTACTAAATTTTGCAAACTTCAGATTCGGAAGACCCGATTGCATTGTTCCATAGACTTCTCCCGGTCCTCTATATTCTAGATCATAGTCGGCTATATCGTTACCATCATTTAAGATACTGAACCTTTTCAGTCTTTCGTCGTCGTTCTTTGTTGTAAATAGCAGACACCACGAGGCTTGTCCAGCCCTTCCGACCCTACCTCTTAACTGATGCAACTGAGCTAGTCCGAACATGTTTGCTTCTTCAATAATTATTATTGATGCATCAGGAATATCTATCCCAACTTCAATTACAGTTGTACTAAACAATATTTTACTCTTATTTAAGCGAAATTCATTGATGATTTTATTCTTTTCCTGTTCTTTTATCTTTCCATAAAGAAGGCTTGGACTAAATTCCTTTAAGGATTCTTGTAGTTTATTATAAGCATGTTTAAGACCTGTATCATCCTCGGATTCTACCCTGGGAAATACCCAGAAAGCCTTGTTCCCTTCTAGCAGTTTGATTCGCAACCAATCGAGGAAGCTCTCTCTCTTGTACTCTGGCACAACAAAAGTCTCAATGTTATTAACAGTTGTTCTTTTCTCTAATCTACTGATATCAATATCTGCAAAGAGAACCTGGGCAATTGTTCTAGGTATTGGAGTGGCCGTCATTTGAAGAATGTCGATTTTGCTGTCATCTTTCCAGAGTTTTAACAGTTTTGTGCGTTGTTCAACCCCAAACTTATGCTGTTCGTCGATTATTACCAACCCTAGTTTACTTTTACTCTTTCGTTTAATAGAGAAAAGTGCGTGTGTTCCGATAATTAGGTCTGCTTTCGATTCTTTATCCTTTTTGACAGTATCCGAAGTAATGAGGTCAAATTTAATATTTGTTGGTAAATATTTACGAAAATTGTCGTAAAGCTGGGTTGCTAGAATTGTTGTAGGTGCAAGTACTATAACAGATTGCCCAGCCGTCAGAGTTGCGTAGGCAGATATAACTGCAATTATTGTTTTTCCGCTGCCAACATCTCCTTGGATTAGCCTGCGCATCTGTTGCTCAGAGCTTAAATCCCGTAAAACTTCTTTGTAACTTTTGATTTGGCTTGTTGTAAGATTGATTGGTAAACTTTCAATCAATTTCCTCACCGCAAAGGCATCAATTGTTTTTGAGAAGCCTAGGTTTTTCTTACGCTTATTCTTAGCCCTTATGATCCTGCTGTATATTGCAAATAATTCATCAAAGCCTAATCGATCTCTACCTTTCTTTGCTTCAGCAAAACTAGTCGGGAAATGAATGCTTTTGTATGCATCCTTTAAATCTAATAATTCGTATTTGTTACGAATTCTAGTGCTTAAATCATCGAATAAATCTTCTATTTGGTTGATATTATCAATTATGTATTTAATCCTTTTTCTTAGCCAGTTCTGGTTAATTCCATCGGTTAGTGGATAGATCGGAGATATTCTGCCAAGACTCACTTGCTCGGGTTTAACCGGCTCAAATTGTGGGTTTAGAAATGAGATTTTCCCTGTTGAGCTCGTAGTTATTTTTCCAGAAATATAGACCTTTAGATTCTCATCAAATATTTTAGTTAAGTAGGGTTGGTTAAACCAGGTGATATCAGCTTTATCACCGTAATCGTCGATTAAATAACCTTTTTGAATCGTTCTTTTCCCTTTTAGTTTTATTGAACGCAGTTTATGAACCACGCCAACTGTTGTTAGGTAGGATTGAAACAATCCTGTATTTCTTAAAGGAATCACTTCGGTTGAGTCGAAGTATCTTGTTGGTGGATAGTTCAGAAGATCTTTTACTGTAAATATTCCCAATTTTGAGAGTTTAATTGCGTTCTTCTCTCCGATATAGGGAATGTTTGTTATTGGGCTATTTAACAGCAATGAACTAAATAAACAAGGCTGAAAATATTGGAACAATTAAAAGAGCAGCAATTGCTGCTATCACTATTGCCCATTTGAGCGGTTTACTGAATCTTTTAAGTAACTTTGTGATTGTCATTTTGTATTAATTAATTTACTAAAATAATCCAATTTCGTTTTCCTGCCTTGATTGTATCAATTTCGGCTAAAGAATACTCTTGTTCTGGATTTGTTGCTTTTATCTCGTTCACTTCGACTGCCCCAGATTTACAGAGCCGTTTTGCTTCTGAATTGCTTGAGCATAGTTTTGTTAATATTAATAATTCTTTTACTTGAATTGTGTCTTTTCCGGTAATCAGTCTTAATTCCGATTTTGACACTTCTCTTGCATCGTTCGGTCTATTTCCTAATTGTACAGTTTGCTCGAAGTAATTTTGCGCTTCTTTTGCAGAAGATTCTCCGTCGTTGAGTCTAACAACTTCAAATGCGAGTTTCTTCTTAATATCCATAGGTTGCCCCCTCTCCAGTTCGTCTTCGATAAGAATTAGTCTCTCGTTATCAAACTGAGTAGCTAATTGATAATAATGCATAATAAGCTCGTCAGGGATGGACATTACCTTTCCGTACTTGTCTTGAGGTGAGTCGTCGATAAATATACAGTTTCCTATGCTTTTACTCATCTTATTGACTCCATCTGCCGACAATAGAAAGTGAGTTGTAACAACAAATTTATCTATGCCAGCGATATTTTTCGCGAGAGTCCTACCTGCAAGCATATTAAATGTTTGGTCTCTACCACCAAACTCCCCATCTACGCCCATGTATACCGAGTCATAACCTTGTAGAAGTGGGTAAAGGAATTCATGAAGATAAATAGGTTTGTTTTCTTTTATTCTTTTGGCAAACATATCCCTTTCCAACATTTGTTGCACTGTGAAATTAGAGCTCAAATCGATGACATCACTCATCGAGAGTTGATCGTTCCATGTTGAGTTAAAGACTACTTCTGCTGGGTTTGATGAGCTGTCAAAGTCGATATATTTTTTGATTTGCTCCAGAAAGTTTTTTGCATTACGGTTTACTTCTTCTTCCGTTAGCATAACTCTTGCAGCAGATTTATCTGTGGGGTCGCCAATTCTTGCTGTAAAGTCCCCAATCAGAAACACCAGTCTATGCCCCATTTCCTGTAGCTCTTTAAGTTTTAACACTGGAATTAAGTGGCCAAGATGTAGTCTTGGCGCAGTTGCGTCTGCTCCGATGTAAAAACTTAGTCTGCGACCAGATTTTAGTGCTTCTATTAAACTTTCTTTACTTGGGTATACTTCGTCAATTTTGTGATCAAGAAAAGAGCTTATTGCTGAGTTAGATGTATTGATTTCGGGTGTAGGTAGCAATAGATTGTTGGGCTTGCTAATAATTTCGGTATTCGCCGTTGTTAATAGTATCTTTTGATTATACTTGTTTATTATTCCATAGCTCCATTTGAAGTTATAGAAGTTTGAAAGTACATCGACAATTTCGTTGACTATATTTGCTAATTGGTGGTTAGAGAATGACGCAGTAATATCGTCAATAGGTATGAAAATGCTTTTTGTTTCCTCACCAATTAATGATACATCGCTCTGTCTCCAAACAAGATCTTTTGTTAGAACACGATTATGGTTGTCCATATAGGCCCATCGATTTGCTTCGACTAATTCGTTCTTGCCTTTAGAGATGTATACTTCTGAACCATTTGTCGAATCTATACTTATTGAGTCAATGCCTTCTACATTATGACCACCTAAAGGTATCTGTCTAAGTAGCGATATATGGTTATAGATGTCTACCAGTGTGTTGATTTTTGGTAGTTCTCGGTTGTTTTTGAATCTTTTATAAAGAGCCAGATGTGATGGTAATTGTTGTTTGATATTTAAACCAAGTAATGAAAAGACATGCCCCCAGAGTCTATACTCTTTTGTTTCAGATATGTTCTTATTGCTATTTGCTAATCTAGAATAGATATTTCTGCGAAGATTCTGCAGCAGTTCTTGATGATTAACATCTTTTACCACAATATCGGATAAAAGAACTGCACCAAACTGTGCATTTTTAAATAGTTCAAATAACTCGGGTTTAATTGAGAATTGAATTGTTTTCATGGTTATTGCTATCTGAATGATTTAATCATACCCTTCTTCAGTTTAGCAAGCAAAGAGCCAGGAGAATAGCGATTATTGCTTAATTTATTCTGTTTCACGATCCGAGCGCCTTAATTAGCTGTTACTTTGTTGTTGCGTAAACTAAAAGGGATAACTTTTTAAGTTATCCCTTTCGTAAATCGCATTTATAATTATCCACATAAACTCCAAAATTATTTACTCATTTTTCTTGGGTCTACTTTATTAAATAATCAAAGCTAATGTCTTTGCTTATTCTGGAGTCAATTCTGACTGTAAAGAATCCCTCACCTTTTGACGCAACATATAGGACTTGACCCGAGGTTGAGCTTGTTGGTGTTATATTAATAAGACTCTTAGAGTTGATATTTGCATTGTAAATCGTGATTGAGTCTGACCCTGATTTTAATGTGGCAGAATCGCCCTCTAAGCCACTTTTGCCTTGAGAAAATCCTTTTGGCATGTAATAGCTATTTGAGATATAGACAACTATCGTTCCTTCTGACTGGTTAAAATCATCTAGAGCATAACCGATTATTCTGCCGGGACTAGTTGCTTTCATTCCAACACCCGGAATGCTTGATGATGTGATAGGGTCGCCAATCCTTATCTTGCCCCCTTCTAGGTTCACTTTAACTGGCACTCTTCCTGCTAAAGATATGGGCATAACTTTATAGTTGTCTACAGCTTGAAGCTTAATACCTCCAAGAACACCAGGTTCGGTGCTAATCACTCCAAGTAGTCCTTCTTGGTAGGCTTCGGATGACTTCATTACCGCCTCTGATTTATTTGGGTCAAAGGTAACGATTTCGGCTGGGTTAACGTCTAACCTTGCTAGAATATTTTCAGCAACATCGAACTCGTCGTAGGCAAATTGGGCATATACGGTTCCTGGAGTAGATGCAGGACAACTAGCCGAACCATCATCAACGCAGATGAAGCCGTTTTCTATCATCAAGTTTGCTGAGCTGTAATCGTATGTATTCTCAATAGTTATCGTGTTCTGGAAATATGATAAAGGTTGGCCATTCGCAGTCCAATCTACTCCAAATTGAATCGTTCCCCCTGCTCTGTCATAAATAATCTCTCCAAAACTAATGCTTTGTTGAGATTGAACATCGAAATAATCTGAACTAATGATTGAGACATTACCTTGAAGATAGATATCATAATCTCCTACATAATTACCTAATGAAATACTGTTATTCCAATAATCCAGAACCATACCTTCATAAGGTGCGCTACCATACCAATATAAGCTTCCACCTTCAAAAGAGGATCCGCCGAAGGCTGTAAATGGCTCTGTGAAGCTTGAGGTTCCAATAGCGACATATCCGTCGTCATAATAGATGTCACTACCCGATTCCTCCCATTGACCACCTCCACCTCCGCTACCTAGATTAATTATTGAGTTCCCATCATAAAACCTGAGGTTTTGTGTATTTGAGTTATACCAAAGATCTCCTTCGTCGTAATACACAGGATCACCCGTATGGAAAGAATTAACAAAGCTAATATGGGCACCATTTCCTTGATCAAAAGACCTATCAATTGTAAGTTGACCATAACTTGAACTTGGTGTTAATGAACCTATGACGAAACCCCCTAATACAGCCGATTCTCCAGATACATTAAAAGTAGCATCAAAACTGGAAGTCCCTATTGCCACATTTCCAGACTGATAATATATATTATCAAAACCATCATCGTCCCATTGACCTCCTCCTCCTCCTCCCATACCACAGTTAGGCAAGCTTACATCGCACAATAGATCATCACCGTAATATAGATCAGCAACTGCTGCAGGACCTGGACTAGTGGATATTCGATTTAAGCTGTTGTCTATATCAATGGATGTGAAGTAAGCTCTTTCTCCAAAAATTGAGTAATTATCCCCACTAGTGCCCTCGTAATTAAGGTAGGTATAAGAGATGCCGTTGGTTGAGTACATTCCAATTATGTCAGATGAAGGTGCAAGAGGTTGAACATCATTCCAGATTCCATAGTATTCATTCGCAGTTCCGGTGGTTGTAATCTCATTCTCAATACCAATAATGCGATTTACCGCGCTAACATCTCCATTCAATTGGTTGTAGATGCCCGATATGTAGTCATTTGAATAGATCTCTTGTGCTCCTGAACCCTCTACTCTGTTTGATAATCCATAAACGAATTCAACAGATGTAGGGACAGTCTCAAGGATTTGTAAACTACCGATGTTATTGTCAATACCATATATTCCTCCATTATTAATTGTTCCTGCTGCAACAATATTCTTGATACCGCTACTCGTTCCTTCTATATTGCCATCATTTCTGAAGATATTAATTACAGTATCAAGTGCGTCAGCAATTGTCCCAGTCGAGGCATTTACGACAACATTGTTTAAACCTCTAATGGAACCTAAAGCTGTTCCAGCATTAGTTTGATCAATTGTATATCCGTACCATTGTGGAATCGTTCCAGAGGTATTGTTTCCAAATATGTAACTGGAGAAACCGCTATCTACATTGGAATAGGTGCCATTATTTTGCAGGTTGTAGTAGATTGAAGACAGCCTTCCAGCTACTTCGTTGTTATTGGTGATAAAGCTAAATAATCCATGCATCGTGTTTACGGTGCCGTTGTTGAGAATATTGCTGGAATATGAGGTAAACCCACCACTTACTGTGCCTGTATTAGTGAGAAAGTTGATCGCACCATTAACAGCATTGGCGCTACCCGAGTTATTGATAGCAATCTCATTGCCTCGAAGATTGTTTGCGGTTCCGGAGTTAACTACAGTAGATCCCATATTACTGATAAAACCATTTACGGTACCGACATTTTCAGTAAAGCCAGTAAATGAGTAGAAAGAACCGGTTACTGTTTTTTCATTCCTTACTGAAGAGGAGAAATTAAATACTCCATTCATTTGACCATCATTGTTATTAAGAATTGTAGATCTAACTCCTCTCGCTCTGTTGATGTTTGAACCATCACCTTCAGCGATGTCTGTTCTAATGTTAATTAAATTGATTTGTTCACTTCCGGTTGTTCCTTGTGCATCATAGACTGTTCGTCCGTTAATCAAATCATAATCTCCACTGGTGGGTTGTATCTCTTCGCTTGAGTCTAATTGCAAGAGTGATTTTCCAGCTACATAATTTGTTGTTGTTCCGATACCAATAAATTCTGAAAATAGGCCTTGGTTATACCTACTACCCTGACTACCAAGCGAACTAGTAGCATCTGTAGTGGGTAAAATATCAGCAGTATTTATTGTGTCAGAGAAGGTCCATTCGGGTGTAATCGTTGTCGGATTAGTATCTCTGTTGTCAACCCAGACAGGATCTGTCTCGGAGACGGGAGCGGTGGTAAGAGACACCCAGTTTCCGCCAGTGTAGCCTTCGAAATCGGAACCTGTGTAGCGAATTGTTCCGGCTGTTGTCCCTGCATTATTACCAAAGACTGCACCTTGTGTAAGATCAAGAGGTGCCGAGAATGTCCAGGCAGGAGTTATAGTCTGAGAGGAAGAGTTTCTGGCTGCTATCCAAATAGGATCTGTTTCCGCAATTGAACCTGAAGTAAGAGATACCCAGTTTCCGCCAGTGTAGCCTTCGAAATCGGAACCTGTATAGCGAATTGTTCCGGCTGTAGTTCCTGCGTTGTTACCAAAAACTGCTCCTTGGTTAAGTCCAACTGGAGACGAGAAATTCCAATTTGGAGTAATTGTTTGAGAGGAAGAGTTTCTGGCTGCTATCCAGATAGGATCCGTTTCATTCTGGATACCTCCTCCGGTTCCGATAAGATCGTCTATCGAATCTAATACAGCTTGTACATCTGCTCCACTAATATTTGTGAAGTTTGCCTGGTTTACTCCTACTATTGAGGCTCCAGATAATCCAGCTGTTGTACTTTTTATCGATTTTGTCCCAAAAAAGATGTCTGCCCCACTAGAAAGCGTAACTCTTTGTTCAGCAGGATTGAAGATAAAGTTTGTAGAACCATCTGACATGGTTACTAAACCGTTTGTTCCAACACTTAATCTTGTTAGATCCTGATATTGAAAATTAACGATAGTTCCGTTACCGCTTGTTACATTTATGGGAAAACCAGTACCTCCGTCATTGATTGATACAGGGCCCAAGGCAAAGGATCTAAGTGACCAGGGAACCGAGGTTATCCTTTTCCTTGATCTAAAATTTTCTTCATAGCGAGTTGCACAAATTCCTCCTCCATCGTTGTCCTGACCGTTGGCATCTAAACATATGTGCAAGAATAGGTCTGAAACATTAGCTAATGAAGCTTTTGGAAAAGGATTGATGGATCCAAGATTGACACTAAAATTGCCTCTTCTGGTGGGTACACTTCTCTCTTCACTCCATAACTCATTTCCTCCTGAAGAGTTGTCAAAGAGAATGAACTTCATATTATAAGTTCCGTCTTTGATCGCTTGACCATTCTGATTAACGATTCTGTTTTTGAATTCAACAGTATCTCTGGTCGAATTTTGTGCTAAGGCTTGTTTTGGAACAAGCGATAGGACAAACAAAGCAAGTACTATTATCAATAATTTGTTGTTTAGGGCAGTTTTCATTTATGAAAATGGAGATAATAGATTAGATGATCCTTGAGCTGAACCTGGTTGAACAGATTCGAGCGCTTCTTTGCTGCTGATTTGTTCACCTGGATCAAGGAGGATAGTTAAATTAAGCCATTTTGGCTTTTTGACGTTCAAATCAAGTAAGTATGAATTCGTTTTATTTCTTCTTAAGTCAATTTGTTTCTGTGAAGGGAAACTATAACCTGAAGCTTTTATCAATAATGAATACTTCCCAGGATCAACAAGAAAACCGAACCTACCCTTTTTATCAGATAGTTGGGTGTCGGCAAGGCTATTTTGGGGATCAAATAGTCTTATTGTTGCACCTGCGATTCTGTAGCCTGTTGTAGAATCAACAATGATACCCCAGGTTCTATTTTTACGAAACTTAATATACACATAGAGTAGAAGTGTTGCCGTGTAAAATATAAACAATGATTGCGAGATAAGGCTTGATTGGACTATTAACGATAGCAGTGAAAATATAAACCCTATTCCTACGAGATAGACGCTATATTTAAAGGTGAATCCTTTTAGATTGCTCAAAATATTTGTGAAATACTTGCCAACAGATGTGTACGCTTCTTTTTCTAGTGGAATATCTTCAGTAAAGACATCCTCATCTGATTCGATGAAAATATCTTTCTTGAAGGTTGTGTATCCACTTTGACTAACCTCTACTCTATATTTACCGGCTGAGAGAACAAATCCATACCTGCCTTCAAGATCGCTGACCTTTTGAGTAATCTGAGCGGTGCTGTTTTGCTCAAAGAGTCTAATGATTGCAAACGGGATAGCCTTTTTTGTTTTTGCATCCATAACAATTCCCCAAATATTCTTTTGTTCTCCAAATATTGCACCTAGGAGAAGAAACAATAGCTGTGGTGAAAGCAGTAAGGGAATAAATGTTAATATTGCTGGTAGGAATGCCAGTGAAAAGCCCACTGCTGTTGCTGTTGGGAGACCAAGACCTCTAATAATTGTTTTTAAGATTTCGGGTGTCGTTTCGCTGTTGATAATTCTTTCTTCTATTGAAACGATTTGTTCCTGTGTGCTTCTTACAACAGGAATGTTTGAGTTCGGTTGTGTTCCCGTATCCGGAAGAACAGAAACCGTTGGTACGATAATATCCCCTGAAGAAAAGTCCCCTTCGTTAATCACAATGTCATCAGTGTCGCTTAGCTCAAAGTATTGACTGTCGTCATCATCTGTTTTGGAGTCAATATTTACTTGAGCCTGAATAGATGTTGGATTAAGAACATAGAAAAGCGCTAAGATAACGCTTAAAGCGAAGATTTTTTGTGCTTGAAGCTTTGAGTTAATCAAAAGGCTTCTAAATAATAGTAGTGCTTGTTAAAAGTGTAGAGAAAACCTGAACACTGGTCAAGTTTTTAGAGGTTATTGGCTATCTTTTTTTACCTTTTAGTAAGCTTACAGAAAGAATGGTAATTAACAGAATGGGGATAATAATTGCAAAATATTCAACCGGTACATGGTAGAAATGAACCTTTGTAACATGAGTTTGATCAAAAGGTGACGGCTGGATTCTGGTTTCTAGTGTATACTCACCTAGCCTTTCTAAAATGTTTCCTGGTAACTGTATTACTGAACTAAATGGTTTCTGTTGCGAAGCAAATAATAGACCTTCAATTTGAGTCGTTATTTGCTGCTCGTTGATTAATGTCTTTCCTTTATACAATCGCATGGTCCCGCTAGGGTTAAAGAATTTCGTACCAGAGTTGATTACTTGACCCGAAATAGTGAGTTCGGGAGAGATTAAAATGGGTTTTGAGTTGACTTCTATGGAACTATCTATCCCTAGGTTCCCCTTAATATTCTGGATAAGAAAAACGCTATACAACTCTTTTGTTATGTCTACAGTTTGGTCACCCTTTTCTGAAAGCAAGGTAAATGCAACTGCAGGATATCCAGAACCTGAGTATTCTTCGATTTTAATTCTGACAGGAAGAGTATATTCACCAGAAGGGGTAAGGGTTATTATTTCAGTTGAGAAATCAAGTATTGAGTCTTGACTACCGTCTTCAATGTTGATTACTTTTCCGTCCTCTCCTCTTTCGACAGTCTTAATTGTCGGCTTGATTGTTACTTCGCTTGAGCTATTATTAACTAGTTTGATGCCGACTGTGCTTCCAAGATCCTCCTCTTGAACAATTGTTACAGCAGGCGAAACAAGAAGACCGCTTACTTCTTGAGCAGTAGCTTTTGTAGCGAAACTCGAAAAAAGCAAGGCAAGAACAGAAAAAACAATCGTCAGTTTGTTCATATCAATAGTTTCCTATGCAAATAAAAGTCAATTGATCGTTAAGATCACCAGATGCAATGTCGGTAATGGACGATCTGGCTTTAACTGCAACTCCACCTCTTCCTTGAAGAATGGGACCAGAGTTGTTGTTCAAGCTTTCTGTGTAGAATAGTAATGTATTATTGATTGATAATACACCCACTTCTTGGGCACCAGTTGTATCGTATAAACTATTTGCAAGCAATGGGCCGAGTTCTGTCTGCGTGACAGAATCGACTTTAATTCCATAACCTCCGTTCGCATTACTATCGAGGGCGAGGTCTTCTGTCTCTGAAGGAATAGTTTCTCCTGTTTGGTTGGATACAAGTGCACCATTGGCACTTCTTATATAGATATTTGCACCATTCACTGCATTGGTATTTAGATCCACCCAGATCCTAGCCGGTGCAGTAGTCACTGCTACATATATTAACTCGCCCAGATCAAGCTCGTAAGGGCTGTCCGAATTGGAATCAGTTTCGGACACATCAAGGTCAAATAGTATGGAAGGGCTTTCTGTTGTTGAGTTAAGAGGTTCGCTGAATGCAGAGCCAGTGTAGTCTCCGCTTAGTGCACTTACAGATACAGAATACTCTCTGTCTGGTTCTAAACCAAAAACATTGTATCTTTGCAGGGTTTCGTCCCAGTTGGGATCAGTATCTTCATCGCAGTCAGGGTCGTTGGCATCAAAACCTTCAAGGGAACATTTAGTAAAAAAGTCGGCAATTTCGTATGTTGTATCGAGAGTGTGATCACTTTGTAGATAATAAATTGTGTTGGTTTCAAGGTCTTCGATTCTTATTAAATATAATGTGTCAACAGGATTGGCTGAGGGGTCGATTTCTAATTTTGCTCGATCGTAACAGCCCGGATAACCGCATTCTCCTTGTGCTCCATTTGCATTTGGAAAGCTTTGACATAAGGTTGAGTTTGAATCAGTGTCGGTTTCAAAACAGATCAGTTCTGGAACATTTGCTTGTATGCCATTTGGAAATCCAGAGCCCAAGGCATAACTACCACTTGTCATTCTAGTGTCTGCCGTTGGGTTGCCTACAGAAATTACACCAGCATAATTTGTGCTTGTCATTTGACCTCCTCCACTATCAACCGTGGCATCCAATATAGAATAATTACTTGAATCCAAACTCTGCGCAAATACTGGTGATGCAATTAGAAAACTGAGTAATAGGAGCAGGATAATTTTGCTAGGTTTACGCATAGTATTAAACTTGATCTTATACAAGATTATCCTTTTTCAAGAGATTTTACAACGCCCCGTAATTACTAGGGGATATTATGCGGCTTGAGATTGTGTAACCTATAGTTGTTGCCCTGTGATTATTTGATAATCAGCTGGACAAAGACTTGCAATTACTGAGTTTGGAATTAGAGAATTGTGCTCCAATAATAAGCCTTGTAATTGTTGTAAAGTAACAACTCTTAACCATCGTGGGTTACGCCTATTACCTGAATCCTCAGTATAAAGCATTGCTTTTCTTTGATTGATATCTTTCGTTCTTTCTAGAAATTCATCTACGAAACTTTGCGTTTCTGACTTATCACCAGTTGTTCCAGCTGAAAGTGCTGCTTTATATAATGCATGTGAAGGATAGCCATGTGTATTGTTATCATGTGCAAATCTATCGACTACTTGCATTTCGAAACACTTTTGATCAGCAAATTTTGTAACTATATGCGCAGCTTGGTAACCAATTTGGTCTTCGTAACCTGGTATTCTAGGTGTTCTGGCCGTAGATAACTCGATTATAATGGTTCTGCCTCTTGCTTGATACTCAATTCTAAAGCCTGTTTCAGTTTGTTGGATTGATTCTTTACGAATATAAAAATAACTCTTGATATGTTCTAGTGCTCTTTCAATATCTAACCGACTTCCGTAATTGATAGTAATGGGAGCCTCGCCTTTTGGATGTTCGAACTCAACTTGCTCTCTTAGATCTGGTATTCGATTTATTGAACTAATTAAACTCATAACATAATCTGCTACAAGAAGAGCTGGTTCGTTATGTTCAGGTACAATAACACGAGATGCAATTAGATCAGAAATATGTCTGCCTGTCCTAAGTTTCTCTGCAATGGAGCCAACTGTTTTGATTCTGGTTTGTATGTGAATTCCAGCTTCTGTTAGTTGTAACCTGTTCATAGTCTTTTTCCATGAATCTTTCAAAATGGCGTTAATTCTATTCGATTTTTGGTAAAGTTCTTCTACAGAAGAAATATGATCTAAAGCTTTTTGCAAGAAATGCTCTGGTACGAGTTGCATGAGAGCTCTGTTTCTAAGTTCCATGGCTAAACCATCCTCGCCGAGCATCTCCATCATAGTTGAATGCATGCCGAGTGCCTCTTGTGCATTCATCCAGTTAAGTCTAGGATTCCTTTCGTCTGCAAGAGTAAGCGATGCTAGATTCTCGAGAGCAAGAAGACGAATTGCCTCAAGATCATTTTCGTTTAATACCTGTAATATTATGTCTGCAAACACTGGCAATCTGAAATCCATTAGTTTCTCATTTGGGATTGGAACTTGGCCTAATATCAGATCAGATACCTCTTGTTGTGTAATACCAAGACGAGAATTGTGTTCAGCTAGGGGAATTTGAGGATCAAGATACTTGCATTTCCATCCTTCAACACATAACTTGGCCTGTTCTTTCGCAAGTGCAATCCCCAGAGCATAATATGCAGTATGTTTTGAATCTTCATCTCTGAGAGAACCTACCGAATGGATATAATTCTGGATCCAAGAATCTGAATCATTATTTTGGGTTCGTTCACTATTAAGTTTTATAATACCAGATATGACTATTGCCAGCTCCTCCGCCTCGATTATTTTCCCGTCATTAGTTTTGATGAAATTAATCATCACTTGGGCATGGTCATACACACTGTAAATGGAGTCTGCAGATGTAATGGTTTTGCCTGCTTCTAGGAAATGATCGATAAGCTCCCTAATGTTTCTTGGTGCAAATAAATGTTCTTGATGGTTAGTATTTTGATCTGTTAAAGGTTCAGCCATAACCGCAATATATATCTGTGATATTATAGCACTATTGGGGGTTTTTTGGTCTCTCGCACTTACTAGACTTGGGGTTCTGTTTCGGGTGAATCTAAGTTCGTAGATATTATTTCTTCGACCTTTGTGACGATATCAGTGAGTTCCCACTCTGCTTTTACCAAGTAGTAGGCTGGCTTAGTTACAGAGAGACTTTCAATCATTTCTGGAGCTGGATCTAAATTGGTTAAGACAAGAACCAAGGCGGTTTTCCCCCAACTGTCTTCGCGAAGATATTCTAGGAAAGTTACCCCATCCATTTTAGGCATATTAAGATCAAGAAGAATAACTGTGGGTTTGTGTTCAAAGGCTAGTTTAAGAGCGTCTGTTCCATTATTTGATTCATAAACTGTATAACCAAGATTTAAGAATCTGGAAACCAGAGCCTTGTTTAATGGAGCTTCATCTTCGACTATTAATATTGAATAAGGTTTCATATAACTTCATACTACACGCTTAGATATATTCTGACAAGTTCAAGATGTAAAGGAAAGTGAAACGCTCCAGCCGGTTTCTTTGTTTGCAGAAATCTGAAGCTCGCCTTGTGAAAGGCGCATAAAGCTGGAAACGATATGTAGCCCTAGTCCGCTACCATTCGGAACAGCGAACCTAGACTCCTCTCCTCTAGAATATCTACTCAATAGGGTCTGTAAGTCCATTGATACCAGAGGCGTACCACTATCTTTAATCATGAGTGATACGCAGTTGTTACTATCTTTCTTGAGTTCAAGCCAAATCTCTACCTCATTTTTTGAAGCATGATCGATTGAATTCTGCATTATGTGGTATAAACTCGCTTCAAGAAGTTTTTTATCGCAGTTGACAAAGTAGTTCTCGGATTTTTTTGAACTCATCCTGATATTAACGATCTTATCTTTGTAGTCTAGATTCCTGATTGCCAATAATATCGAATCTCTCAAATTATTCTTCGTGTTCTCTACCCTATATGTCCCTAATTCAAGGTCTATAGATAAGAGTAGATCTGCAACGATTCGTGTCATGTTTCTGGCGGATTTTTGTATTTCTTGAGCCTCCTGTGAGTTGTGCTCTTTTTCATTTAGTATCTCGCTGTACCAGTTAATTGAAGTTAGGGGCGTTCTTAGTTGATGACTCAAAATGTCAAAAATTCGTTTGTCAATTATGGAATCAATTTTTGTAAAATCCTCAATCTCTAGGGTTAGTTCTGGAAAATCAGGAATAGTTCTTGTAATAAATGTAGTTTTATCTTTATGTGGATGACTATTCTTATATATTTCTTTGCCATCCATTTTAATTCGAACACATTGAGGCAATGAATCTAGAATCGCGGTTAGTAATTGCAGCGAATTGATCATCTTTGCCGTAAACTTTTGCAGATCTGGAACAGACAAGATATGTGCGTTTTAAACTGGGGAGTAATACTACTCTACCTTTAATATCCGATTTTATCAAGTGATATTGTGAGAGTAACTATTGAATCTACCTGTAGAGACGGTTCTTTCCGGTTTGGCGGTAATCTTTCTTGATCTTGAAATGCTCATCATCTGTCTGACCAATGGGGAACTTTTTTTTCAAGTAGAGGCAATTTGGAAAAGAAACTTGCTTCAATATCAACACCTGCTTTGTCTGCCAAGCGAAATAGGTAAAAGATTACATCAACAAATTCGTATCCAAGGCTTACCCTTTCTTCTTTTGATAATTCTGGATAATGGTCCTTCCATTGGAAATGTTCTGCAAGCTCTGCAAGTTCAATTAGGATAGAACTAATTAGTTGGTTTGGATCGTTTGATTCCCAACCTCTCTTTTCATTGAAGTTATGAATAATAGCAACAATATCGTTAAGCGATGCTTTCTTCTGCATTTTTACGAATGAATAACTCAACCAGAAATACGGTACCAAGCATTTCTAGAACTTCTTCAACTAGAATGAAATAAATGTATGATTCTCTACCAAACCTTTGACCACCAAAAACCTCTAGAGGTAAAACCAAACTGTAACAAATTACAGCTGCAATAAGCAGATTTTTGTGTGCTCTGGATTTTGTTGAGCGAAGTTGCTGTATAAAGAATATAAACAAAATTCCAGCAAGTCCTATTCCAAAACTGATTACCCAAGAATAATGCGCCATGTTTACAAACAGGGACTCTTGATTGCTGATTCGTTTTATAAGCTCGTTGAGATACTCGTGAATAGAAAGATATTCATCTAGGCACAACCCAAATAATAAAATTGACCAGACTAGGCTACTTATTGCTTTAGTGTGTCTAAAGTGTTTTAAGGCGAGTAAGGCGCCGAATGATGCAAATATGCATGAAAAAAAGCGTACCTAGAGAAAACTCTTCGTCGAGGTAGAAAATGCTGTTGCTATGACCAAGAACAAAAATGTCATGATAAAAATAATGTAAAAGTGCGAGAACGAAGATTATCGAAAGAAATATTAGTGACTCAGGTGAAAATGTATTTCTAACTCTGGTTACTATGCCTTTAGTAGCCTTATTCATAAATATAAATCTAAAAATCAGAGAACAGAAAGTAGCTTCTGCAAAATAGTTATGGCGGAGAGGGTGGGATTCGAACCCACGGTGACATTGCTGCCACGCTGGTTTTCAAGACCAGTGCTTTCGACCACTCAGCCACCTCTCCTTTTTAAGTAGGTTATGAATTATAACAAAAATCACGATAAAAAATACATCAAGGATATTGATAATTATAGGTCGTCGTACGGGGAGGATTTTATTCGGTTATGTTTCGGTTAGTATTGGCATGTTCTACCCTACTCCACTTTGGATTTTTTACTTTTTTTCTTGCCATATAAATATATCTGTGTTATAAAAACCGCATGTCTAAAAATTTTCTGTGAACCAAAACCTCTTTTATATTTTTATGCTCATTTTTGTATGGGCTAATTCTGCATGGGAGGTTAATTAGTTCAAAGAAATATGTTTTACAAATCAACCTCCCGCAAGGGAGGTTTTTTATTTTTTATGAAGAATCAATGTTAGACGAAAGACTATTAGCAGGTAATGAACCTCTTCAGCCCGCAGAATTCACAATTGAACATGCTCGAGCATTCCTTGAGGCGAATAGAGTTCAAGCGGTTGTATTAAATCCAATTGTTACTAATGACAGAATACCAGCATATAAAATGCTAAAAAATGGGGATCTTGTTCCAGATTCTTTCAAACATGAGCAAGAGGACAGAGAGTCAGGTAAAGGTGTAGTCGAGTACCCAGAAAGCGTGCTGTCTTCGATAACAAGGTCTATTAACCGTTATGCCCGGGCTTACAACCGTTTGGTTCAAAGAGAGCGAGAAGTTAGTGGACAAGATATGGCATATGCAGCAGGCAATGATCCAGAGGGTAATTTTGTCAACTGGGGATTGCAGATTGATATGGCTGCTTTACCTGAAGCATTCTTAGATATTGCTGATCAGCTACCAGAAGATGTTCTTGACCAAGTGCTGATGGAAAGAGTGTTTGAGTTTGAAAACTCTCTTGCTAGGTACAATTTCATGCG
The DNA here is from genome assembly GCA_001567305.1 of candidate division WS6 bacterium OLB21. Classification (GTDB taxonomy): domain Bacteria; phylum Patescibacteriota; class Dojkabacteria; order B142; family OLB20; genus OLB21. The sequence continues at coordinate 13,304 of JYPD01000027.1, read as the reverse complement.
CATGATTTTTATGGATGAAAACGGGGAATTCTGAGATGATGGCTGCGTTTGATGGCAGTCTGGAAAGTATTAGAGAGTACACCGGTAAAAAGATTGCCGTAGCTACCCTTACAGAAAAGAAATACAATGCAATTCGAGCAGAAGAAATGATGTTGCAACCAGGTGAACTTGCCTCTGAAGAGCTTACGCGAGAAAGAATAGGATTTGATCAGGTAATGAGCCCTTCTGATTTAGAAGCGCATCTAAAAAAAATAAGGGAATGCAAAATTGCCTTAGATCTTGCTCGATTTGATGGTGATACAAGTGCAATAGAGGAAGCTAAAAGAAAGCTTGCGGAAGCTGATGATACAATTTTTTATGTGCGCTCCTCTCTTCCGGTAAGTAAGCTCATTAATCCGAATGCCGAACTTGATCTTCCAGATATTTATCAACAAGAGGATTTGCTCCGTTTGTTGAGAGAAAGATCCTTAACACCAAATGTTGATCTTCCCGGAAGCGAAGCTCTACCGCTTAATGATACAAAGGAATACATGGAAGAGCTAGGAATGGCTGTTATTGTCAGAGGCTTAGACGATATGTTCTCTGAAGAACTTCTTGCATTTGCAGAAACCAACTTACTTGATAGAAAAATTGAAAGAGTAAAAAACCTGTTAGGTGCAGTTAAAAGCGGAAAACCAAATCCTGCATTAGAAAAGGCGGGCTATTCATTAGATGAATTGCAGGGAAAGTTTCCTAATGCTGCAAATCTGCTAAGCGTTTTCAAAGCAATTACGCGTAGAGATATAGGTACTTCTTTTAAGGACGCCATGAATTATTTCTTGGATCGTACTGATGTGACGGATGAGTCAGAAAGATTAGCTATTATTAGACAAATTGATGATCTTTTAGATTTGGTTACAAAAACAGAATCTATCAGTATAGCCGATAGCATTGCACAGGTAATAGAAGGCCTAGAACAAGAAGATTTGGCATCTATTTTTACGGATAAGTTAAGAAATTACCTAGCAAGCAAGGGCCAAAATGTTGATGACCCGAATAGTCTTAATCTGCGTCTGAAGCCGATGGTACTTTCATATGGAGCGTATGGTCATATTAGAGGTTCTATAACAAGTCCAAAAGTATTACGAGAGTTATTGACCAGTTTGCATGAACGCGGAATATATGTGTTGCAGAATGAAGTACCTGCCTTAAGGATTCTAGATAGTGGACCAGTATTGAGAGGTGAATTAGATGAAAATGAATCACCTATACTTTCACCAATAGAATATGGTCGTATAGACAGGCTGTTTTTCTTGTATAATCCATATACTGGAGAATACGAATTCGCATCAGGATTTGCTAATCATTTAAAAAATGACGAATTCTGAGGCAAAGAAGAATACAATCCATGGACAGAAAAGACGCAGTTTACACAAAAATTGTAAGATCTTCACGAAATGCAAAAGCAGCATGACATTTTAAAACTAGCTAAAGAACTGATTAGGATTCCGACGATTCCTAATTCTAAAGTCCACCTTAAACAGGCTCTAGACCTTGTAAAGTCATCTTTAGCCGAATATACAATTGAAGATTTTTTTGCCAATGGACAAATAAGTTCACTTATTCATAATCAGGCAAAGGGTTTTAGAAACTTTAAATTTGTTCTTAATATCCATTTGGATATTATTCCGGCAAAGGATAATCAATACAGTCCGAAAATTATCGGAGATAAACTTTACGGAGCTGGTGCTATGGACATGAAGGCAAATGCCGCTTGTTGTGTCCTTGTATTTAAGGAGTATGCAAAAAATCTTGACTACCCTCTTGCTTTGCAGGTTACAACAGATGAAGAAATAGGTGGCTTTGATGGAACTGCTTATCAGTTAAAGAATGGTTTAACGGCTGAATTTGTTATTTCATCAGAACCTACAAATCTGGATATCGTCAATCAGGCAAAAGGAATAATGTGGCTTGAGGTTGAATTTAAAGGCAAATCTGCACATGGAGCATACCCATGGAAAGGAAATAATGCCCTCTTTCAAGCGTCTGATTTTATAACTAAGTTATCAGGTAAGATAAAAAATCCAGTAAAGAAAGATTGGATCACAACAATCAATTTTTCTAAACTAAATACTGTGAATAAAGCTTTCAATAAAGTTCCGGACCAAGCCTGTCTTGGCATGGACATTAGATTCGTCCCTGGTGATCACGACCGGATTTTAAAAGTGATCAAAAAGCTCTTACCCAAAGGAGCAAAGTTGAACATACTAACTAATGAGCCTGCCATGGATGTTGATCCAGAGAATATGCACATAAAATCTCTGCAAAGGATTACAAAATCGATAACCAATAAGAAATGTAAATTGTACGCAGCTCAAGGGTCTTCAGATGTCAGGCATTTTGTAAAGCTCGGTATGCCTGGGGTTGAATTTGGTCCCGTGGGTGGAGGCATTGGTAGCGATGAGGAATGGGTAAGTATTTCCAGTCTAGATGATTATTATGAAATTATTAAAACCTTCCTTCTCGATGCAACAAAATAGTGCGATAGAAATTCTAAAGAAACTAGTTTCCTTTCGAACTTACGAGGGCTATCCAAGCAAGGCTCTTGAAGTCAGCTCCTTGTATGATTATGTCGAGAATCTGCTTGCAGATAAATATAAATTTCAAAGATATCTGAGTAACGGACAAGAATCCTTAGTGGTTTACTCAAAATCTTTGAAGTCTCCAAAAATTGTCTTGCAGTCACATATAGATGTCGTTCCAGGGCCTGATAGCATGTTTAAGGCAGATATTATTGACAACAAACTTCAAGCTAGAGGTGCTTCAGATATGAAGTATGCAACAGCGGCCTTTATCTATACCCTACTCAAGCTTGACGCAGGTAAGCATGATATAGCTCTTTGGTTAACCTCTGACGAAGAGATTGGTAGTAGTGATGGCGTAAGATACCTTCTTGATGATCAAAGCTTACGATGCAATTTCTGCATTCTTCCAGATGGATCAAACAACCATGCAGTTACCAAAGCTGCAAAAGGAGTTCTCCATGTTGATATTCAAGCGACAGGCATTTCTGCACATGGCTCAAGGCCATGGGAGGGAGTGAATGCCATAGACAAATTGCTAGATTTTTACTCGTGTCTAAAACAAGACGAAATCTTTAATCGTGAACAAGAACCAATAAGTTGTAATTTAGGGCAGATTAACGGTGGTACAGCAGCCAATTCCGTACCAGATTCAGCTAGCATGAAATTAGACTTTCGCTTCTTAAAGCACGCTGATTACAAAGAATTGCAGTCACTTATAGATAGCGTGTGTTCCGACGGTATAGAATCAAAGGCTCTTGTCTATGGTGAGCCTTATGAACTAGATTTAAAAAATACATTCGTTGAAAATTATCTTGAGTTATTAACTGTTAAGAAAATTGATTTTCGTTTTGTAATTGACACTGGCTCTTCTGATGCTCGCTTCTTCAGTAAATATGATATTCCTGTTCTTTTACATAAGCCTGTTTGTGGTGGAGATCACTCGGAGAATGAATGGATAGATATGCATAGCTTAGAAGAATATGCTGATTTAATCTTTGAATTTGTTCTGAAAAATGCCTGAGCAAAGTCCGATCCATCATTACCAAGCAGAGCTTGATCAAAACCTTGAGAAGCTTGCAGATCTTCTTGAAAAGCGGAAAGATACTACTAGAAGGCATTGGCAAGACTTAGGAATTCAAATCTTATCTCGAAGGATACTTACACTTGAGGCCATTATGGGCAACCAAGATAATTATTGGCCCCTCATAAGTAGATACGCTGATGAAGTCTTGGTCGATCCTTTTGGGACATATAGGTGTATAGCTGAGGATATTGCACCCAAATACCTTAAGGCTGTGAGTTTTTATAATCAGCATCGCTATCGCATGCATGCTCTTAATAATGTTGAGAGAGTTGAGTTTTCGCAAATATTTAATTGTGAACCTAGAGTAAATTTAGCGTTATTTGATCCTGTGAGTCATAGATTATTTAATGGCAGTAATGATATCGATGCCTTTGCGGGGCATAGCGAAATATACGGACTAGTAGGTGCATTTCGACAAGATAATAATCTAACAGTTTCCTGGCCAGTTATATCTGGTTATACTGTAAGTTTTCCAGAACCGATAGAACATAGATCGCAACATGAAGTAAAAGGTGTTTTTTTTGCAGATTCGTTAGGTTTAGGAACAAATGGTTACCCTATGCTAACAAGTATGGATTTCTGTAGTTTCAGACCAGATGCTGTAGCTACTTATGAATTTTCAGACAATGGAGTGGCTAGGCTTTTCTTAGTAGCAACACTTGAAGAAGGAAAACATGGTGATAGGGTTATATTGTACTCTGCTCCTGAGGGATTGCCAGATAAAGATGAAGTTGACCGCGCAATTGAAGCAGTTGAACAAAAAGGATTATTTAATCGTCCTACAAATATCTTCTAGATAGTTCAAATATTAAGCCAAAGACTGTAACATAGAGTTACTCATATATTAGACTCATGACTTATTGTCGATTTTGTTATAATTATTGAAGATATCAACAAAAATGGGTTATTCAACGAAAATCAAATTGTCAGCAGGTAAAGATAACAAAAGGTTTAAGACTAGGTCTTCTAGAAACTTCTCTTCTCGCAAATGGAGCCGTTCTTCAGGAAATAAGGCTGGCAAAAAAGGCATTCGTGCCAGAATAGCAGCAAAGCTCAAACAAGAAAAGGTAAGAAAGTTTCTCTACAGCTTTGGAGCTGTTATGTTAATAATTATTACTGTAGGACTGATCTTTGGATTAGCCTATGTACAATCAATTACCGAAGATCTACCAAGTAGAGATAAGCCTTTTGGTAACAAAAGTGCTGCCAGTGTTATTTATGATCGTAACGGCAAAGAACTATATAGAGTTTTTGGTGATGAAAATCGTGATCCGGTTGCACTCAGCGAGGTACCTCAGCTACTGCAATGGGCCTTTCTGGCAGCAGAAGATATTGACTTCTACTCTCACCCTGGTGTCGACTTAACTGCAATTATTCGTTGCGGATTCGTGTTCTTGCGCGAAGGCGAATCCGCTTGTGGCGGTAGCACAATAACTCAGCAGCTAATCAAGCAGACAGCTCTCACAAACGAAAGAAAATTAGAGAGAAAAATAAAAGAAGTGATACTGGCCTTACAAATAGAACGCGAAAGAAGCAAAGAAGAAATTCTAGAAATGTATCTTACAGTTGCACCAGAGGGAAGTAATATTTATGGAGTAACTAGCGCTGCTAAGGTATATTTTGGAAAAGATCTTAAAGATCTAAATTTGGCAGAAATGTCAATTCTGGCAGCAATACCACAAGACCCTACTCGACTTTCTCCAACAAAATCTGCAAATCCGGAAAGAGCTCAAGAGCTTGTAAAAGGCAGACAAATGTATGTGCTTGGTCAAATGGAAAGGTATATGGATACGATCAACGAAAGAATCAAGGAAGCTGAAGGTGAAGACGCACAGTTGTTAACCAAAGAAATGATTGAAGAAGCCAGAGAATTTGAGTTGGTTTACGAAAAACCTAGATTCCAGATTAATGCTCCGCATTTTGTTTTCTATGTGCAGAAGCTATTACAGCAAAGGCCTTATAACAATGGCGAACCGTTTGCTCTATCAGACATAGAAACCGGTGGATATCGAATATATACAACCTTAGATCTTGAATATCAGGAGATAGCACAAGAGCAGGTGCAGAAAGGTGTCGATGTTCAAGGTAAACAATTTGGTGCAGAGAATGCTGCTATAGTTGCGCTAAATCCGAAGAACGGAGAAATTCTGGCTATGGTTGGCTCGAAAAATTACTTTGCAGATCCAAGTCCGGAAGGCTGTACTCTTGGTGTTAGCTGTAAATTTGAACCGAATGTAAATATTACAGATACTTTGCAGTCCTTTGGATCATCCATGAAACCAATGGTCTACTATCAGGGTGTCATGAACGGCATTATCAATGCGGGTTCATTATTGGCCGATGTACCAATTAAGATTGGTAATTACCAGCCAAAAAACTACGAGGGTGGCTTCACCGGAATTAATAGCGTTAGATGGCAATTAGTAGAATCTAGAAATATACCAGCTATCTATTTAGTTAATCAGCTTGGTGTCGAAAATTTTGTTAAAGAAATGCAAAAATGGGGATATACGACATTTAATAATCCTGCAGGATATGGTCCTTCAATCTCGGTCGGAGGTGCAGATGTCAAACTTATTGAACTCGCTCAAGCCTATGGAGTTTTTGCTAGTGGTGGAGATCTTACCAGACATGAGGTCGTTCTTAAGATTGAAGATAGAAACGGCAATATCATTTACGAGTACGAACCTCAACCAGAAAGGGTTGCTGATCCAAGGGGCGTATATATTATTAACGACATACTTAATGGTAGAACCGGTGGCCCAGGCGATAGTTGGGACGGAAGAGATATTTCTGGTAAGACAGGAACCTCCGAATCTCAGAGAGAAACACTGTTTGCCACATATACTCCTGAAATTGTGGTCGTTGGCTGGATTGGAAACAATGACAACTCAAGCATGAGACCAGGTGCTTCTGGATTTAGAACTGCTCGTCCTTGGATAGCTGAGTTTGTTAGAAGAATAGGTGGTTCGATACCAAAGACTCCTTTCACAAGACCAGAGGGCGTTATTTCAGCAGGAACATGTAGTGCAGAGGAAGGTGCATCTTGCCAAGGAGTAGCTGGATCTGATCTAGGTATAGCAGGAATCCGAGTTCCATCTTATGTTAGTGTGCAAAGTGCTACCGTTTGTAAAGATCAAAAAGACCGTCTAGCACGAGATATTGATATTGCTGTTGGCATGGCAGAAACTTTAAGTTACAGAATATATAGAATGCCTGATAGCAGAATGCAGGGTTTTCTCGATGAATGGTTGAGTGCTCACCCAGAAGTTGGTGTTTCATCCTTGCCTACTCAGCCCTGCGACATAAATCGGAGCCCTGGTGGAGGAAACGAACCATGGGCGGCCTTCACTTCTCCAAGCGATGGTCAGTTACTAGAATCAAACAGTCTAACAATCAGTTTTAATGGGTTCTCTACAAATGGAAAAGTTAATAAAGCAGAAATATTCTTCAACGGGAACTTGCTCCAAACAGTAGATTCCCTTCCCCACTCTGCCGTATACGATTTAGGTAGTGTGTCGCCAGGTACATATTCTGTTAGCGTTAAATTGACAGATTCATCTGGAGCAACTGGAACCAGTACGATCTCTGTTGAGAAACTCGGTACAATTTCGATAACTTCGCCCTCTAGCGGTGCAAACATTGCTGGTGGAGGAATTACTAATGTGTCATATAGTTATTCGGGAACTCAGCTAAATCAGGTACAACTTCTTGTTAATGGCAGCAATTCGGGTTCAACATGTAATTCTTCTGATTGCGTATGGTCTGTTCCCACCTCTCCTGGAAGTTATATATTGCAAATAAGAGGCCAAAGAAAAGGAGCAACCATCGACTCGGGGCAAGTTACTGTTACAGTTATTTAGAATAGAGAATCTAGCGGATTTCGGCTTTCAGCCTTTTAATTAGACCGGAGCTCAATTGTTCAATTGATTTATTGATCTCGTTCTCTGTCAGTGTTTTTTTCGTAACTCTGTAGCCTTACAGAGATAGTATAGCTCTTCTTCCCTGCGTTTTTTCTCAGATGTAAATAGGTCTAAGAGCTCAACCTTTTGTACAAGTGGATCTTTTAAGATCATTGATAACCTTAATTATTTCATCATAATTTGTATCGTCAGTTAACCAGAAGCTTAAATCTCGATTAACAAACTGATATTCAGAGATTCTTTTGTACTGTGCGTAGTCAGATGATAATTCTAATAGTTGTTGGTGATCAAGTTCGAATAGCGATGATCTACCGTCTAATTCGAGCCTGTGAGCCGCCGCAAGATTAAGTTCTCCTAAAACACCGATTTGGGTAGTTCCGGAGTAAACAATGCAGAATCTTCCGGGGTGCATTGCTTTAATCAGCCCACTATTATCCTGTAATTTTTCGTTGGAGAACGAGATACTTGGGATGTTTAGCTTAGAAAGCAGAGATTCGACATAGTATTTGATTTTAGAGAAGGCTTCTTCTGAGTCTTTACTATAGTAGACTCCTGATACTTTATACGGTTGCTTATGAATCCCCTCTTCGTCTAGTTCTTTTTGAATGATTCGACCGATTTCGAATAAAGCAAACTCATCGAATTGACTAGTGTTATAGTCTAGTTTAGATATCAACCCAGGAATTAGACTGGTTCTAAGTAAAGACAATTCAGGAGATATTGGATTCTTTATCTTCAGACAACTATTAGCCGACAAATTCAATACTTTGTATTGTTTTTCATTAACAAAGCTATAAGTAATAACTTCATCCATACCAGTTGATGTGAGTATAGATCTTATCTTTGAGTTTAATTTACTAATTTTGTTTGTTGGGGAAGGTTTCAGGTCTTTTTCAGGCAGAGTCGGTTTAATATTGTCGTAGCCATAGAGTCTGGCGATTTCTTCTAGTAAATCTTGTGGTATCTTTAAGTCGTTTCTGAATGTTGGAATCTCAAAGATTTCGGTATCTAATTCGGTTTCACCAGAAGAGCTTTCTTCTTCTAGGTGTGTAAGACCAAGTAGTTCAAGCATCTCGATTGCGTTGTCTTTACTGATGTCTATGCCGATAAAACGCTTGATCATAGGCATTGGAAGAGATATCTTGTGTTCTTCTCTAGGCTTAGGATACACATCAATAATTGGAGAAGCAACTTCTCCACCGGCAAGATCTTGTACATAGAACAAAGCACTCTTTAGTGAATCTAGTGCGTTATTTGGATCTAGGCCCTTTTCAAAGCGCATACTTGCTTCTGTACGAACACCAAGTTGCCTTGAAGTTCGACGAATATTATACATCTCCCAAGTTGCTGCTTCTAAGACAATATTTTTTGTTTCGTTGGAAATTTCGCTGTCAAGTCCACCTATAAGACCGGCAATACTCTTTGGCTTATTAGATGCATCAGTTATAACAACCATTGATTCGTCTAGGGTGTAGGTTGTGTTATCAAGTGCTTTTAGCTGTTCATCTTTTTTGGCTGTACGCACCGTAAGTTCATTATTCGATAGTTTGTCATAGTCGAAAGCATGCATCGGTTGCCCCTTATCAAGCATGACAAAATTAGTAAGATCAACGATATTATTGACACTCCTAATCCCAACTGCTGTAAGTCTTGATTTTAACCATAAAGGAGAATCTTTAACGCTTACATCGCTGAGTGTGATAGCACAGAACCTTGAACAAAGACTTTCTGTTACCTTTACAGAAACATCTATTGGCATGTCGGCAGTTGGAATAAGCGATACCTCGTGCTTTACATCAACGAAGTCAATTTTTAAGATAGCAGATAGTTCTCTGGCGATTCCCTTATGGCAGAAGCAGTCAGGTCTATGACTAATTGATTTGTTTTCGATTTCAAAAACAATATCTGTTAGAGTGCTTACGATTTCGTTGCCGACTTGGATTTCCGGTTCAAGTTCTAAAATACTATCGTGGTCATCTGCAAGTCCCAGCTCTTTTGCAGAACATATCATTCCAAACGAAGCTATGCTTCCAATCTTTTTCTCTTCAATCTTAATAATGCTTTGCTTGCCTAGTTCTTCTGATGGATTAAGCACCGATCCACCAGGCAAGCAGACTGCCACAGTTTGCCCCACTCTGACATTAGCTGCACCGCATATTATGGTTCTTTCTTCTCTGCCATCGTAAACGACACATACACTTAGTTTATCGTTACTAGGGTGTGGTTCTTTTGATTTAACTTCTGCGCTGACAATATTCTTGAGTCCATTTCTGATATATGTGATTCCCTCGACCTCGGCCAATGAGTCGGTAAGGGCAACTGCGATTGTTTGTGGCTCAAAGTTATCTAAATCAGGCAGATAACTTAACAGCCATTTATATGAGATATACATTAAAACTGTCTAATAAAAGCTAAGTCTCCTTTATAGAAATGTCTTACATCTTCTATACCGAATTTTGGCATCACAAGTCTTTCTAAGCCAAAGCCCCAAGCAAATCCGCTGTATACATTTGGATCAATACCTCCCATTTCTAGAACTTTCGGATGAATCATGCCACAACCCAAGATTTCCAACCAGCCTGTTCCTTTTGTCACTTCTTTAAAAGTGTCTCCAAAGTCTGAAACATCGATTGATATCATTCCTCCTGGTTCGACGAATGGAAAGAAGTCCGGAGAAAACTTGATTTGTATGTCTTTCTCAAAGAATTCGGAAAAGAAAGCTTTTAGTGTGCCAAGCATGTCTGCAAAGGTTATTCCCTTATCTACATAAACGCCTTCTACCTGTGTAAAGGTATGCTCGTGCCTTGCGTCTGTAGCTTCGTGTCTAAAAGTCCTTCCTGGGACAATAACTCTAATTGGTGGTTCTGATGATTTTAGAACTCTATTTTGCATGGACGATGTATGTGTCACTGCTATGTGATCGTCTTCTGTCCAGAAAGTATCCCAACTGTCACGAGCGGGGTGTCCTTCAGGAATATTTACAGCTTGAAAGTTGTTATAATCTGTGTCGATTTCGTATGGATAAACAACTTGAAAACCCATTCTTTGGAAGATATCCTCTATCTTTGCCTGCATCTGTGAAATAATATGCTGGTGTCCATTCTTAAGCTGGCTTGGGACTGTTACATCAATTTTTTCTGCATTTGACAGCTTTTCGATGTTCTCTTGAATCAACTGATCTCTTTTTTGGTCAATAAGTTGATCAACTTGAATTCTGATTTCGTTGGCTCTGCTACCTACTGCTTGTTTTCCTTCTGGGCTAAGGTCTTTGATGCCTCTAAGTATTGAGGTCAGTTCGGACTTTCTGCCAGTATATCTGATCCTTTCCAGTTCAAGCTCTTCTTTAGAGGAAATACTCTTGATATTGGCCTTGGCTTTGGTAAAAAGATCGTCTAATTTTGATAACAACTCATCTGTATCTGTAGAAGACTTATTAGCCATTGGCTCTTGAATAATTTGTGCTTTGGTTTATTTTACAGCTTTTACAATCTCTGCGAAAGCTTCGCTGTTGTTTAAAGCTAAGTCAGCAAGGATTTTACGATTGATTTCGATATTCTTTGTCTTTAATACATTGATAAATGTACTGTATGACATTTCGTGTTCCGAAAGACCTGCGTTTATTCTTTGTATCCAGAGTCTTCTGAATTGTCCTTGTCTTTTTCGTCTGTGTCCGTATGAGTATTGCTTAGCATGCAGAAGTGCCTCTCGGGCTCGTCTGTACAATTTGCTATAGCTAAGTCTAAAACCTTTTGTTTGTTCTAGTACCTTTTTATGCTTTCTGTTTTTCTCTGCTCCTCTTTTTACTCTCATTTTACTAACTTATTAAACTAATTATTTTTTTTGCTTGGGTTTTACTATTTAGCATTTTAGAACCACTGCTTCTCTTTTTTTGAGCTCTGTTTTTGTTTGCTTTAAGGTGGTTATTACCTTGCCTGTTGTGCTTAACTTTGCCTGTAGCTGTTAGCTTAAACCGCTTAGCAGATGCTTTATGAGTTTTTATTTTGTTCTTCATTTTTTGTTCGCTTTTTTGTTTAAATGGTCTTACAATCAGGCTTAGGTTTCTACCGTACATTTTTGGTCTTTCTTCGTATTTTATATGTCCTTCAAGTTCGGAAAGTATATTGTCCATAACTTGATACATATGATCACTTGTGACCCTACCCTTACCTCTTATTGTAAGTTTTACCGGATGTTTCTTTTCTAGAAACTCGATAACCTTTTTTATTTTATGGTTTAAGTCTCCTTTGTCAATAAAACTTTTAAACCACATTTCTTTCTGTTCTGCTGCTTTCCCTTTGTTCTCTTTTCGTTTCTTTTCTTGTTGGTACTTGAATTTTGACCAATCGTATATTCTTGCAACAGGTGGATCTGCTGTAGGTGAAACCTCTATCAGATCAAGTTCGCTTTCGCGGGCTATATCGAGAGCCTTTTGCCTATCTATCACTCCTAGCTGATTTCCGTTTTCATCAATAACAAACAGCTTTGGGGCTTTAATAAACTCGTTTCTATTAAAGCGCGGTTCGCGCTTAGCCTCAAATTGTCTGCGATAATTACCTGTGTATATTACGAAATAAGCTAAGAAATAACCCTTACGAGAGTTGATAATATCAGAAATTACTTATTATTTCAATAAATTTGCATGAATTGGTATTATCTCTCACTGAAGACAATATCTGCAAATTCTTCGGTTCGCATAAGTCCAAGATCTTGCCCACTTCTTGGTCGCACCGATACAGACTGTGTTTTTTCTTCTTTATCACCAATAATCAACATGTATGGTATCTTTTGAAGTCCAGCCTCTCTGATTTTTGCTTGCATAGTTTCATCTCTTGCATCGAGTTTCGCCCTTATGCCAAGTGTTTCTAGTCTTTCAAGGACTTGCTTGGAGTATGATAAATGTTTGCTTGATATGGGGATTATATATACCTGAGTTGGCGCCATCCAGGCCGGAAAAGCACCGGCATATTGTTCAATAAGTATTCCAATAAATCGTTCTAGGGAACCTATGAAACTATGGTGGATAGCAACAGGTATCTCTTCTTCGTTTTCTGAGTTAATGAAACGATTGTTTGATATCTTTTGTGTTGTGAGGTCTACGACTAGCTCTGCGATCTTCCAGTCTCTCTTGAAAATATCTCTCGCTCTAATTTGTAGAGTCGGTCCATTGAATTGAGCCTCGCCCTCTTGGGGACGGGCAACAATTTTGCTTTCGGATAGGCTTTTTTCGATAATATACATAGCATCTCGCCAGTCTTGTTCGTTACCAAGGTAGTTGTCTGTGGCAGAATATTTGGGTGTCCCAATTACGAAGCGATAATCGTGCAAATCAAATCTTTTAACTACATCAACCATTAACGAAATTATTCTTCTGACTTCTGGTATTGTCTGTTCTTTTGAAACAAAGCTGGTATGTGAATCTCTTGTGAAGTGTCTGCATTTGATGAGTCCGTGGAGCTCTTTTTCATCAACATTCGAATAACAAGAAGCAAATTCGCTTATTCTAAGAGGTAATTCCTTATAACTTCTTTTCTTCTGACGGAAGATGTTCCCTATTTGACTGATTGGATCTATTCTGAGGCGGTATAAGTCTGATCCAACCTGAAACTGAGGAAGGAAAGCGAACCTATTATAGTCGAGGTAGCGATTAGTATGAAGTGTCGTCTCTTTTATGAATTCCGAAGATGTTATCAGCTGGTAGTCGTTTTTTTATAAGCATGTTTTCAAACCATGTGC
>JYPD01000026.1 GCA_001567305.1 candidate division WS6 bacterium OLB21 | reverse complement strand
TTAGTAAAGAAAACTAGGTGCGAGATTCTGCAGTTAACTGGCGGAGAGGGCGGGATTCGAACCCGCGGTAGGATTTGACTCCTACAACGATTTAGCAAACCGTCGCTTTCGACCACTCAGCCACCTCTCCACTATTACGGCCTTTTTACACGACGTTTTGGCATGGCAATTATAACAGTATCCGCCCAGATAATAAACCATTGAGTAAATTCTTCTCTAGGTTTAGAATGAAGAATATTAGTATTCGTAAATGAAAAAGCCCCTTCTCCTTAGATTGTTTGTTTTTCTGTCTGTGATCGGAACCATAACTGTAAATGTTCTGGCAAACGCCTTGCCTATAGCAGGTAGAACGACAGCAGAAGTTTCCGATTATTTTCGGGTATTTTTTGTCCCAGCAGGATATGTATTTGCAATCTGGGGACTAATTTACCTGGCATTGATCTCCTATTCAATCTTTCAACTGAGAAAATCCACATATAAAAACGAGCTTTATAACAAGATAGCTCCTTTTGTAATCGTAGGATCTATTGCCAATGCTATATGGGTAGTACTTTGGCACAACCTTCAGATCGAACTAACGCTGATTGCAATGCTTACCCTACTAATGAGTCTGGTTGCTATTTACTTGTTAATTGATAAACACTCAAAGAAAGATAATAGTCTCGCATTCAACCTATTTGTAAAAGGTACTTTTTCTCTTTACTTAGGATGGATCAGTGTCGCGACCATTGCTAATGTGACCAATATTTTATTCCTTCAGCTTTATATGTTGCCGGGTACGATGGCCGAAATTATTCCATCGCTAAGCTCAGAAAGGTTGTTATTTGGGTTAGCTAATGAATTATGGGCAGCTATTATGATTGTTATCGCTGGACTACTGGCAAGCTTATTTATCTTAAGGCATAAAGATTATGTTTTTGCTTCAGTTATCACTTGGGCTTTATTCGGTATCTACATGAAGTTTCAAGAAACAAATCAGATAGCATTTTCTGTCGTGCTGGCGTTTATTATCATGTTGCTGGCAATTCTTCTACCAAGAAAAGCTTTATTAAAGAAAACTAAATGAACAGCGAATTAATTCTTCTTGGACAGGGACTATTTTCATCTGCTGTCATTGTCTGCTTGTTTATGACCTTTGTTTATCTAATCGGACTAATCAAAAAAGATAACGGAATAGTTGATATTGCTTGGGGAATAGGATTCTCTCTCATTGCTGTTTACACATATCTAAATTTTGCAGGAAGTGCCTCTAAGCAACTCTTAATAACCTTACTAGTACTTATCTGGGGTAGCAGGCTCGCTCTGTATATTGCGCTTCGCAACAAGAACAAAGGCGAAGACAAACGCTATGCAGATTTTCGCAAAAGATGGAAGAAATACTGGCCACTTCAAAGCTACCTTAAGATTTACATGCTACAAGGGTTGCTTATGCTCTTAATATCCTTACCGATAATCATCGTTAACACACTGGGCTCGCCCCAGCTATTCCTTATCAACATCATTGGTATTCTCGTCTGGGAATTCGGATTCATATTCGAAACTATCGCAGATATGCAGATGTTAAACTTTAAAAGTAACAAAGCCAATAAGGGGAAGATCCTCAAAACCGGCCTATGGAGATACAGCAGACATCCAAACTATTTTGGAGAAACTGTGGCATGGTGGGGGATTTTTCTTATCACGATTGGCTCTCCGATATGGTGGATTGCTTTAATCAGCCCGGTTCTAATCACTTATCTTTTGCTTAAGGTTTCCGGGGTAACCCTTCTAGAAAAGAGCTTATCGAAAAGGAAAGGTTATCAGGAATACATCAACGAAACCTCTGCCTTTCTTCCGCTTCCACCAAAAACAGCTGACAACCGCTACACGGATATAGTTCTTCCACTTTCAATTGTTTTCGCAGTTATGTTTTGCATTGTTCCGTTCCTTACTCCACTCCCATACATAAACACTCTAAGTAACGACGAACTTGATACTCCAGGTGCCACCTTTATTCAAATCGAAGGAATTAAAACTCTATACCTGACAGCTGGTCCCGTTGACGGAGAGACGGTTATACTAATTCATGGATTTGGAGGGAACGCGTATGACTGGCGCAAAACAATCCCTTATCTTGCCGATCTTGGCTACAGAGTTTATGCACTTGATTTAAAAGGTTTTGGATTAGCAGACAAAAAACTGGAGGAGAACTACTCACATTCTGCACAAGCATCTTTCGTTGTTGCCTTTATGGACAAGCTAGGAATTGAGAAAGCTTCTATAGTTGGACATAGCATGGGTGGCAATGTTTCTGCACATGCTGTACAGAGGTATCCGGAGCGCTTCAACAAACTCATACTTGTAAGTGCGGCAGTGGTTGAAAACTCTTTCCCAATTGGAATTAATTCTCTACTTCAGAATGAACCCTTTGTTCGCTGGGGCAGAATACTTCTACGAACATTCGTAAATGAAGATACGGCTTCCAATCTACTTGAAGATGCGTTGTATATTGACACAGCTATAGAAAAGGCGGATTTGAACCTACATACACAAATGCTTAGAACGGCAAATTGGGAACTTGCTCTAATAGGAATTATTCGCGACTCAGGCAACAATGCCTTGCCAAAAGGTTTGGACACAATTACAATCGACACAGGCATTATCTGGGGAGAAAAAGATTCGTGGGTACCCCCAAGTTCAGGGGAATCACTTAACGAGCGTATACCAAATTCAACATATTCAGTTATTCCTGATGCCGGTCATTTACCGATGGTAGAGAAAAGCGACGAATTCAATAAATTGTTAAGCGAAAAACTAGAGAATGAAAACTAAACATATAGTAGTAATTGGTGCGGGTTATGGTGGTCTTTCTGCCGCTGCTTTATTGGCACACAAAGGCTACAAGGTCACTGTTCTCGAAAAGCACAATCAACCGGGTGGCAGGGCCAGACTCCTAGAAGATAAGGGTTTCAAATTTGATATCGGCCCCTCCTGGTATATGATGCCAGAAATGTTTGATCGGCTATTTAGCCTAACCAACAAAAACAGAGAAGACTACTACAAGATTAAAAGGTTAGATCCGTCGTATCGTATTTTCTTTAACCAGAACGACTCTATAGATATTCCCAGCAATGCAGATCAAGTGGGAGATTTGTTTGAAACCCTAGAAAAGGGTTCGAAACAACAATTAGAAAGATATCTGGCCGATGCTAAGTACAAATACGACATGGCAACAAAAGAATTTCTTTACAAAAGATTCTCCTCGATTTTCTCGTTGTTAGATAGAAATCTGGTTCTGGATCCGGCCGGCTACGATATTCTTAAGAATTTTCACAAACATACAAAAAATACTTCAAAAACGATCGAATTATTAAAATTATGGAGTGGATGATTACCTTTCTTGGAAGCTCTCCATATAATGCACCCGCGATCTATTCGCTCATAGCACACGCCGAATTTAATCTAGGAATTTGGTACCCAGAAGGAGGTTTAATTAGCGTTTCTAATGGACTTGCCAAACTGGCAGAAGACTGTGGAGCTGTAATTAAACTCAACTCAGAAGTACTCAAAATTAACTGCAAAGATAGCAAAGCTGTTTCGGTTACTACAAATAAAGAAATAATTCCTGCCGATGCAATAATTGCCAACTCAGAATACTCCTTTACAGAAATGAACCTTCTCGATGAACAACACCGAACATACGACAAAAATTACTGGGAAAAGAAGACTTACTCGCCGTCTTCCCTTCTCTTTTATGTTGGTCTAAATAAAAAACTAAAAACAGTGATTCATCACAATTTATATCTAGACGAAGAATCAGACTGGGAAGGACATTTTGACTCGCTTTATAAAAACAAACGCTGGCCAGAGAACCCCATGTTCTATCTAAGTGTCACATCTTATAGCGATAAAACCGTTGCGCCAAAAGAGAACGAGAACCTTGTATTTCTAATCCCCATTGCACCAGGAATCGAAGATACTCCAGAGGTTCGCGAGCACTATTTCAACAACCTGATTGATCGTTTTGAAAAAATTAATGGAGAGAGTATTCGCGACCACATCGTAGTTAAACACAGCTACGCCATTAACGACTTCGTTCGAGACTATGGAGCTTTTAAGGGCAACTCTTTTGGTATGGCACATACATTGTTCCAAACCGCTAACTTTAGACCAGATATTCGCAGTAAAAAGGTAAAAAACTTTTTTTTATACAGGTTGCATGACACAACCGGGAATCGGTACACCGCTTTCTATTGTATCTGCAGAAGTAGCTGTTAAAGAATTAAGTAAAAATATTTCGTAAAAGTGTACACCACTATCAACTGATTTATTCATGGGCTCACAAGAAATCTTTAAACAAGGAAGCAGGACTTTCTACTATAGTAGCAAGTTCTTTCCTGCCGACAAATTAGAAGATGTAACAAAACTCTATGCTTTTGTTAGGGTAGCTGACGATTTTGTAGATAGCTTTCCACAACAAATCGATGAATTCAATAAATTCTACCAAGAATATAGGTCTGCGATAGCTTCTAAAAAAAAAGGCCAATAACCCAATTATTGCTGATTTCATTCAATTGGCGAACAAGTATAATTTTGAAGAAAGTTGGACAGAGAGCTATTTTGAATCAATGGCCGCCGACCTGAAAACCGTTCGTTGTAAAAATCTTGAAGAAACAAAAAAATATATCTTCGGATCAGCGGTTGTTGTGGGCTATATGATGTCGAGGATATTAGAAATTGACGACAGACATCAACCACAGGCAGCCTTTTTAGCAGAAGCGTTTCAGTATATAAACTTCATTCGCGACATAGACGAAGACAACAAACGAAACAGAAATTACTTCCCTCAAGATGAACTTAAAAAACATGGTTTAAAAGATCTTACATTTGATACTATCGGTAACAACAAAGATGGGTTTGTGAGCTTTATAAACGAACAGCTCGATAGATATTTTTCTTGGCAGAATCAGGCAATAGCAGCCTTTAAGTACATTCCAAGAAGGTACAAAATTCCTTTGCAGACAGCGGTAGAAATGTATGCCTGGACAGGAAGAACAATCAGAAAAAATCCAATGGTTATCTATGAACGCAAGGTGAAGCCAACAAAAATTCGAATCATACTTACAGGTTTAAAAAAAATTATTGGCCTATGAACTACTCTTATCTTCTCTTAAACCTAATCATTCTAATTGGACCTCTGCTTTTATCTTTTGAGAAGCGCGTTAGATACATATCGAAAATAAAGCATGTTTTGATTTCAATTTTTCTAGTCAGTATTCCTTTCATTCTGTGGGATCAATACGCTACCCTAAACGGACATTGGAGCTTCAGCAAAGAACATACTACAGGAATCAATATTGGCATGCTTCCTATCGAAGAAGTCATGTTTTTCTTGACTGTGCCATTTAGCTGCCTTTTCGTCTACGAGGTAATTAATTATTTCTTTAAAGACAAAAAAACAAAGGTGTCCGCATATGTATTTGCTTTTGTAGGGGCCTTACTAAGCCTAATTGCATTTACTAATCCGGATAAGGGTTATACATTAATAGTAAGCACACTTGGTTCGTCTTTGTTCTTTGCCTTGGCATTTATTAGGCCCGTTTTGGTTATGAAAAGAAACTATCTAATATTTCTGGCAGTGACACTTGTTCTATTTCTGGTTTTCAATTCAATCCTAACAGGGATTCCCATAGTCAGCTATGGAGCCGATGAAATCCTTGGAATACGAATTGGAACAATTCCCATTGAGGATTTTGTATATAATTCAGTTATGCTGACTTTATATCTGCTGGTTTACAATTGGTCAAAAATGTTTTTCAAAAAAGATTGATACTGTTAGCGATAATTGCTCTGACATTAGCTTTTGGCAGCATCTTTGTTCAATTGCCTGATTTTTTTTCTTTCGTTCCGGATTTAACATTGTTGCTGTTTGCTTCTCCGCTAATTTATTTGCTAATTAAGGAACGAAATATTTCCCACATCTTGGCTGCTACTTTCTTGTTTGTTGCCGGGTTCTTACTTGAACATTTAAGTTCACTTTACGGATTTCCTTACGGAAAGTTTAGTTATGCTAATGAATTCCTTCTCAATCTAGCAGGGACCCCGATAGTAATTGGTATAGCTTGGATGGTAATAATTATGGGGGTTCGCTTTTTAGTTCCAAAGAAACTTGGTCTTATTGTAACTTTGTTAGTCTCTGCTTTTCTCGCAGTTGCAGTCGATTTAGTGATTGATCCACCAGCAGTTCAGCTTGGCTATTGGACCTGGGTAGAAACAGGACCCTACTATAACATCCCGATATCAAATTTTTTTGGCTGGTTCTTGGCAGGTTTATTGCTGACTTCAGGAATATTTAAACTAACGGAGAACTCCACAACTGAATTTAAAGCTTCGGCTTTTAAGTCACTTTTCTTAATAGTCAGTTATTGGACCTTTACAAGCATTATGCTGGGGATGATTGTTCCTTTTATCGTAGGGATCAGTCTGATGATTTTAATAAGTCGTGCGGGCGGTTTTGAAGGTCATGAAAAACCGCCCGCACACCTGTCTTAGGCCTTTACTTCGCCTTTAACACGCATCTGCACTACTATTGCCAGAAACGCAACAACACCGAAAAGAACCATCAGCATCGAGTATTCTGGAACAGTTACAGCTACCGGAAAGAACCCCAAGAAGAGCAAAATCAAAGGTAATAAAGATCGCAGAGAATATTTTGCTCCCATTGTTCTTGCACTTAAATACATCATCATGCCACCTATTAGAAGCAGAGCAATAAGAAAAGCTCCGTATAGAGGCATTGAAAACTCTACACCCGAAGACAACGGAACAAAGAAATCAATTGTCGGATCTAAAGTAAAACTGGATAAGTAATGGATGAGCGGAAAAAACACGACAAACAAAACTGTATAGATACTCATATCAACATAGCTCATCGCCTTCTTGGCCTTGTTTGCCAGGAATAAAAGAGCCGCAATGAAAACTACATAGATTGGAGTCATAGTCAGATAAACCCTCGAAACTTGAGCTGCAGGATCCATCTTTCCACCGACATTGACAGACACAACAGGCGCCGAGAACAGCTTTTCTTTATCCCATGTAAGTTTTACTCCGTTGTCTGAAAACTCTCTTTCATCAACACTTAACCCATAATTTACATTGTAAGACCTAGTGCCTTCTATTGTTACCTCGAGCGCAAAATCTTGTGCATCAACTGAGTCCATCCATCCACTATACTCAAACATTGACAATCCAACCGTGTTATAGCTTATGCGAATCTCTCTTTCTGTACCAGCATCCATTTCTCCTTTCCATTCGATTTTATTATTAACATAGCCATAATAAGCATCAATGGTTTCAGATTTCTTGATTGGATAATCGACTCCATCTACAAGCAGAATAACATTAGATACTTCGTCTGCAGAAGGGTTAACTGGCAAAGGAAAACTAAATGTCGTTTCGACCTTACGATCAGAGGTATTCATAACCACATAGTCTGCAAGGAAAGTTGTTTTATAGGTTGGCTGATAACTCAATCCAACTTTTACAAAATCCGCGACAATTTTAACCTCAGCATCGGTGGAAACAATCCTCACTACATTATCTGTACTGAGTTTTCTTTCTTCACCCTGTGTTATTAAATATGTTTTTTCTAGCGCAGGAGCCTGCTGAGTCAACGGGCCATTATATACCTCACCGATGTTCATGTAATTGTCATAAAATACACCACTTCGATAAGACGAAACAGTTGACATGACAACGCTAAAGAGCGCAATCAGCATCGTAAAAACTATGCCGAGCAGAATATATCCAGTGAGTTTACCTGGAATCTTTAATGACATATGCTGGGATATAAAAAATAAATTAGATTTGCTTGAATTGAAGCTAATGCTTACAATTCATGTACAATATCGAAAATAAGTCAGCGCATGTTACAAGTTCACATCCTCACAATCTTTCCCGAAATGTTCGCTTCGCCCTTTGCCGAAAGTATAATTAGACGGGCAATAGATAAGGGGACTCTTTCAATTAGTATACATGATTTAAGAAAATGGACTAAAGACAAGCATCGAAGCGTTGACGACAAGCCTTTCGGAGGAGGACCGGGCATGGTCATGATGGTAGAGCCGATCTACCTAGCAATAGAAGAGATAAAAGCACAATTGAATGAGGATCCTTTCATTATCGTTACAGGTGCAAAGGGTAAACAGTTCAATCAACAGGCAGCCGAAGAGCTCAGTAAGAAATCCTCAATCATAATTATATGTGGCAGGTATGAAGGTATAGATCAAAGAGTTGTAGACCATATAGCCGATACAGAATACTCGATAGGTCCATATGTACTCACCGGAGGTGAACTTCCTGCAATGGTAATGACAGATTCAATAAGTAGACTCTTACCTGATGTTTTAGGAAACAGCGAATCTCTTGATTACGAATCCCATTCAGCAGAGGGCGTTCTTGAAGCACCACAGTATACTAGACCTGCAGAGTTCACCACAGCAGATGGTCAGATTTGGACTGTACCTGAAATCCTGTTAAGCGGAAATCATCAAGCAATCGACGAATGGCGAAAAAATCAAGGATAAATAAAACTGCAGTTATTGTTTCTTTTCTCCTGAATCCTTTGATAATGGTATTCTTACAAATATTGCTTATACATAGAGTTTATAATATTTCTCTAGAGTCGATCTTCCTTACTACATCTGCATTCATCGTCCCTGTGATCGGTTATATACTATTTGCTGTTGTTATAACCAAGAGAGCGGATTACGAGTTTACAAACAAGGAGAGTCGTTTTCCGGTGCTTGTTATTGCGTTGCTTGGCTTAATAATTTCAATTGCGATATCTCTTCAAATTAATTCCGTTTTAACAGAATATTTGCTTAAGTTTCTGGTGATTATGTTAATCCTTTCGATTTTGACCTACTACTGGAAGGTTAGTTTTCATGCAACCTTTTTTGGGTTAACAGTTTTGTACTTTTGCAAGCCTTGTATCAAGCGTTTTTGCTTCTACTCTATATATTGCTACCTTTATTGTTCTGGGCCAGAATGGAACTAAAGAAGCATACGCAGCTCCAACTAATTATCGGAAGCTTAATTCCGCTTATTGCTGTTCTTTAAAAACTTTGATTAATTCGTGAAGTTCTGAAGCAACTTCTTCGATGCTTTTTGATCCATCAATTTCGTGAAGTATGCCGATTTCTCGGTAGTGATCGACAACAGGACCGGTTTTGGTTCGATCTTCTGACAACCTCATCTTAACGGCATCGGGTTTATCGTCGGCTCTTTGAAGCAATGCCGCACCATCTTTGTCGCAAACACCTGCGACCTTAGGTGGGTCGAAAAGAGTGTGGTAAACAGTATTGCAAACTGGGCAAGTCCATCTGTTGGCAAGCCTTTTAACTGCTTCTTCGTCGCTTAAGTTAAAGTAGATTACTTTGTCGATCTTCTTTTCGATAGAGGCCAGCATTTCTTCTGTAGGTTTAATTTGCTCTAAAGTGCGAACCACACCATTTAAGACAATATCGTCGGCCTCTGCCTTGGATATGTGTTTTTTTAAGATCTCTAATACAAGCTCGTCTGGTACAAGTTTACCCGCATCGTAATATTGCTTTGATTTCATTCCAAGCTCTGTATTGTCTTGCATTTCTTGTCGAAACAAAGAGCCGGTAGAAATGTTTGCAAAACCTGAACTTTCTAATAGTTGAGTCTGAGTATCTTTTCCGCTGCCTTTAGGACCTACAAATAGAAGTATCATTAGAAAAATTCAATTAAAGAAAAAAAATATGTAGAACAATACTAAATATCACAAGCACAACACTGAAAGCAACAAGAAAAGACTCGATAATTTTACTAATTTTACCCTGATAGAAATTATTTTTCGTTGAGAACAGCAGCCCAAGCACGATTCCAGATAATAATCCGCCAATATGTGCTGCATTGTTTATTGAAAAATCTGACCCGACAACATTGAACCCGAATCCGAACATTAAGTTAATAATTACAAAAAACCATAAGCCACTAACATTGACAGGTATTCTAGGATTATAGTCGTCGTTTTTTATAGCTGTTGCCGAGTAATAGTCCAATTAATCCAAAAACAGCACCCGATGCACCAACCGATATTGGGTAAACTGTAGTGGCTCCGCCTGCAGAAAATGCACCTACCAAAGAAACAACAACGCTGGCAATAGATCCAAAGAAGGCAGACAATACATAAACTGCCAAAAGTTTTCGGCGACCGTAAAAAATTTCGATAGCCTCTCCGAGTCCGAACAGCACATACATATTTAGTGCTAAATGTATTAAACTGCCATGCAGAAATGCGGGAAGCACGAGTCTCCAAACTTGCCCCGAAAGAATGCTGGGTAGATGTTCAGCTCCAAATATATAAAGGGTGCGGGTATCGCTGGAAAACACATTGGTATTTCCCCAGAAAAAAAACTGAAGGCTACAGTTAAGATATAGACAATAATATTAATTGCGACAAGAACATGCGTAATTTTAATATTTGAAACGAAACTCGACATGTTAGAATCAGAATTATTAAGGATTAGCAGATGACAACAGACAGCACAAAGAAATCAATATTAATGTATTCTACCTCATGGTGCTCAGATTGCATTAGAGCAAAAAATGTTTTTTTGATGAGCATAAAATAGATTATACCGAAATCGACATAGATTATGACAGCGACGCAGAAGCTAAAGTTCTTAAACTTAATAAGGGTTTAAGGTCTGTGCCGACAATCATTATTAGCCAAGAAGGCAAAGAAGATCTGATTCTTGTCGAACCTGATCGAAGAAGACTTGAAGAAACATTTCTTAAATAGAGTCTTATAAAGAAAGCTATAACTAAATCTTTTCTATCTTGTAGCATACAATCTCGTCGCCGGCAGCAAGGTCGGCATATGAAGGCTCAAACAGTATTCCGCAATCCTGTCCCTTTTTAACTTCTTTCACTTCGTTTTTATTCTGTCTTAGCTGAGTAATTTTCGCATCTGCCATCTCGGTACCTTCTCTGTCTATGAATATTCTGTAACCTTTGACAACCGTACCCTTAACAACTTCGCAACCTGCAACGATAGATTTGTTTGACAACACAAATACTTGCTTAACTCTTGCTCTAGCAACCTCAACCTTTTCGAGGATCGGATCTGCCATGCTGTTCATAGCATCGGCGATCTCGTCGACCATCTCGTAAATAATATCGTACGACCTAACTAAGACTCTATCTTTTTGAGCAAGATCAGATACTTTTTTGGGAACATCGACCTGAAATCCAAGCACAACAGCTCTTGCAGCCTTGGCTGTTTGAACATCTCTTTCTGTAATTGGACCTACACCTGAATCAATGACTTTGATCTGAACTTCTTCGTCGTTAAGGTTTACTAGTTCATGGGTTGCCGCTTCGAGAGTACCCTGAGAGTCAGTTTTAAGCACAACATTAAGAAACTTTATTTCGTCTTCGGTTTTAGCATCGGCAAGTAGATCGGCAAGAAAAGCAAGATCGTTCTCTTCTACTGGTTCTTCACTTTCTTTTTCTGCTTCAAGTAAATCTCTTTCACCAAGTTGAATTTCTTTACTTAGCTGTTTTGCAGTTTTTTCGTCGGCAACAATATTTATATACGATCCGGTTGGCAAAACATTATCAATGCCAATAATATTTATCGGGTCACCCTGTTCTGCAGTCGCTAATTGTTCGCCGTTTTCATTCATTAGGGTGCGAATTTTTGAATATCCCTGTTCATGAATAACATAACTCCCCTGTTTAATTTCGCCGGACTTTACAAGTACCAAGGAAACGGGACCAAGAGCTTTATCGAGAACTGACTCAAGTATAAACGCTGTCCCCTGCATACCCTGCGGAGCATCAACCTTTTGGATTTCTTGAAGTTCTGCAGTAGCAAGAATTGATTCAAGTAGCTCGTTAATACCTGCTTTCTTTATCGCTGATACCTCGTTAACAATGACACTTCCTCCGTATTCTTCAATTTCTAGTCCAGCAGATGATAGCTCTTGCTTGAGCTTATTCAGATTTTTTCCGGGAATATCGATTTTATTAATTGCTACTATAATTGGAACATTGCTTTCTTTGGCGAATGCTATTGACTCTTTGGTTTGTGGTTGCACTCCGTCGTCTGCTGCAACAACAAGCAATACAATATCTGTCACTTTTGCACCTCTTGATCTCATAGAGCTAAATGCTTCGTGTCCAGGTGTGTCGATAAATGATATTTTTTGCCCCTGATAATCAATTTGATGAGCTCTGGTATTTTGTGTAATTCCGCCAATTTCTCCTGAAGTGACATCAGTTCCGCGGATTGCATCTAGTAACGATGTCTTACCGTGGTCTACATGCCCCATAACAGCAACGATAGGAGTTCTTTTAATATCGTATTTATTTTGTTTCTTCTTTTTATCAGCCACAGTTTGTTTTAATTACTAAGGGATTCTAACACATTGGGCACTTATAATTAAGTTAAATTTCGATAATTGATCTGCTATAATAACGACTAGCAATTAATTAGTTCGAGTGCCAATGGCCAAAAGAGATTATTACGACATTTTAGGGATAGAAAAGTCTGCAACAACAAAGCAGATTAAATCCGCATATCGTAAGCTTGCCAAGGAATACCATCCCGATCGAAACAAGAGCGCAGACGCTGAAGAAAAGTTCAAAGAAGTTCAAGAAGCCTACGAAATCCTTTCAGACGATCAAAAAAGGAAAGCCTATGACCAGTACGGACATGCAGGAACACAAGGTTTTGGCGGAGCCGGTGCGGGTTTTGACTTTAGCGGCGGCATGGGCGGGATAAACTTTGACTTTGGTGACTTCGGATCCATTGAAGATATTTTCGAACAATTTTTTGGCGGCGGCATGGGTGGCATGAGAAACAGACCAAGACGAGGCCAAGATATAGGTGTTCGCTTAACAATAAAGTTTAAAGAGGCAGTGTTTGGAGTAGAAAAAGAAATTAACTACAGAGTTCGAGAGGCATCTGGATCCGATAAAATCGAAACCATGAAAATTAAGATTCCGGCAGGAATTCCGGATAATGCAGTTCTTCGTTTTCAAAACAAAGGACATGCAGGAATCAACGGCGGCCCTTCTGGTGACTTGCTTGTAAATATCGAGGTTGAAATTGACGACACCTTTGAAAGAAGAGGCTCTGACATCTATACAAACATAGAGATCGATGTGTTCAAGGCAGTTCTTGGAGCAGAAGTTGACATCGACACAGTTCACGGAAAGACAAAACTAAAAATCCCTGCCGGCATACAGCCAGAAACCGTGCTTCGTCTGTCAGGAAAAGGCGGACCAAAACTTAGAGGCAATGGTACAGGCGACCAGTATACTCGCGTTATGATTAAGATACCGAAAAAACTTTCAACCGAGCAAAAAAAGCTCTGGGAGGAACTTTCAACAAAAGAATCAAAGCCCGGATTTGTTGATCGAATTTTTGGAAAGTAAACCACAAGTAAAAATTGTGGATAAATAAAATTTTTCCGTTCTAACCACAACCTCCACAACACATTTCATTTGAAGTGTATATTTGAATTTGACAAAATAAATTTTTAATGCGTATACTGATGTCATACGCATCGAGAATTAATTTGTACCTTAATACATATGGTCAATTTGCAAGATACATGCTGTCTAGACATATCCTTCGATCCCGACAGCAATTCCCTCCTTTTTAACGACCAAGTAACCCCAACCGAGTCAAGAAAAATAATGCTTAAAAATCTTACTCCGGCACTATTAAACAAAAACCTTACCTACCCAAGACAAGTGTACGAGGAGTATATACAGGTATCACATATCGAAGATGTCGAAATAATGCAGAAAGGCTTCTATTACGATTTAATCTGCCTTCCTTCGGGTTTGCTGGGAGTAGAGTTCATAAAATCGCATGTTTACTATTCGCCCTTATCCGACGATAGAATTAGTACATTGGTCGAAGTTCACCTTGGTACCTTAACTGTAATCATGCAAAAAAACAAACCTAGAGGTGAGTATGATTTTCACACCGAGGTAGACGAAGGATTACTTGTCACATTAAGAAGAGGCGAAAAACTTGCAATACCTCAAGGTTACTTTTACACATTTATTAACACAGAAGAATCCCCGGCTGTATTTGTAAGAATGCATAGGGGTCATGATATTATTGATTATTCGCTAATTCAAAAAGAAAGAGGTCTTGCTTATTACGCGATCAGAAAGAACGCCCGACTCGAGGTTGTTCTTAACCCAGTTTACAGAGGCATTCCAAAAATAAAAAAAATTAAACCAGAAAACACACTGACCCCCTTTCTCTATCGACTCAACAAGATCGCTCTATACGCAACTCAGAGAAGACATTGGAAGATTCGCCGAAATCATTATCGAGGCACATATATAGATATGCAATAATTGACTAAACAGCTTTAGTCTTGTTATCATTCGCATAAGTTCTTCTCGACAGAAAAGGCTTAAGTAAGTCCCAGAAAAATGTACGCGAACCATTTTGATGAGAAAGCCTGTGAAGAGCATTTGTCGAAGCTAGCTTCGAGTAGTTCCAACAATTAAATAGTCAATAAAGTATAATATAAGAGGTGGCACCACTCCTCGTTTTTGGAGTCCTTATGTTTGGCTATTAGCGTAGTCAGGCATAAGGATTTTTATTTTTTTATATCAAAAATATGGTTGATGTACAGTTCATAAGAGAAAACCCAGAGCGAATGCGGTCTATCATCAATAGCGGAAGAGGCAACCCCGAAAAGGCAAATATCGATCTTTGGCTTAAGCTAGATAAAGAGAGAACGCTACTAGTTCAACAACGAGATGCTTTAAATACCAAAAAGAATGAGCTAGCAAATTTAGGCAAATCTGGAGCAACAAGCGATGATATCAGAAAAAAAGGACAAGAGCTCAAACAAGAGTCTCAAAAAATCGAAGAAAGCCTAACCAGGATCGAGAAAGAATGGCAAGAGATACTTGCGTGGATGCCAAATATTCCGCATCAAGATATGCCCGAAGGCAAAGGAGAAGATGACAACCTAATAATCAGAGCTTGGGATCCTGCAAATGGTTATGTAGAGAACTTCAACGAAGTGCGTGTAAAAGATTCAGTTAATCCTTTTCCTGCAAGATCAATGCATTGGGACAAAGAAGACCTTAAAGCTAAACATCATCTGGAGATTGGAGAAGCACTTGAGCTTATAGATAACAATCAGGGAGCAAAAGTATCCGGATCAAGATTTACATACATCGTTGGAGACCTAGCTTTAATGCAGTATGCAATCCAACAATTACTCTTTTCGAAATTACTGTCTATGGGATTTAAGCAAATAATCCCTCCCCTGCTGGTTAGAGAAGTTGCATTATTTGGAACAAGTCATTTTCCCGAACAGGTGGATCAGGTCTATAAAATTGACAACACCTATCTTGAAGACAGCAGCAAGCCTCTCTACCTTGTTGGCTCTTCAGAGCCATCTAACTTCTCGTACTTCATTGATAAAACTCTAAGCGCAGAAACCCTTCCTATAAAGCTTTTCGCTTACACTTCTTGTTTTAGGTCAGAGGCGGGATCGTGGGGACGAGATACCAAAGGCATAAAAAGGCTTCATCAGTTCGATAAAATTGAAATGAATGTTGTCTGTAACCCCGAAGAATCAGACAAAATATTTGACGAACTTCTGTCAGTTAATGAATGGTTGCTACAAGAGCTTCGACTCCCTTATCATCTGGTTCTTAAATGCACAGGAGACGCAGGTTACATGGCCAGTTCTAAGCAAATTGATCCAGAAGTCTGGCTTCCTGGTCAAAAGGAGTTTATGGAGGTAATGACAGACACCAATACAACCGATTACCAGGCAAGGAGACTAAACATTAAATTCAAGGATGAAACTGGAGCAAAAAAATATGTGCACACAGTTAACGATACTGGAGTTGCCATGGGAAGAATGTTAATTGCAATCATCGACAATTATCAGCAAGCTGATGGAACGATCAAGGTCCCAGAAGCACTAAGGAAGTTTATGGGCAAAGACTATATCGGAAAGTAATGCCCGAGTTACCAGAAGTCGAAACAATAGTCCGCCAAATTAGGCCCGGTGTCTTGGGTCAGAGAATTGTTGGATTCTCTCTAAGAGCGGGAGGCGAAAGCTTGGTAAAGCCTTACTCAGAAGAAGACTTGAAAAGATTATTGTTCGATAAAACAATAATCAGTCTAAGCAGAATAGGTAAATTTATTCGCTTTCAGTTGAGCGACAATTCAGCCATCATCTCGCACCTAAGGATGACAGGGCGGCTGTATTTAGCCGAAAGAATTGACGATCACAAGCACAATCGCTTGGGTTTATTTCTTGAAGATGCGGTTCTCAACTTTCTGGACACCAGAAGATTTGCTACCTTTCACTACCTGCCTTCTAAATCGCTGTACAAAGGACTATTAAATCTCGGACCCGATGCACTAAGTGACGAATTCAATTCCGATTATCTAGTAAAAGCATTGGCAAATAGAACCAAGTCCATTTATGCCAGTTTAATGGATCAATCGATAGTCGCTGGACTTGGCAATATATATGCAAACGAGACGCTCTATGCCGCTAGAATTCATCCATTACAACCATCTCGGGGAATCGATGAGACAAAGGCGAAAAAAATAGTCTCGCACGCAAAGAGGATTCTTAATGAAGCACTTGAATTTAGAGGCACAACCCTTATTGATAGAACATATCTGGATGCAGAAGGAGAAGGTGGAAATTACTTTAACAGACTAAATGTTTACGGAAAAAGCAAAACACTAGACGGAAACAACCCTGTCGAGAAAACTAAAATCGGTGGCAGGACAGTATATTTTTCACCCAAGAAGCAGATGCTTGGAGATTAGATGAACTGAGTAAGCGTAAGCCTAGGAGAACGATCGATTTTATCGGTTTCTGTAAAATCTGCTTCGAGATATTTATAATACCCTACAAGTGCTATCATAGCAGCGTTATCAACAAACATTTTCTTAGTATAAGCATACTTAAGTTCGAGCTTTTTTTGTTTGCAGAAATCGCGGACTCTTTTTCGGACATAAGCATTTGAGACTACCCCACCACCAAGAAGTATTGTATTAGGTTTATATTTGGCGGTTAGCATAGTTATTCTATCAAGCAAGTGTGTTACAGCAGAAACTTGAAATCCGGCGGCAATATCTGCAATTTGTTGCCGAGTAAGAGGCTTTGCTTCTTTCATCTTTTTTACTAAATAATAGAGGGCTGTCTTTAGTCCTGAGTAACTAAAGGCTTCTCTCTTATCCCCTTTAAGTGGAACGGGAATGCTGAATTTTGTAGGATCACCCTGTTTTGCCATTTCGGTTAATGCCTTGGCTCCAGGAAAACCAAGTCCCAACATTCGCGCAACTTTGTCGTAGGCCTCGCCCATTGCATCATCCATAGTTTCGGCTACGATCTGATAGTTTCTCCAGTTATTAATTAGAACAAGTTCTGTGTGTCCTCCAGAAATCAAAACGCCCAAAGCAGGATACTTCAGATTTCGATAATCCATTCCTTTTGCACCCTTATTGTTTGCAGCCAGTGCTGATAACAAATGCCCCTCCATGTGATTAACACTGATTAGTGGAATAGAATACTTATCAGCGAAGTTAATTGCTCCTTCAATGCCGACACCCAGAGCGATAGCCAAACCCGGACCAACAGTAACTGCAACAGCATTAATAGCTTCTGGTTTAACACTTTTATCAATTTTTGCTGCCCTGGAAAAAGCCTCTTCTATTACCTTTGGCAGCCTTTCGCGATGTGCATTTCTGGCAATGTCTGGCACGACCCCACCAAAAGACATATGAAGATCATCTTGTGAACTTACAACATTGGCAAGAACTTGATTATTGCGAGTTATTGCAACAGAGGTGTCATCACAACTTGTATCTATCCCTAGGATATAACAGTTTTCGGTTTTATTTCGTCTCTTATCGGCGTTATTCTTATTCATGCGATTTCACAATCTTAATTCTTCTAGTGTCTTTGTTTGTGTAAAGAATCTCTACATTGAAGCGAATAACCTTTACCCCATTCTTAATTGCCTGTTGTGTTTTTTCTCTAATCATTTCTTCAGCTGCTCCTGCCCATTCTATGGCGATAATGTTTCTGTGCGCAAAGTAGCTTTCTTGAAGGACTTCTTCTAGCTCTGCGACCGATGCCATCCTCCAGGTATCAATATGGATTAGTTTTAGGCCATCATGCGTATCGTATTCATTAAGTAATGAGTATGTTGGAGATTTTATGGTTTCGTTAATTCCAAGGGCCAAAGCCACTCCTTTCATAAACTGCGTCTTCCCTGCCCCGAGTTCTGCGTTGAACGAGATTATAATTAAGGATTCTGCTTTCCCTTTAATGTTTTCCTTTGTAAAAGATGTTCCTAAATCGATCATTTCTTCATAACTTGTGATTTCTTTCTCGATGATTGGAGTATCGAAAGAGATTGCGCCGCTTCGAATAACTTGCATATCTAGTGTAGTTGTATCAATTACTGTTGAAGTTGGCCTTTTTGGAAGTTCACCATAATCTAATATCAGATCCAGCATTTCTGTTTTTCGGGCAGGGTTATTCGCTAGAATATCCTCGATACTGTAGGGTGTTTTCTTTCCAGCCCTATTGGCAGAAGTAGCACTTATCCCCTCTTTAAGCTCTTTAAGTAGTTTAAGAGTAAAATCGAAATCCGGAATTCTTATTCCAAGAGTAGCCTTTTCGGATTCCAGCCTTGTATCGGCATAATGTTTACTATTACATACAACTGTTAAGGGGCCTGGAAGAAATTGCTTAAAAAGTTGATCTGCTTCATTGTTTATCTCTACATATCTTTCTGCTGTTTCTCGGTCTGCTACTGCAACCGAAATCGCTTTTCCAACAGGCCTTTCCTTGTATTGCAAAAGCTTTGTTACAGCCTCGGAATTTGTTGCGAGAGCGCCAACTCCATAAGCTGTTTCTGTAGGAAAAACTATCAAGCCACCATTTCTTAGAACCTTTACGGCCTCTGTAATTGCCTGCGTTTTGTTTTGTTCATCAATGAGTAATCTTTTCATGAGGTGATTATAAGTCAAACTTGAATTTTTCAGAAATCAGTCTTCTTCAATGATTTTCTTTAGTTCGATCTGCTGAAGCCTAATTGTCCTTCCGTACTTGAAGAATAAGTATAAGGCTGCTATCACCATAATTATTCCAGTGTATGCAAATCCATCTTTAATACTAAAATATTCAGCCATCAATCCTCCGAGAAAAGGACCGATTATATAGCCGAGATCAATTGCTACACCTCTTAGCCCGATTAGATGAGTTCCCTGTTCGTTTAATCTATCAATTAAGTGGGCAAACAGCCCTTCAGTAAGGGTGTACGAAAGCGAGCTGAAGAATCCACTAATAAATCCTAGGGCAAGCAAGATGTGCAAATCCTCGCTTAAAAGAAATAGGATTAAAAAGATTCCGGATAAACCCAAAGAGAAAAGCATAGCCTTAACTTCTCCGAATTTATCTGCCCATTTTGGAGCATAATAAGTGACTGCTAATCCCGGGATGATATATACAGGAACAAATAGTGCCGCCAGTTCGGGAGATTGCTTAGCATAATATACTGTTAAAAGCGGTCCCAAAGTCCAATAAATTGCATCCAAAATCATAAGAATCACCATAACCAGTAAGACTGGATATGTATTTCTAGACAACAATTTCCAAATCTTTAACTCGTTGACAAAAGAAAGCATTTTACTTGGAGCATGCTGTACATCTTTGCTTCTTTGCGGAGCAAACAGAATAAAGAAAAGCAGACCAATTACAGCAAAGGAAATATACAGAAAGAACGATAGATCAAAACTTCTCTGCTCAAGACTTGGAGCTATTATCATGGGAAGCAAGATTGAAGAGATCGTAACTACTAACATGATCATCCCACTAGTCTTTACATGTTCTCGATGTGGAACGTGGTTGCCAAGAAACTCTTCATGTCCAAAGCTAAACATTTCGTAGTACAAGCCAGCCAGGATTGTCAGAACTAAAAGAGGCCAGACGCCGGGGATAAATAAAAATATGGGGACAAGCAAAGCTATCATAAATCCTGCTAAATAAAAGAATCTGTAATGTCTACCCGCAAATCTCCAACTGGTGATCATATTAAAGATAACAGCCATGAAAGAGCCTGCACTAACTATGATTCCAAGAAGCAACAGATTACTTACTGTATCTTCGATAAGCACAGGCAGAAGATAAGTTAGTACGATATCGGCTGATGACCAGAAGAAGAATAAGGTAAGGAAAAAAGGAATCTTACGGGCAGAATTTTGTGCAAAAAATTTTCTGTACATGTAGCAATTATGACAAAAATGAAAACCCTGTACCAGAAGTACAGGGCTCCATAATTTCAGTTAATGATGGTTATTTAACCATATCTTTAAATTCCTTACCTGGTCTGAAAACAGGAACTGTTCTTGCAGGAATCTTGATGGTCTCACCAGATTGAGGATTTCGGCCTGTGCGTGCTGCTCTTTTTGATGCACGGAATGTACCGAAACCTGTCAATGTGACTGAGTCGCCTTTGGCAACATTACTCATAACTGCTGACATGAATGCTTCTAGAGCATCTGCAGCAGCCTTTTTTGTAAGGCCTGTTTTACCGGCGATAAAATCTACCAATGTGCTTTTATTCATTGTGGGCACCCCCTTTCGTGATTGGATTTCTTTTCATGTAAGTTGTTTTGAAAAGATAAGAGAATATGGGCACAGTATGTACTATCGTGACAAGGAATGTCAAGTATTCGCTTGTTATATAGGGATTCCCACTACTCTACCCAAAGTAGAGCGTAACAATATTTTAAAAACGCCCCGAGGTAGTAGGAATAATAACATTGCCAGCCAAGAAGCATTGCACGAGTTGAGTTTCCAAAAACCTAACCTTTTAACAACCTGCAACTGGGCATCAAGCCAAAGAACCAGATTTCACTTAAAGGAGAATTGTATACGATTTTTTTTTCGTGAAAAATTATGCCGATATCGTGCGATCGAGCCTATTAATTGAAACTGCCTTACCCTTTATTATTTCAATTACAACAGAATTAAATACCCTTCTACCTTGTGTTTGCATTTGTTTCGCTTTTTTAAACGGATACTTAAAATTATGAATTACTTCATCAAATCCGGCCCATAACGATGCATCAAGCGGTCCAACCATTCCCAGGTCGCTCACAAATGCTGCCCTACCGATAATTCTTGCATCTGCAGTTGGAACATGAGTGTGAGTCCCTACGACTGCACTTACCCGCTCGGCAAGGTAATAGGCAAAAGAAATCTTCTCGGCAGTTGCCTCTGCATGGAAATCAATGATAATAGCATCGGTTTCTTTTACTCCGTCTTCCTTAAGCTTCTCTAGTAAACTATCAATCGACCAGAAGGGATTCCTGACAAATTCATGCATAAACACTTGTCCCAACATATTAATAATTACTAGCTTTTCCGAACCCATATCTATTACCTCGTAACCCTTTCCTGGAATCTGCTCTTCTTGTTCATAATTGTAAGGCCGCACAAGAGGCAGCCTTAGATCCTGCAGATCATTAAGAAAATCTGAAATCTTCCAAACATGATCACCGCTGGTGAAAAAATCAATTCCATAACCAGATAGCTCGTCTAAAATCTGTCTTGTTATTCCGTATCCGCCGGCTGCGTTTTCACAGTTGGCAATCACGAAATCTATTCCCTCGTTGGCCTTAATTTGTGGTAATAATTTTGCTACTGTTTCTCTTCCTGGTCTTCCAGAAATATCCCCTATGCACATTATCTTCATTTCAATTCAAGCTAAAGTTAGATATGTTAAAATACCTTATGGTAAAAGATATCCTACAAATTGGTCATCCGATTTTAACTCAAAAGACCCGTACTGTCACGGATTTTGAAGACTCTGTAGTTCGCGAGACAATCGTTAACCTTTTAGACACCTGTATTGCCAACAAGTCGATTTCAGCTGGACTGGCTGCTCCGCAAATTGGCTCAGATCTAAGCATCTGCGTTGTCAGGAGAACAGATCTAGAAGATAGTCGCTCAAAAAAAGATTGCAGACGATCAGCTTTGGAAAGTACTAATTAACCCGACCATTTCAGGACAAAGCGATTCATTTAGTGAAATCTGGGAAGCCTGTCTTAGCATTGGAACAGGAAGAGATAGACTATACGGTCCTGTATCCAGACCAGCCGAAGTAGAAATCAGTTTTGCCGATGAACAGGGTAATAGGAGAACAATCGCCGGTGAAGGATTCTTTTCTCACCTTCTACAACATGAGATTGATCATTTAAATGGAAAGCTGTTTATTTCGTATATCAGCAACCCCTCTAACCTCTGGAGGTCTGCCGATCTAGACAACTATCTTGCAGAAAACGATCAATACCCCATAATTAAGTAGCCTTATCCCCTACCCTGTATAAAAAAGCTTCATCGATATGCTCTGTTTTAACGGCTTCGCATAATTCAAGATCAGCAATAGAACGCGCTACAGACAACACTTTGTGGTAGGAACGAACAGACATGTTAAGACCATCTGCTAGATAGATGATTCTTGTGTTGGCCTTATTTGTTATTGGACTAGACTTTCGTTGCCTTGCAAATTCAACCGCTTGTTGAACTTTATACCTAATATTCTCTGACTTTTCTATTTTATTGGAATTACTTGCCTTTGATAGATTGACCCTATTTACAACAAAGTTCATGTCGATTCTATCAATGATTGGTCCGCTGATTTTTATTATAAACGCAATACTCCTGCAGGAGAACAAATGCATTCGTTGTTTGGATCTCCTAAATATCCACATTTACATGGATTCATTGCTGCCAAAAGTTGAAAATCTGCCGGAAAAACCACAGAGTGCAGAGATCTATTAATGGTAACGCATTTTTCTTGAAGAGGTTGCCTGAGGGATTCTATTGCTTGAGTTGAAAACTCGTTGAATTCATCGAGAAACAGTATTCCGTTGTGGGCTAATGTAATCTCTCCGGGCTTAAGAGTCGAACCACCACCACACAGCGAGGTTCGAGTAATTGTGTGATGTGGGGAACGAAATGGCCTGTTTATAATAAGCAACTCTTGCTTGGACACAATACCCGCAACACTGTGTATTTTTGTTGTCTCTAGTTTTTGATCGAGCGTCATTGGCGGCAAAATTGACGATAAAGACCTTGCAAGCATACTTTTTCCGGATCCAGGCGAACCAGACAACAGAATGTGATGTCTGCCTGTGGCAGCAATTTGCAGTGCCCTCTTTGCTTGATCTTGACCGATAATTTCTGAAAAATCGTAATTATTCTCGCATATTTCCGCAGATTGAAAATCTGCCGTCGAAACACTCATTCGCCTTGGATTACTGCATTCCGAAAGGTTTTTGATTCCATAGGCATTAATTCCCGCAATAATACCCGATTCTTTTGCGTTAATTGTTGAGGTAATTAGCTTAGAATAACCCTTTTTCTTAATTGAATCTGCCACCACAAGAACTCCGGGTAGTCTTTTAAGTGTTCCATACAATGACAATTCTCCCCAGTAGATTGCATTTGATTTCTGTTTTAGCTGACCTGAAGCAACTAAAACTGCAACAGCAATTGGCAAATCAAAACCAGCGCCACTTTTAACAAGCTCTGCAGGAGCAAGATTAATAGTAATTCTACTTAAAGGGAAAGAATAACCCGAAGACTTAATAGCTACACGAACCCTTTCTCTAGCTTCGAGCACTGCCCTACCCGGGAGTCCGACAATATCAAACCTAGGCAGGCCGGGATCTATGCTAGCTTCTACATCAATAATATCTGCATTTAGCCCAAAAATTGCTGCTGTTTTTACTTGTGCATACATCTCGTAAAGATCTATACAACAAGCGTATCACAGGTTTCTTAACTAATTATATTCTTTCATGTGAAAAAATATTTTGTACATTTTTTTGCCAGTTGTTTATCACAGAGAAGCCATGCATCCAAAAATCCCTATCCTGCAACGAGATATCAAGCTCTTGAAGCATTTCTATTGGATATGCGGTTCGTCCAAAAGTGAGTATCTTTTTTAACTTGTTTACTGCAACCTCTCCAGAATCTTTATACATCGCGAATAAGGATAAGGCTAATAGTTCACCAAATGCATAGGCATATACATAAAATGGAGAATTTACGAAATGTGGAATATAGGCCCATTCGTAAGAAAAAATTTGATCAACATCGACCGAATCTCCAAAATGAGCTAACAGATTCTGATAGTACCGACTTGACACATCCTCTGGGTTAGTTCCCTTGGCAAACAATGCAAATGCCTCCTTTTCGAACATCGAGAAATTTATCTGACGCATAATTGTTGCGTACGAATCAGCAAGCCTTTCCATAAGCAGTTTCTGCTGTGTTTCTGTATCCACGAGTTGCATCATTCTGTCAAACAATAGCAGTTCGGCAAAAGTCGAAGCCGTTTCTGCCAAGGGTAATGTAGGATTCTGTCCAGAGTAGGGGTTTACAGAAGAGTAGAGAGAATGGACTGCATGACCAAGTTCGTGGGCAAGAGTAAACACATCTCTCGTTTTACCCGTAAAGTTAAGAAACACATAGGGTGTAATCTTGGGGTGAATTGTTGCACAGAATGCTCCCGGTGCTTTTTTCGGGCTCGGATGTGAATCGATATGACCTTCTGCAACAACTCTTTTTGCTTTATCCGCAAAATCTTTGTCAAATCCTTCGAATGTATCAATAACTAGATCTAAAGCCTCGGCAAATGAATACTTAGTTTTATCGGAATCCTTTAGAGGTGCGTATAGATCAAATCTTCGTAGCTTAGGTATTTTAAGTAGATTTGCTTTTAATTCAAAGAAATTGTGAAAAATGCCCAGATTTTCTGAACAAACAGAGTAGAGTAGGTCGATTAGCTCGTCAGGGAGATCATTTGCCCGGTTGCGCATTGAGATCGGTTCGTTATATCCACGCAAGTTCGCCACAGAAGACCAGTCTTTTGCAATCGCCTGGTAGATAATAAAATACTTATCTAAATTTTTCTCGTATTCCTTAAACAAAACTCGATAGGCACTCTCTCGATTCTTTGGGTTGGCATCGGTTGTTAACTTGCTAAGCTCCGCCTGAGTTCGAATGACTTTTGTTTTCTTTTCCCCATCTAATTTTATCTTGTATTGTTGCTCAGATTCAATAATCCTTCTTAGATCAAGCAGTGGCTCAGATAGTTGCAGATCCTTTTGAAGAATTATCCTTTCCTCAACATCCGAAAGCGTATGCAAAGCAAGTTCCCTAGATCGCCAAAGTAAATGCTTATGTTCTGGAACGATAGAGAAGAGGACCTCCGCTTGTTCATCGTTTAATTTCTCAGGACCAACCACATCTTTACCCTGAAGCCAGTGATCAATAAAACGAACAGACTCTTCTGCTGCAATAACAATATCTAATGCCGTTGCTTTCATTTCCCTAGCTTTGATATCTGTTCTGTCAGTAAGTTCTTTAAGAGCAGGGTAATCATATATGCAAGCAATTACGGATTTAAGATACTCAATTTCATTTAACATTTTTACAAACTGCTTCTTCTCCATTTGTGGAGAAAGATGCTTTCGCCAGGTGACGATCTTATCTATTCTCTTCTTTGTATCCGCAATTAATTGAGGAAAGGTTTCATTAGTAGCAATGTCGCTTAAATCCCATAATAGACTATCTTTCATATTGGAAAAAACTAAGTAATAGTCTCGATTGTAACAAAATATTTCTACTTAGATAGCTTCTTTACAACAAAGACTATAAGGGGCAGAGCAATGACAATCAGAATCAATAACGGTATCTGGACTAATTCAAGCGTGTCTATCCAGATAGTTATTCCTATACTTTGAGCATCAGCCGAATCGACTGTATCAACTGCTGACCTGGCGGCATCAAAGTATGTTGCGCTATCAGACTCTTGAAGTAGACCAATTTCGTTAGAACTCGCGATTGAGTTCTGTTGAGCAGAGTCAAATTCATTAATAATTTGTGCTGAAAATAGAATCATAGCAACAAATAAGATAGCCGAAAAAACTGAAGCAAGTAGGGGACGATATAAAAATAGTTTTATTAAGACCACCCATGAAGGTCCCTTTTTATTCAGCGATAGCGTGTTGATTTCTGCTTTAGTCAAAATCCTCTCCAGCAATCTATCCTCGTTTCTCTTCGAGAGAGAATTGTTCTTGGACCAATTTTTTAATTCTTCTTCAATTTTCATTATCATTTCGATATTCTAAAGCAATTTTCTGAGCACTCTTTAAAGCACGATGATGAAGTACCTTTGCGGTATTTGTTTTTATTCCCATGCTTTCGGCCGCTTCCTGTAGAGAGAACCGAGATAAATAAATTAGTTCTAAAATTGTTCTATAGCGATTATTGAGTTTGGTCATAATGCTTTGTAATCTATAGTCAGATTTAATGGTTCCTGATTCCTCTACACGATAATCCTCATGTCCCTCAGGCAAGTGCACATATCTGGATTCGTTTTTATAATACTTTGCTAACTCATTACGCGTTATTGCAAACAACCATGTTTTAAAGGAACTCTCAGCCCTAAATTTTGCTATATTCGTGAAGGCTTTAACAAAAACCTCTGAACAAATATCTTCGGCAGCGCTATTACTGTCAACCCGAAACCTAATATAGGAATATAACCACACAATGTTGGCACGATAAAGCTCGGCTAGCGCTTGCTTGTCGCCTGATTTTGCAGAGGAGATAAGATCGATCATGTCTACTTATTATTAGATCGAGATGGTTACACAGTCAACGAGGAAACAGCGGTTTTAAAATAGCCTTGCAAGTTCTGCGCTTTTAATTACATTAACCGCAAAATTACTCTTCGATATTGTTCCGAAGAGAAGATTATCTTCATAAACGATTGTATCGGTTTTTATTGCAAGTTTAGATTTGTTGACTATGCTTGTCTTTCTAAGCTCTCGTTCATCTCTTTTGTTAAATTCTAGTATTGATTCACCTTTGTTGGCAACCAAGATGGTTTTAACCTGCCTTCTCAATAAGGCATTTCGCAGTTTTGGCTCAGGAGCCTCGAAGTCGTCAAGATCAGGAACAAGAATATAAACTTCGCTTGCAGGAGAATCAAAAAAGATATAGTTCATAATCTCTTTGTAGCCTGTTTCTCCATGATAAAACATTGTTTGAGGCTTGTTGGCATTACGATTGAACATTGTTTCCATGCGAGGCATCGCCTCTGTGAGCACGGTTTCAAGCTCTCGAAGTTCTCGTCTGCGCTGGTCTAGCAGATCCTTAAGTAAACGAGGATCATCTGCACGAAAGAATATTCTGTTTTTTGCTCAAACTGAGAAATCAGGCCGCGTTTAATTAGACTATTTGCATATTCATAAACATTTGTGCGACCAATATTTGTTCTTTTAGCTATCTCGCTTGCTGAGGCTTCTCCGAATTGTAACAACGAAGAATAGACTTCGGCCTCGCCCTTATTTAAACCGAGATCAACCAGCTCCTTAATAAACATCTTATGATTAGTGTTTATAGTAATTGTATACACAATAAAAAGCCCCGACAATGACTTTTTGCAAAAATACCTTATAAATCTAGAGAAAATAGAAACTTGAAGCTATGTGATAGAGCAGGAGATGTGTTTATTGGTTGAAGACAGGCGAGTTAGTTCCAGCTGAAGCGGTTTTCAAGGTTATAAATATCGTCTAATATCCGGCTTCTAACTCTCTTAATAGTGCGATCGTCATGGAAACTATTCCCACCAATAGTAATCTGTATACGGGGAAGCATTTCATCCATCTGTTCGCCCAGCTCTCTACCTATTAAACCATATTCGTTTGTTAGCCAATATACAGGTGAATACAGATTGGAATCATAATCTACATCGTATCTTTTCATCATTAAATCGTTGGCATATAGCGAGCCCGATTTAGAGTATGTTAATCTAACAAAGACTCCTTCTGGAGAATACCCAGATATTGTTTGAGATACTCTCTTGACCGAAAATACATCCTTTAATCTATCTTCTTGAAATGTCGCAGTATCCTGAGCGTAGGATAACATTGTTCCTAGTAGGTGCATCGTTTCAAGTGGATGCTTTTTTAGTGCTGAGTGCCTTACTCCTTCCGCTATGCAGGCTTTTATCATGCTTCTAATTTCATGGTGCACATCATCTGATCTGTTACGCAACCTTGTAACCAAAGAAGGAGCATCTTGTTTATGTCCACTAATTCTACTTACCAGCGATAACAGGGTACTTCTCAAACCTCTGGCCGGAGCTAACAAACCTTCAATCTCCTCCATAGTACGAATAACTATCTCTTCAGGAATAGACCCTCTTATTTGCTCAAACAGTCCCAATAAATTTTGCGTTAGGCCTCTTTCAGAATAGATTGGCTGAAGATTTTTATTCCGAATTTGATTTGCAAATGTATCAATAATAGCTTCAGAAGCCTTAACTACAATATCAGCAGATAGTAAGGTATCAACGGACTCTTCAATACCGAGTTCTCTTTCAACGCTATCGAGAGTGTTGGTAAGAACATTCGACTCATAAAGTCTGTCCTTAGAATCTGAAGACGGTTGAAGTTGGAAATGATATGACGGATGAGGATTAATGCTGGTTTCCAGATCTCTTGTCAGTTCAGGATTAATACCTGTTGGTACAAAGATACCTTCTGGATATGGTATGTAATGTGTTTGAAAATCTTTTAATCTTTGCTCGAATTCTCTTCTATCGTTTTGATTAAGAAAGGAAACTGTATGTAAAGACTTCGTTTCTTTTACAAAGGGTATAGAATTGTTATCTCGACCTAATTCTCTTTCCATTTTCCTATTATATCACAGTTATATATTAATTTCATAACAATATATTGTCTTTATACGCAGTTTTGTTATATTGGTTACATAATGGAAATATCTCGCAGCGAAGCAATTAAAATCCTAGACGACCTGGTAAAGAATAGAAACCTTACTAAACACATGTATTGCGTCGAGGCTACTATGCGCTTTTACGCAAAACTCTTTAATACAGACGAAGAAAAATGGGCGATTGCAGGACTTCTTCACGATGCAGATTGGGAAGCTTATCCAGACGAGCATCCCGCAAAGATTGTTGAAATCTTAATTTCGATGAACGCCGAAGAAGACATAATACAGGCAATTGCCTCTCATGGTAACAATTCAGAGAAGTACGGCAACAGATTTCGAGAAAGAAAGACCTTGCTAGATAAAACCCTTTTTGCTTGCGATGAATTGTCGGGATTCATAGTTGCAGTAGCACTAGTACGCCCAGGCAGGCTAACCGACTTAAATCCAAAATCAGTCATAAAGAAGCTTAAAGATAAATCGTTTGCAGCCCAAGTCAGCAGAGAAGATATATATCAAGGAGCGGAAGAAATTGGGATCGAACTTAAAGAGCATATCGCAAATATAATTTCCGCAATCAAGACCATCGAGGCAGAAATCTTCGATTGATTACGAATAATGAAAGTTATTCTGTATAATTCGCCATGGGTCCAGAATTTCAATCACCAAAAATATTAACGCTTGCCAACGCAGAAGATATCGACCCTCGTCGGGTAATCTTTGAGATGCAAAAGGACATTGCCCCTGGTTCAGAAATAATTGTTCACGGTTTTGGTTGTAGTGTAGGCCTAAATAACCCTTTTCTACAAGGCTATGTTCACAAAAAGCGAATAGAAATTTCAACAAGTAGACACAGTATAAATCCCAGAGTAATTGTTCATACATATGCCACATTAGGTTCTCAGGCTTTTACAAACACTATTCTTGCAGGGATATTCTCAAGCGAATGGCAAACCAGCAGAGGAAAC
Organism: candidate division WS6 bacterium OLB21; assembly: GCA_001567305.1. Taxonomy (GTDB): domain Bacteria; phylum Patescibacteriota; class Dojkabacteria; order B142; family OLB20; genus OLB21. Next base: position 10,026 of record JYPD01000026.1, on the reverse strand, counting down.
CAAGCTATTCGAATTGGGAGAATTCCCAACGACAATGGTATCAGCTATTGCCAACTGGGAGAGCCTATACCTGCATCAATAGTTGAAGAACCTAGTCCTTTTAGAATTAATTACAGAATAGGTATGATGCGCGATGGTTACGAACTGACAATAATTCCTTACGGAGGAAATATTCTAGCCGGTTTTCAAATCACTGACCAAGAACAACTATTTCATCCTTCACAGATTGCAGATATGCTGAAACAATTAAACCTATCTAGGTTTGATCTAGACGAGAATGTGAATCTAGCAATTGCTCCTTCGGCAAACTTTGAAGAAGGAGGAAACATTCTAACCAGACATACAAATCACTTCTCAGGAAAAACATTCTATAACCTATTCGAACTTAGAGAAGGAAGATGGTTTGAAAGAAAGCCCACATCAACGGATTCCAGAACCGCCTGAAACTAAATAACACTAATTAATTTTGACTTAATGATCAACCTTTGTGTATTCCCGTTTTCGCAAGTCTGAAGAGTCAAGGCAGGGTAGGCCGAATCTGCTGTGTATACAAAAGTATCTTCAGGGTTAACTACAAACAACTTTTCGACACTATAAACATAGAGCTCGTTGTTAAAGGTAATTAGTATCTCATCTCCTTTTTGCAGTTCTCCAAGTCTATTAAAGAATCCGCTGCTGCCTTCGCGATGGGCAAATAGGTAAACATTCCCGTCGTTTTTCGCTTGAAAGGGAAGCAGTGTGTACTTACCATGAGCAATGTCTTTTTCAATCACCGCAAGGTATTCTGCAGTATTAATTGGATCAACATTGGCGACAATCCGCTTGTTGAGCGATATCTTTGGTATTTGGATAGAAAAATCTTCAATAACAACCTCACTTCGGATAATCGGTGCCACAGTTATTGCTTCGACATTACCGGAATCAGGTCTTTCAATAGGATCAAAGATTGTGTTTGCACCTACAACAATATTATTTACAGGCGAGAAGAGTGCTATAAGCGATATGCTTAACCCAATAGTGAAGAACGAAATTAACGAGGCAATTGTTAATACTTTCATTAGGCAATGTTTATATACATATATTATATCAAAACATTGCTTTTGCACCTACTAGCCGCCAATCTGTGCCAACTTGTTAAAATCTATATGCAGAAGAAAATACTTGTCACCCTGCTTTAACTGAACAACTCTTGTTCCCTTAATAACAAGAGCTTCATCAACATTTTCGCGCACCAGCCTCGGCAGGTTACTACTGACACTTTGAATAAACAGGCTCGCTATTCCTGCCGTTTTATTTGATGTGTAAAGGATTTCGTTGTCATTTAGGAACTGCAAACTGCCATGAACAGAGGGCAAAAAGGTCATCTTCGTTTTTATTTTCGTCTCCAAGTCAATTAACCAAATATTCGTACCTGATCCGGCATCATTTAACATCAAGGCAAGATTCGATCCCGGGGATATATCTGTAATCCTAAAGGCGCCCTCACTTATCTTGACTGCATCGGAACCATCTGTTGCAACCTTGTAGACACCGTCGGAAGTTGAAAACACAACAATATCGCTTCTTAATATGGCAGATAGGACTGGCGAGTCTCCGGAGTAGAGGACGGTGGAATCTTCGAGCTTTGGCTCCTTGTCTCTTGAAAAATAGTGCAGTTTATCTGTTTGAGAGTTATCAATAAACAAAACGCCAGAACTGTTTAAGTCGTAGCTAACACCATCTAGAGAGACAGGTCTTATTGTCTGTATGGTAGCATCGGATAGATTAACAAGACTTATCGTAGAAGATCCGCAAAGAACCACAGCTCTAGCTTTACTTTGACTTTGGATATTGCAGTCTAAGAAGGACTCTGCTAAATTAACAGCTCTTTTTCCATCAAGGTTAGAAATAATAATGTTTCTACTTATGCCGTCGTCTTTTAGAGTAACAATTTTGCCTGTTTCTACAAGAGAGATTTCACCTAAGGAATTTTGGCCTTGGACAAGTGTAATTTCTTTGGTGAACTCTTCAAATCCATCTTTCCTGATCTTGATCTTAAATCCTTCACCAATGTCTAAGTCAACCAACTTGAGCTGTCCCTGCTCAAACAGTTTTGAATCTATAGCTTCAAATACTCCATTGTTGTTGATTTCAACTACTTTAGGAACAATCGACTCTCCGGTTAACCAGTTAGTGATTTCTCCAATAACATCTGCTGTGGGAGCCAACACTAGATCAAGCTCGAATCTACCTGGAACAACATCAATTTCTCGCGTTTCGTTTTTATAATACGGCGAGGTCATTACCAGTTTATATTTACCAGTAAGTAAGCGACCTGTTTCGATCACAAAATCACTGTTATAAGAAAAATCGACATCATTTAGCTTGAAACTAAACTCGGAAGAATAAAAAGGCTGATCAGCTGGAGGACTTAGCTTTATTGCCAACTCTCCGAACTCTTGTCTATTGAGAATAACATCAAATCTGTTTGCGAATCTTTGTAAGCGAATCTCTTCTTTTATTCCGGCAAAACCGTTTGCTGAGATATCAATCTCGTATAATCCATACACTAAACCATCAATAAAGAATTTTCCTTCTGAATCTGTGCTTGTCGACTTACCCTGAAGTTTAACAGTCGCTGCTTGAATTGGATTATCGGAACTATCAAGAACCCGACCTTCTATATATACAGGAACTATACCTCTGTCAAAACCAAGCACAATAAAGACAATCGGGAAGAGCACAAACAGTATGACTGCTACAGGTAAAATTACTATCAGCTTTTTATTATTTAAAAGACCTTTTTTATAAGATTTAGCAATGTAGCCATAGTTACAATTAGTCATTGATCTGTTACAATTACTATAGGTGCCCCTAGTTGGGCATTTTTATTTTTTAGCCAGCCGAATTGAAAAACGCTAAAAAGATTCTTATTCTGATAGGGAATCAAATAAATCCAGACATATATCTAAGTTTACATTTGCTCGCCGATGCTGGCAAATCAATTTTCGGAAAGGATATCGAATATGCAGGAGCAAGAAATGTTTCCGAAACATATAAAGAGGTGCTTCCAATGCCCGAGATCAACTATCTAAGTAGCATCCCTCCCAAAAGTTTTGTCCTTGAATTCAAAAACCAAAAAAACAAGGTAGAGAATGTTCAATGGAGCCAAGAAGAAGACAAGCTTACCCTGTTTTTGACAATGCAGGCAGGGGATATGAATCCTGCAAACTTTAACCTAAAAATCCATGGAGCAAACCATGATCTTGTCCTTGTCGTTGGGGCAAGTAGACCAGAAGAACTGGGAGAGTTCTACGCTCAAGCAGAACAACTTTTTTCTGAGGCAGAAATTGTTGTCTTCTCAACAAACCCTGATTGTAAATTTTCAAGAGCCAAAACATATCAGCCAGGCAGCACCAGTTCAGTTTCGGAACAAGTCCTGATTTATCTCGAAAACCAAGGTGTGCGGATAAATGAAGTAAGAGCTACTAGACTACTCTCTGGGATTTTTTCAGCAACAGGTCGATTTAAGCACAACCTATCATCGGCATTAACCTATGAACTTGCTGCAAGGTTAACAAAATACGGCGCCAAAAACGATCTTGCTACAAAACTAATGGAACAACTTGAGGGTGCCAATTCTGCAACAACTCAACAAGTTCCAACTATAGAAAAAAAGGGGGAAGATGCGTTCGTCTCTATTCCAAAGCAAACAGCAAATGAGCGCAAATAGCCTAGAGAAAATCAAAACAGCCAACACAGTATTACTTGCATTATCCGAAGAAGCCGATCTTGACGCTTTAGCTGCAGCTTTTGCTCTTAGTGAACTTTTTAGATCGGTAGGAAAAAAACCTAGCATCCTTCTTGATAAAAAACACTATGATGAAAAATTGAAGGCACTTTTCCCTCCGGGAAGCAACAAGTTTATTCAGGAAAATGAACCGGGAAGCCTTGTGTTGACAATCGAAAGGATCAATTCATCTATAAAAGAGATTCGCTGGAAAGAAGAGAACAGTAAGCTAAATATTTATATTACTGCAGAAAATAGTAACCTAAACGAAAAAGATTTGATTATTAAGCGCACAGGATCATCTGCAGATATTACTATTCTTATCGACCTAATAGACCCAAAGAAGCTTGGCAACTATTACGAGTTAAACAAAGACTCACTTTCTGATGATAGAGTTGTTTCTTTGGTATATGAAGGTGAAATTTTACCAATTATTTCTCAGAAAGCTTTAACCTTAATTCAGGGGTTAGAAATTGAGCTTTCTCAGCAGGCTGCGACATATCTGTTGGGGGGAATATACTGGAAGACTTTGAACCTCACTAACAATGCTAATTCTTCAATATTAATTACAGCAGGCAACTTAGCCAAGAAAACAAACGATATAAGCGAGGCAATAAATATCGCCAATATCAAACTTGAGCAGTCCGAGATTAAGATTCTTCAAAAGCTAAACAGCGAGATGCAAGATAGAGGAGACGGAGTATTTACTTGTTTTGTTGATGAGTTATCTCTCATGCCAAGCCCAAGATTATTTAACAGATTTTTTGCATCGTTGCCGATGAAAAAGGGGAGAGCAATAATTGCTGTGTTTGGAAGTAAGAACACTAAAGAATCGTTGGTCTTGGTCAAACCCATAGAAAAAAAGTGTTCGTAGGATTATTGAACAAAAATTTGAAAGCAGAAGCATTCCCGAAGGTCTGGTTATCATGATAAAATCCGAGCCTCAGGTCGCCATGACAACTATTCTCGATGTACTGAACCCCAAACCAGAAATTCCCAAGGTGCCCAAACAGGAGATTACTCCTAAAGAGATTGACCCACTTGCTGCCGCAACAGACATTCCAGAACCTTTAGATCTGGAAAAACTAAGTTCTACTGAGCCTTTGAAAGATAATTACTAAGCTTCTGTTTTCTTAGAAGCATTTGCCAAGAAAGCTTCGGCATCGCTAATCAACACATCTCTGGGTTTTGATCCGTTTGGAGGCCCTACAACCCCGTGCTCTTCAAGTTCATCAAGGAGTCTGGCAGCTCTGTTGTAGCCGACACTTAACTTGCGCTGAAGGAGTGAAGCAGACCCTTTTTGAGCATTAACAATAACTCTTACTGCATTTGCAAATTGGTTGTCATCTGATAGGTTTAAGTCTGCTCCCTCTGGAGCGTTTGGATCTCCCTGTTTTTCAATAACCTCTCTGGTGTATCTAACTTCGGGAACCTGGTCTTTTATGTAAGCAACTACCCTTTGGATTTCGTCTGGGGCAACCCACATTCCTTGAATTCTTTTTGCTTTTGAGTGCGATGGGTCTTTAAAGAGCATGTCTCCTCTGCCTAACAAAGATTCGGCTCCTATGTGATCTAATATGACTCGTGAGTCAATTTGTGTAGTAACACTCATACCAACTCTTCCGGGAATATTTGCCTTAATAAGTCCCGTTATGACATCGACCGAAGGTCTTTGTGTTGCTAAGACAAGGTGAATTCCGGTTGCACGAGCCTTTTGAGCCAAGCGAACAATCGCACCTTCTGTTTCGACTTTATTAGTTGACATCATCATGTCTGCCATCTCGTCTATAACAATGACAATGTAGGGGAAGGCTGCAAACCCCATCATTTGGTTGTAACCTTCGATGTTTCTGACTTTTGTTTCTCTAAAAATCGTGTAGCGTCGTTCCATTTCTGCGATTGCCCACTTAAGTGCATTCAAAACCTTTTCCATTTCTGTAATCACCGGTGTTAGCAGGTGGGGGATTCCGTTGTAGTCACTTAGTTCGACCTGTTTCGGGTCTACCATTATAAACTTAACCTCGTCTGGAGTTTTTGTCATAAGCAAGCTAACAATGAATCCGTTTGTAAGAATGGATTTTCCTGAACCCGTTGCTCCTGCAATCAGTAGATGCGGCATTTTTTGTAGATCAAAAAGCATATGCTCGCCGGCGATATCCTTTCCAAGGGCTAATGGAAGGTGTAGCCCGCCATCTTTCATTCTGCTGTCAGATAAGATTTCTTTAATAAAAACAGATTCTCTTTCTGTGTTTGGAACTTCTATGCCGACATAAGAAGTACCGGGAATTGGGGCTTCAATACGCACTGCGTTAGAAGATGTAGCCAAAGCAAGCGCCAAGTCATTTGCCAGATTTGCTATCTTTGAGACCTTTGTTCCAAGTGCGATATCAAGAGCGTATTGTGTAACAGTCGGACCGACTAGAACATCTACGACTTTTGCTTTAACGCCAAAACTGTTAAGCGTTTGCTCAATAATATCGGCATTCTTCCTAATATCTTCTTGTGGAGGCTTTCTTTTACTGAAACTATTTAGTAGCGTAAGCGGAGGAAGTTTCCAGTCAGGATAGTTCAACTCTTCGTTAATGTAGGCGCCTTCTTTCGACTCTTCTTTTATTTCAACTTTTACATCTGGCTTATCTTCTTTGTGATCATCTTGTTCAACATCTTCTTCTACTGTATCGTCTTCGTTTTCTTGTTTGTTCTCGATTTTTCGAAAATCTCCGAAAGTTGAAGGTGAAAGAATCGGTACATCTTGCATATTTTCCGAATCATCGGCCTCGGTTGCACCTCTGGATTGTCGATTAGCAATCTTATCCCATAGAATTTCGATTCCTCTGCCCACACGGTCAAGGAACTCTAAGATTGTTATTGAAAAAGCTAGCGGGATGGAGAATACCAACCCAGTAATAATTATTATTGGCGTGAAATTTAAGAAAACATTCTCTAACAGAAATGAGTATACCGTTGAACCGACTATTCCGCCGTATCTTGTTGTTTCAACTCTGCTTACCGGATCGGCACCACCAAAAATTGATTGGAAAAAGGCCGACAAAGAAACTACAAACAGAGCCTGTCCGAACAAACTTCTACGAGTAGCAAAGGGTAACTTGCTTTTAAACATTGCCAACGACAAGTTAAAGCAAAAAATTGCAAGGAAGAAGGTAGCATCACCGCTGATACTGCGAACAACTGTAAAAATACCTCCGTCCATGAAGTAGCTCAGAATCGCTAACACTCCTGCGAATAAGAATAAAAGCCCTATCAAGGCCTTGGTTTCTTGGCTATCGTAAGTGATTCCTTTTCTTTTTCTGCCCCTTCTGGCCAAAGACTTTTTTTAAAATTAAGAACTAAGGCTGATGCCTCTAAAGATCATTATATACATACTGAACTGTTGCATCAAAAGAAACTTTACTGAAGGGATTGAAGTCGGATAACTAACTTGTTTAATATTTCGCCTTTTTCTTGCTCGTTAAGGTTTGCAAATTTTATTCTTCGGATCTCAGCTCTCAAAAAATCTTTAAACACAGAGTCTGCAATGAGTTTAATGGACTGCATAAAGAGACCTTCGTCTTCAATTACATCAACAGGCAGAAGCATTATATCTTTTAGTCTTTCCTGTTCTGCTTGATTTAAATCAACAAAAAGTTCCTTGACCGTTTTTTCTCTTGCCATTTCAAGAATTTTTGTTTGTTCTTCGGATAATATTTCACTCCAAAGACTCAAATCGAAAAGTCTAATTCTTTCCCTGTGAGAGAGAAGTGCTGCAACAAGCAGATCTGCCCTTGAGTTTGATCTTTTAATCACCTTTTCTTTGGTTTCAACGATTGAAGTTTCATTAATATCTACCTTTTTCGATTTCTGAATATATTTATTCAAAATCGTTTTTAATTCTGACACATCAACACCAACGGCGACCGATAGCCTTTCTAGATAATGCGCTTGCCTGACAGAGCTTTCTGTTGTTGCAATTAGTGCAATTATCGAGTCAACATATTCATCTTTTCCTTCGGCTGAAGTCATATCGATTCTGCGTTTGAGTCTATTCATCATATGGTCGACAACAGGTTCTGCTTTGCTAAGAATTTTCTTCCAATCTCCTCCTTTTTGAATCAACTCGTCGACATCTTGATAACCATTGAGGTCAACAACCTTAGCATGCATCTCGAGGCTTTCTGCCAGTTCATGACTCCTGAGAAGTGCTTTCTCTCCGGCGCTGTCTGTATCAAAGGCAAAGATGATGTTGTCAGAATATCTTTTGATCAATTTCAATTGTTCCTGGGTAAGAGCCGTTCCAAGTGGAGCAACAATGTTTTGAACATCAACCATGTGTGAAGAGAGAATATCAATGTTTCCTTCAACCAAAATTGCTGCGTTTTGTTTACGGATAGCTTCTTTTGCCTGATATAGTCCAAAGACTATTTGACTCTTCTTGTAAACCAAGGTTTCCGGAGAGTTTAGGTATTTTGGTGCTTTTGAATTCTTATCAAGTATCCTGCCAGAGAAGCCGACAAATTCACCAATATGATTTGTAATCGGAAACATCAGCCTGTTTCTGAATTTATCGTAGGTGTGCCCAGATTTTTCTGCAAGCAAACCCCAGCTAAGTAATTCTGCTTCTGTGTAACCCTTCTTTTTAAGAAAATTCTTGAGGTTCTCATAACCTGAAGGAGCAAAACCAATCATAAACTGTTTCAGTTCTTTTACCCTTAAACCTCTACTTTTTGCATATTTCCTTGCTTCTTTGCCATATTCATGCTTACCAAGTAGATAGTGATAATATTCTGCAGCTAGGTGATTTGCCTCTATTAGTCTTTCGCGCTCTTTATTTCTCTTTTCAGAGAAACCGCTTCGTTCGATTCTAAGTTCAACACCTGCCTTTTTTGCTGCAATTTCAAGAGCCTTAATAAAATCTAAGCCCTCAACTTTTTCGATAAACGAGATTACATCTCCTCCTTCTCCACAGCCGAAACATTTAAAGATTCCTAATTCTTCATTAACAGAGAACGATGGGGTTCGTTCGTTGTGGAATGGGCATAAACCAAAATGATTGCGGCCGTTCTTCTTTAACGAGGGCACATATTCCCTCACTACGGATACAATATCTAGTTTGCTCTTTATCTCTTCTATCTGATCCTTACTCATATGGGGTTAAATCTAAGTTATTCTACCATACAAGGCGAAACCACGCTGACACAAATGCTTTTGTAGGGTATAATTAGACGATTTTTCAAAACAAATGGCAGACAATCCAAACAAGAAAGGCGACAGTTTCCAAGACGCAGACCTGCTTATTTTCGAAGGGGTAGATAAACATTCATCAAAATCAGTTCATTCACTCCTGAGAAGATTATTAGCAGAAGCCTTGAATATTGAAGAACAGCTTATCCAACTGGAACATCCCGTAGATTTAAGCAGAGGTGATTTTGCCCTAACCAACGCACTTACGAATGCAAAGGTCGAGCAAACAAACCCACGCGAACTAGCTTTAAAGTATGCCCAAGTTATTGAAAACGATGAAGGCCTTAAGAATATTATCGAAAAGACAGAAGTTGCAGGTCCGGGCTTCTTGAACATCTTCCTCAGAAAAGATTTTTTGTGCAAATATGTGCTTAAAGCATCTCGGGATCAAAACTTTGCAGAAAACGACCTTTTCTCTGGAAAAAGCATCTTGTTTGAGTATGCTCATCCAAATCCTTTTAAAGCTTTTCACATTGGACACTTGCGTAACATCATTCTGGGCGAATCATTAATAAGACTTTTAGAGAACTTGGGCGCAACCGTAAAAAGGGTAAACTACCAGGGTGATGTAGGCATGCACATTGCGAAAAATCTCTGGGCGCTAAGAAAAGTAAACGAAAAGGATTTTCCTGAAGGCACAGATGAAAGAGTTAAATTGCTTGGTAAAACCTATGTGGAGGGGGCAACTGCATTTACAGAAAGTGAACAGGCTAAAGCCGAAATCACAGAGATCAACAAACTGATCTATAGCAAAGAAGATCCTTCCATTAACAAACTTTGGGAAACCGGAAAGAAATGGAGCCTCGACAAGTTTGCCGAGATATACGAAAGACTTTATTCAACTTTTGAGAGACAATATATGGAATCAGAAACCCTTCCATATATTGATACGCTTATCGATAAAGCTCTCGACGAAGGAATCCTTAAACGAAGCCAAGGTGCGATCGTATTCGCAGGAGAGAAATTTGGTCTTGATACGCGTGTTTTCTTAAACAGCGAAGGCCTTCCAACATACGAAG
>JYPD01000025.1 GCA_001567305.1 candidate division WS6 bacterium OLB21 | reverse complement strand
TAGAACTTCCCTTAAAAATGCTGGTCTGGATACTTTTCGATATAGCTGTGCATGCCACCATATAGCTGATAGACATTTGTAAATCCATGCTTAACTAAAAATCCAGAAGCCTTTTCACAACGAATCCCTCCTGTACAAGTAGTTACTACAAGCTTATCTTTTAAATGACTGATGGATTCGATTAGTTCTGGCAGCTCTCTGAAGTTTTTCATGGGCATAAGCAAAGCACTTTCAAAATGACCAACCTTTTGCTCGTAGTCGTTTCGCATATCAATAACATAAAACTCAGCTCCGGATTCATACAAATCATGTAGCTCTTCTGCAGTAATATACTTTCCAGATATCTGGTTTGGATCAAAATCGTCATGTTTCAGTCCGAGACTAACGATTTCTGGACGAACCTTGATATTAATCTTTGGAAAAGATTTTCCGTTACCCTCACTCTTCTTCCAATGAATATCTGCAAACCGCTTGTCTTTCGACATTTCTTGAATGTAGCTTTCGGTATCAGTTATTTCACCTTCAAGGGTAGCGTTTATACCCTCTTTAGCAATAATCATTCTGCCTTTAAGATTATACTTCTTAAAGTAGTCTAATTGCTTTTGCTTTTCTGCCTGAGGATCATCAACTAACACATACTTGTAAAACAAGAGAACTTGATATTTCATAAGAATTTACAATAAACGGGATCTTTTAATTGCTTTGCAATTTTCTCTTTAATTCTACCATCTTCTTCTCTCGCTCAATAACTTTTTGATTAGCCTCTGTTAGCAATTTGTTTGCTGACTCGTAACGGCCTACACTTGCCGATAGTTCACCTTTTGTTTTTGTTAGAGTATCTATCGTCCTTTCTAGTTCCAGGTTCTTTTTCTCCTAACAAAAGACCTTTGACAATTAAAGCACTATTACTTTGCTGCCATGCAGTTTCAAAAAGGGCAGTTAGTAAAAACACTGTTGTATAGGTTAAGACAAACATCAGATATTCAAAGTCGCCATATATAAAGTTTACCTGACCGGTATTTGCAAGGGTGCGAAGGAGCAAAGTAAATAATAGAAACAATACATGAATAACAGTACTAATTTGTGTTCCAACTAGGAAAATTGATACCGGCGGAAGAATATAACACCACAACAGCCCTGTATCAAAGAAACCACCCGAGTTAAAATTATGCATTGTCATAAACACTACTGGAAAAAGCCCAAGAGCAGAAGCAAGGCCAAGCTTCATAGTACCAACCGAAATAATTACAGCAGCAAGCATCATTAAGCCCATAATCAGTTCCATAACAGCTGCTGGATAATCAGCGATGGCAAAGTTTATTATGGCATAAGTAATAAGGAGTAAGCTCCCGATAATTCCAGAAATAACAAGGAACCTGATCTTGATGAATTCGACAGGATGTTCTTGTGAACTAGCAAATACAGTTTTTAGATTGTTTAGAAAAGTCTTCACTACATAAGTATATTACTCAGCCAATAAGAAAGAAAGCACAAAAGAATCATAATATTTGCTAGAATAATTACATGGAGAAAACCGAAATCAAGAAGACAATAGTTGCCGTTAGTATTACAACATTTTGTGTCTTATTATTTTCTGTGCTAATGATTCTTTCCTCCTATGTCCCGTCAGTTCGTCCCCAGGTACTTGGAGCAAATACCTATTCTCCACAAAACAGTTTTGTAGACGAAATCTCAATCTTTGCTGGAGGTCAAGAGAAGATATACACAGTTAGTGAGTTACTCGGTGTTGCTTTTGGGTATAGTGACAACGAAAACTCCAGAGTTTACCTTGCAGATATTTTGAATAATCTTGGTTACAGCGCTAATGAAATCGAGATTACAACAGAACTTGGAGCTACTATTCAATATGATTTAAATTCAGCACTGGAAAGCCCTTATATCATCATTGGAGCAAGCTCGATCAGACTCACTAACCAAGCGACTTTCCCTAGCATTACTGACGATATTGAAACAATAACTATAAATAATTAATTATTACAGATAATACTACGAAAATCTTATCTATCCTTGCAGTCTCAGCAGTATTAATCACCGGATGTAGCAGCCCTGTTAATGACCAGGCCCCTTCTAATAGTGACTCTAATCAAGAGGCGGTCATTAGCCTAGGCGAGCTTGCACAACACAATAGTGCAGATGATTGCTGGATGGCAATAGAAGGCCTAGTATACGATGTCACTTCTTATGTAAGCTCTCATCCAGGAGAAGAACAAATCCTTCTTGGTTGCGGTAAAGATGCTACCTCGCTTTTCAACACGAAAGCCAATCAAGGAATCCCTCATAGCAGCAATGCAGACAGAATTAAAGCAGGACTTCTTATTGGCAGATTGTCAGATTAACGCCAAGGTCTGCCTAGGTATTGATCATGTACAGCTTTTCCTCCTCGAATTTCGAGAATTGAGTCCATAGGCTCTTGATAACCTCGACCTGGCTGAATTCTTAAAAATTCAAATATTGGAGTTGCTAGGCCAAGGCTCCAGACAATGATAACAATTGCAATCTTTTTAAAAGGATACTTGTTTATATATGCTAAAGGAATTAATGTAGCTAAAAAGAATACTGGAAAAGCGCTCCGGATTAGGACATCATTAGCGGATACATTCCCGTAGCGAAAGAGCGGGAATATACATAGCAAAATACAACATATTGTCTGTATTACCTTTTCTGTCTTTTTTTAAACTCGACCAGGACATAATTGTTAATGTAATGATTGGAAACAGTTCTAGTGCTAGAAAGATTAAATATCTAGAGAAATTGGTAGTAACAATTATTCTGTTATCAATATGGTTGTGATGAAGATAGAAAAAAACTACAGGAACAATCAATAATAAAGAAAAAGAAAAGATAGTCAAACCTTAAGATATCTTTTCTTATTACCAACAGTATTGCTAGTCCAACTCCAATAGCAGAAAACGGGGACCATATAAACAATACAGGTATCAGAAATATGCTATAACGCTTTGTCAATAGCGTCAGGCAGATCCCAATCAATGCTGGGTATAAATGCTGTGGTACATGAGTTATGAGGGTAACGATACTTGAATACTGAAAAAATCCCTTGTATAAACCGTCCATGAAGATTCGATATGACCATTCAATATGTTCTGCAGTTCTTGGAAGATAACCATTATTGATGTAATACTGCAACCAATCAAGTCCAGATATAAGTAATAGTAATATTAGTCCAAATATGACAAACCTACTATCTTTCATTACTTTGAATAAGTAGTTGTAAATCAACTGAACAGATACAATATAACCTATCAGAATCCAAATACTTAGAAAGACTTTTCCGATAGCGAATCCACCAAATATCTTTCCAAAGAATGCAGGAATGAAATAGATTCCGAGATAATAGTTTAAAAAGCTTCCGTCTGTATAAGCAACAGGCCAGCTATTACTTATAAGATCCGTAAGGATCGTGTTATGCTTTTGCCAATCAAATAATTGTTCAAAGCCGATTAACTGAGGAAATCCACCAAGCAAGACAAAGACTAGAATCGAAAATATTATCAACCATCTTTGAGTTATAGAAATCTTGTCTAGTTTAAAACCCTCGATATCAGACCTTGAGAATATAATGCCAATCCAAGTCATGGGAATTAGTAGACTTAATAGAAGTGGCTCTAAATATGCTAGAAAGAAGACGAAAGGTAAGAAAAGATACACAAATCCTGTCAAAATAAAAAGGTCAATTTTTTCTGCTATTTTGCTCTGGCATTAATTGTTTGGCGCTGATATAAAAGCTCATTGTTTAAAGAGACTCTTATTATTTTAAACAGAGACCTTACTTGAGTTGGGAAAAAAGGCTAAGAAATATCCACCAAGTAACAAAAATTACTGGGGATGTCATATATTCTATCGTGCATCTTAGTAGTAAGTGCAAAATCAGGAGCTGTTCTTACAAAGAAATTCCAGTCAACTCCTGGCCCGGTGAGCATATACAGATACGCACCATATAAGCTATAAGCAAGCATAAATAGATTTGGATACAAAGAGACAGCTATCATAGGAATTGCTAAATAACTATGCAACATAGCGGGTGCAAATAGAACAAGTGTTGTAAGATAAATCGCAAAGTTTTCAAACAGAGGTCGCTTACGAAAAACAAAACCAGCAACCAACAATATTAAGGCGAGCAAATACTCGGGCTTAAAATATACCCTTAAAAATATCTGGAACAAACATATTGTATAACGGGGCTGCGTCATTTGGTCTGTACGAAATAACATTCCTGAGCAAATACTCGTACTCAATTCCGTAAACTAGAAAACTCAAACTCAGAATAGCCATAGGTAGAATTACGAATAATCCTTTTTTGGGTACATCTCTTCTGAACAGCAACCAAAGAAGATAAGCAATTAAAGTATGTTTAACTAGCAACGATGCAACCATTAGAACAATGGAAACTCTAATCTTCTGTTTTTTCAAAAGAAATAGTGAAGATAAACCTAAAGCCAGAGCAAGATTATCGAACTGCATGTTAAACGCACTCACAAAAATGACAAGTGGGCTAAAAATATACAAGGCAAAAGATTTTAATCCCGATATCTTATACAAAACAAGGGCTATTAGTACATCGGCCATTGCTAGTAACAACACTATTTGTAGCCTGAATAACCAAATATCTGCTTGAAATAAGATTCTGACTTCTTCAAAAAGTAGCAAGATATAAGCCCACAAGGGACTATAGTTGTATCTGGTAGTTTCGGCATAGACATTCCCTCCGCTATGCATTATTTCGGCAACAATTCTATACGAATCGAAATCGACATTCTGTCCCTGCGTTGCCATTAGCACTCGCAGGACGATTGCTTCAACTAATAAGATTACTACTAGTCTTGTAGTTTTTTTGGAAAGAAGCACCCTAAGATTAGAAAGTATCATTGATGCTTTAGGTATTTGACTGCAATATTTAAGAATACACTCTTTGCGTGCTTGATCTGTTTCGCATACACAACAGTCTCCGGTTCATGAACTACAATATTCCTCAGTCGATTTGCTTCTCGCAGTTCTTGATAATCTTCTTTTGTAAAGTATCTTCGCATATTGGACAACCTTTCACCCAGTGTACTCCCTTCTGCTCCAATACCCACTAACAATCTGTCAAATAAGGCATGTGCTTCGATAAGAACAGCAATTGCTTCTGGTTTACTATTCACCTTTTTTAATTTTGCTTTCTTCAACCGTTTATATAGATCATATCTCCAGCTCTGTTTTCGAGAACCGGCAGAAACAAAGGTTCCAATAATAAACAGTCCAAAAACACAGACAAGGGAAGCAACTAGGACGAGAACTTCATAGTCCCTCATTCTGATATATATGATATGAATTGATAATCATCGTTTAATCCAATATCTATAGATTCAATCTCATTGAACTCGTATTTGATTTCGGCGACTTTTTTCTTTTTCAGGTGTTAATAATTGAATAGAATTTATCAGTTTTGAATTCTCATCAAAACTGATCTGTATTTCTAAAGATTCGTTTGCGAAGTTGGAGTAGTTTACGAAGTTATATTCTCCGGTCAATATACCTTCTTTGTTAGATTCCAGTTTTAAGTTTCCAACAGAATACTCTCCAGACAAAAGATACAAAGGATCGACAAGAGGTGTCAGGAATTTGATTAACGATGAAAATGGGACATTGCTAGTGGCAGTGTTCCTATTCCTGTCTAAGACTATATATCCAGAATCCGTGTCCAACAGGAGTGCCCTGCCAGAAGAAAATTCTGCCATTATAAGCTTTCCCTTATCGTAGAAATAGTTAATGTCATCTAGACTGAAGTTAAATACGGTATTTCCGGAAAGCAGAATAGTTCCCTTTGTTGTGACCTTATATGATTTCTTCGAAAATTCATCCAAAAAATCGTCAAATGCACCACTACCCCTTTTTTCGGAATCATCGTTATTATCTGAATCAACATCTTCTGTAATGACATTGATCCCAAATAGAGAATTAA
This sequence comes from candidate division WS6 bacterium OLB21, assembly GCA_001567305.1. Taxonomy (GTDB): domain Bacteria; phylum Patescibacteriota; class Dojkabacteria; order B142; family OLB20; genus OLB21. Next base: position 174,104 of record JYPD01000025.1, on the reverse strand, counting down.
ACCCACTAAAGACAGGGGCATTTGGACTTGAGAAATAGAAATGCAGAAGTACCCCAAGGGGAATGAATACAAGTAAGAAAAGTACGAAATTCAAGGCGAAAGTTTTACTATCTATGCCCTTCTCATTTACTACTCGAACCGGCCTGGAAGAACTTGAGTTGCTAGTCAACATGATAGTAATTTTTATTGATATTACAAAAATATTACTATCTGCAGTAACAGTACGCAATAACTTCGAGTATTAGTCTATTCTTTCCGCGAATAGTAATTTAGCAGCCGGGTCATTTGTGCGAAGAAAATCAAAGTATCTTGCTAAATGATCAACTGCTTCTGCCTCAACAAATCGAATCTGATTACTTGCACAGACATGGCTTACAAAATAAGAATAGGCCAGTCGTGTAGCCTTTGCTGACATAAAACTTAAGGATTGAATTGAACAAAGGTTTTCTTGCCAGCGCTTACGAAAAAGCATGAGCGGTCCTGTGAGTTCCTCCGGATAATAATCCATGGAAGACATAATCATCACCTCAAGTACGAAAGGACTAGTTTCTATTTGTCTTACCGATTCCGAGATTAGACCTCTCGCTGCATCAACAATACTATTTCCTCTTTGCTTCTTGATTCTAAGAAAAATCTGATCAGTTTGATTAATGTATGAATTAATAATCTCTTCAGCAATTTCTGATTTCCTGGAGAAATAGCCGTACAATGTTCCTATTGGAATACCACTTAAGTCGGCGATATGATTTGTTGAGACATTATGGTAGTAATTCGCTGAAAAAAGCTTTTCTGCAGATTTAAGAATCTTTTCGATCTTATCTTGTTTTCTTTGCATACCAATTCGAGTAACTACTCGAATTATACACTAATCCTGCCAATATATAATAGCAACAGGTGTTTGCTCATCTGTATTTCCCCAGAAATTGTCTTGATAGGCCAGCTTAATAATTGATAGTTCGTTCTTTTCGATACTACTACTACCAATAATATTCACTCCAATATCATTTGAATCGGCAATGAATGTTGGGACCTTAAGTATTTGAGACAATTTGGCGGCTACTTTGTCACCGTCTTTTGCGCCAAGAACCGCATAGGTATTAAATGGCGGCAAGGCGTAGGCAACTGGTCCGTCGATTGATCTAACAACATTACCGGCGAGTCGATAAAACATTCCCTTGATTCCGAAGAGTTTAGTGATTGCTGCAACTGCCGAAGCAAAAATGATTCTTAAGGCGCCAGCCTCTTGAATAGCTATCTGCATTGTTTCTGGACTACCCAGACCGATGCCGAACTTTGATTTATGAACATACTTAGTCAGAAAATTTGCAAGTCTTCCGGGTTTTATTTCGCTAATCGGAAAACCCCTCCCCTGAGATGACGCAACTGCCTTTTCAGTAACACCAACAAATAATCTTCCTTTATAAAATTCTTTCAAGAATGGTTGCACTGCCTTAGCAACAATATCGTAAAGATCGTCACCGGACAGGATTATTTGTGTTTTGATTGGATATCTGTAAACCTTGCGTCCTTCAATTTCCAGAAATAAAGGTTTGCCTTTATTGGGTTTGGGAAGATTCATGGAGTTATACGCTGATGTTATATATTTTTGCCCACAAATGAACATTAAGAATACGCCAGAACAGAAGCGGATCAGAACTATTCCGCCCTTCTGCCCAAGCTTTAAACTCTGCAATTACCTTCTTTTGTGAGAATAATCCAAGCGAACTAAATTCTTCTGATGAAAATTCTTTAATTATTCTATCTGCTTTTTGCCTCATCCAATCACTTTCTGGAGTAGTGAATCCAACCTTCTTTCTTCTTTTTTCAATTTCTTTCGGTAAAAATCCCACGAGTGCGTTGCGATAAACATACCTGTTCCATCCGTTCTTGATCTTTTGGTCAACAGGGAGAGTAAGAATGTATTCAACCAAAACATGGTCAAGAAAAGGAACTCTGCCTTCGACCGAAAATCTCATTGAGTTTTTATCTTCGTATCTGAGCAGATTCGGGACACTATACTTTGTTAGGTCTTCAAACAAGCGCTGATTTAAGCCCTTTGATGGGGTATAACCGAATTTGAAACCCGCAAAAACCTTTGACGAGATTAGATCTTCTGCTTGAACAGATTTGCTTCGTGCAATTTTCTTTTTCGCTACCTGCAGTAGATAAGGGAAATAAAGATCTGCTCCCTTAAGAAACTCTCTAGCTAAAGCATCGTATCTATTTGCTTCTAAGGCAGATTGAATGTAACTGCTGAAGTATGGAATATAGCCGGCAAACAGCTCGTCTCCTCCTTGTCCTGATAACATCACTTTGACATACTTGGAAGCTTCGCGCATTACATTGTAATTTGCATAAGGTCCAGAACTTATTGTTGGTTCTTCTTGTGTATAAACCCAATCTTCGATCTCCTGCCAGAAAGCATCTACGGTTGGCTTAATGATATGTTTTTCTGATTTAACAAAATCTGCAGCAATATCTATGTAATTCTCTTCGTTCATTGAAGCATCGGGGTAGATTACGGAAAAGGTATGCATTTTATCTGTATGGATCGTTGCACTGCTTTGTTCGATAAGCTGCTTTGTAATTGCTACCACTCCCGTTGAATCAAGACCGCCAGATAAAGATATTCCGACAGGGACATCTGACACTAAGTGCATTCTAACTGTGTCAACATAAATCTCTCTGAGTTCATTCGCATATTCAGAGTCACTTTTTTTGCTATTGAATGAAAAGTTAACTTCTGGACTCCAATACTTATTTTTTGATGTAATTTTGCCTGCAGAATTAACTTTTATGTAATGCGCCGCATCTAATCTATTTATGCCTTCAAAAAAGGTGTTTTCATCTGCATCGTGGACACGATACTTTAAATAATTAAACAAGGATTGCTTGTTGGCTTTGCGTTTATAACCAGGTATCTGTAGTAAAGCTTTTATTTCTGAAGAGAAATAGAACACATCGTTTTGCTGATAATAATATAGAGGCTTAATTCCAAGCCTGTCTCTGGCAATGAACAATTCATTCTTTTTGACATCATAGATTGCAAAAGCAAACATCCCCCTGAGTTTTTTAAGGATATCTTCTTCCCAGAGATCGTACCCGAGAAGGACAGTTTCTGTATCCGAATGATCTGTTCTAAAAGTCATGCCACTCTTAACAAGTTCTTTTCTGATATCTGCGTAATTGTAAATTTCTCCGTTGAAGATAATGCATCTGCTGTTATCTTTGTTCCAAATTGGCTGCCAACCGGTGTTTGGATCGATGATTGCTAACCTGCGCATACCAAGAGATACTTTATCGTCAAGATGTGTCCCTTGGCCGTCTGGACCTCTGTGCTCAATCGAACTAAGCATACTTTCTAGTAATTGTTTATCACTGCCTGTAAACCCTACAATTCCACACATAAGCTAATAATGATTATTGTTAGAATAACGACTCGTCTTTGCTAAGTTTACACTATTAATCGCCGAAATTCTTATATACAATTGTATGTAACATTAGATTGACTAATAATTATATTAATTCTCAGAAAATGAATGATTTTATTAAAAGCATCGTCAACGACAAGCGAAAACTTTACAGTGCTCTCGGAATAGCTCTTGGACTAGGGCTTTCACTGATTGTCGTAGTATTCCTCCTTATCATAAATGCCAGACCGGTAAAAGAAATCAAGGATGAGATTTCTCCAGAAAAAGAACTTGAAATAATCACAGAGATAGTCAAAAACAATCCTCAGGGAATAGTAATTGGCAATTTAGACGAAAAGCCTCAAGTATCTGTTAGTTCTGATGCAAAAAAAAGAGCAACGGAGCCGATCCAGATCAAAGAGGAACCTCTTTCTCCAGTAAGTAAATCAAAAATACCTGCACCAAAACACTACGAAAATGGTCAAGTCGAAAAAGTCACACCAGAAGATAATCCTGCTCCGGATATAAGTCGCTATAACTTTAGAACCGTAACTTCTGTAACATACCCAGGAGCGGCCTACAACAGCTGCTCAAATTACATGCCAATCGAAGACAATCCAGTTGTAGCAGTTTACCAAGAATATTTTGATAACAACCACTCATACCACACCTATACAAGAACATATAATGACCAGCTTGATGATTTCTCGCTTGGCTTGTACGGTTCTGATATCCATGAGTATTATTCATATGCGGGAGGTTCAATTTACGCAAAAATGGTCTACACTCCAGATCCTGACTACACAAATTACATTGAAACACCCGATAGCTATACACAAGAACCAGTATCTTACACTGTCCCAGAATACTTCGGTTACAACAGTTCAGTTGTAGATAGTTTTGTTCTAAATGGACAAAGCTATTATGTTGTGGAATTATCTTACGAAGGCTACTGCAATACATCAGGTTATTCTCAACCAGACAAGACTTTTATTATAAGAATGACAGTGGATTCTTCAGACTACGCGATTGTTGAGTCTGCAATGTATATAGATTCAGTCAATTCTGAGAACCTAATCTCAAGAGAAGAAATTGACAGAGAAGAAAAAACTATCACCCTTGATGAAGCAAACGCAATCTTTAGATTTACCTACGAGGGTAGTCAACAGCTTATCGACTATACTGCATACGAATTTGACATCAATGAACACAACGAAAACATTAATAACTACTTGAACGAGTCGGATTTCACCTATGTTCTGCCTTCGGATCCAGAATTTGATCAACTAGTTGTATATGGCAGAGATTTCCCATCTTCTCAACCAGAAGGTATACGCTACTATCTACAAAGAGAATACTATCCAGAAACCGAGCGTGGACAAAAGAGATTCGATCTAGTTATGGAAAGCTTCTATAATTCTCCCCTTGTAGTTATTAATACTTGGAACGAGAACAACGATTCGCTAACTATCGAGATCTTTCCAAAGGAACTAACACCTTTTTACCTACTCAATAGTTTAACGAACGGTACTCCTGCCTACCAAGAAGAGGCGACTTTGTTGACAATAAATGACGCTCAGACATCTGTGCTAAAGAGAGTTTTCGAGTTTGAATATTTCTACTCTTATCCGGTTTCCTATATGGATTCGTATCCTGTGTCTTATCCTAACTCCTATGGAGGATTTACCTATTACGCTTATACCTCAAATCTTGCTTTCAGCAACGATGGGTATTCTTACAAAATTACTGGATACGGTAAGGATGAATGGATAGCAGATATTAGCTATAAGATGTTTGATAGATCAGATAAAAGTTTTGGAAGAATCGTTACTGGATCAACGATTGACTGGATTAGCAGTAACGATGGTCTGTATTAAATATCCTTAAGCAGAGGACTATTTCTTTAAGGCTTTACGCGAAGGAAGATCTGAGGCAGCGCCTATGAGTGCACCAACAAAAATGAAAGCTACTAGTAAATTAAGAATAGAGCTAGTGTGAACTAACGAACGCACAAACCAGATAAAAACCAAAATTACTGCAAAATCAATTTGTCTTGATCTGCTTGAAATAGATATTTTGATAGCCTTTCTTGCCAGAAAGGCCATTACTACCAAGCCGAAGACTCCAGTAAAGGCAAGCACATCAAATATTATGTTGTGAGACCTGTCGATATTTGATCCTGATAGCTCTATCGCACGATAAAGGAATTCCTGCAAAGTATCAAATCCGCTGCCAAAGAATAACCTAACGGTATTCATAAGCGAGGGATCTTGCATGGGGATGATAATGTACTGTTGAAGCACGGCTTTCCAGATATTGATTCTATGAAGATAGTCCGGGAATAATTGCAATAATAATATCGCCATTGGTAAAGACAACAATGCAACAGCAATTATTACAGGCTTTTGACGGAGAAATAGCGATTTTTGTTTGGAAAGGCCCTCTCTGATAACGATTGCTACCAGTAGAATCATAACGATCCAGGCAAAATATGAAAGTGAGAGTAATATCCCTAGAATAATTATGATTGAACTAATAAGTGAGATTAGCCGAATCTTGGCATCTTTATTGGCAAGAAAGTAGGCAGTTGCAACAAGTCCGCAAAGTAAGTATCCAGAATAGAAATTATTCTGCCCGAATGTTCCGTATACAACCAAACCATCGGCAAATCTTTCTGTATTTTGAAGACCTATTACCAGAAACTGCATGATGCCAAAAATTGCTTGAAGCAAGGCTCCTCCACCAAGCGCGGCAAACATAAAAGGCAGATGTCTTGAACGAATCTCGCGCATTGCCACCCAGGCTGTTGCAAATAGAATTGACATGGTAATGAGTCCTGTCTCTCGGAACTGATTACCGAAGATCGCCATATGAATCGTATATTCACCCGATGAAGGGTCTAATATCCGCTGATAAAGAGGATTATAAAGCTGATCAAGTCTTAAATTATAAGTAAACTGAGACACAAAAGAAGAAAAAGAGAATATTAGTAAAACTACCAGTAGGATTTTATCTCTTCTGTACATAAGTTTGCGTCCAGGACGAAGCAGAACAATGCATGACAAAGCGTAAATCGAAAGAAGTAAGAGTAGAAATATCTGAATTGCAGCAACCTTAGGTAGTTCCCAACCCTTAGGAGCGAAAGATGTATCGAACACGAATGGAATTAACGCTAGAAGCACTGCAAACCCTGTTGCTAAAAAGCGAGCTCTCGAAATTGTGCCCCACTTTGTAACCATATGTCTTTATAGACATTTTACCCGACCAAGACAAAAAAGACTAGACTTATTTTTTCTTAGATTTGTAGACAGCTTTATGAATAGAGATGCAGCTGTGATAGAAAAGATTATCAAATACATGACAAATCCATATACACATGCTGGCAAACCTAATAGTGAGAAATCTTTAGTACCGCACGAGACTATTGCATCAGAGCATCCTCCTTCAGCAAAGAGATCCATATAACTGAGGTATCCGGAAAACAAAAGTCCGGCAATCGAAATAAAAAAGATAATCCTAAGAGCGAGCAGTTTATCCATCACTCATCAGATAACAAATAATACATATTATAGATTCATATAATTGAGATAACAACATTATGCACATGTCGCTAGTTTGTTATAATTGTTTTATGGATCCAATTACTCTTATCTTTTTGTTGCTTCTTGCTCTGCTTAGCCTTATCTATATGCTTAGGTCAAAGCTAATGAGCGTTTTAGCCTTACTTATAAAGATCAGCTTTCCAGTTTGTGCTGCAATTATGCTTTCTGCATTATTTATTCCACAACTGTTTTCGACTATTGCCGACTCGGCCTTGAAAGCAAATGGAACTTACCAGTCAATCATTGAAGCAGATAAATCACTCGATTCGATAATTAACCTCCTTCAAATATTTTTAATAGTCTCGGAAACTTATTTGGAGATAATAGCCCTACAGATCAAAGTACAAAAAGCTTTCTGGAACAAGGAGTTTATCCGGGATTAGTTGATCTAATCGCAGGCATAATACGAGTTGCCGCATTAGCGGTTTCAATAATCGGAATGATTGCCACAATTTATATAAGCTACTCATTTGAAGGTGCATTTGCCACTTCAAGCTTGAAAAAGAAAGTGGCAGATCTGGAAAACAAAATCAAAGTACTTGAGAACCAGCGACAAGATCGGCGATCTTCTTCCCCTCTCTAACTGCGTAATTTGTTCCTCGATCTTCAGGGAATATTTGCGAGAAATTTGCAAGGTAAACATTAACTAGTGGCGTCTTGTAATCGGGGATTAACTCCTGATAGTTCGTGGTGACTATGTGCTGAGCATAGGCAAATCTAAATAAGTGCTTTTCGATAATCTCTTCATGTTTAAATTCAGAAAAAACCTTCTGAAGAGAAGTTAACCATAGGTTTATTATTTCATCATCACTCTTTTTTAGAAGCGAATCATCTAGTGGTAAGTAAGCCCCGATGTAATAGATGTACTTGCCATTATATTCTTGTTTATCGATTAAATTTGTGTGATTAATGAAAACCAGAAAAGGCATACTGGTATCGTTTATGTTATACCAGTAAGATTTTCCGATGTTCTGGTTAGAAGAAAATACTAAGACGACAGCAGATAAATAATCTATTGAATTCAGTAGTTTCAAATAGTCACTTTTTGCCTGAGGTTGATTTGCAATCATCTTTGCGAATATACCTGAAGGAGCAGTTACGATCAGCCTATCGTATTTCTTTTCTCCAATAGATGTTTTAACTTGAACAGAATCCTTGCTGGAGATGATTTCTTGTACTTCTGTATTGATAGAAATCTTAGATCCTAATGCTTCGATCTTTTCTACCAAGGAATTCGTGAATGTAGAAAATCCTCCCGTAAAATAACCTAGTCTTTCAAAAGATTCCCCTGGTTTGCGTGATTTGGCTCGAGTATGCAGTCTTGCCCATAACCATGCCATTGAAATCTTTTTATAATATCTTGAGAATTTTCCAAGCAACAAAGGCTGCCAAATCACTTTCATGGCTTCTTGGCCTGCATATTTCAACATCCAATCATATGCAGAGATTCTGATTAATCCAGCAAAGTTGGTCCGAGTTCTTAAAAGTAAGATAACAAAAGCTAGACGCAGTCGCGATATTAATCCTAAAGGAGAGAATCTTAACAGATCAAGAGGTGTAGAAAACGGATAGAGCCTATGATTGTAGAATATCTCAATAGAGCTTTTATGCCATTTCAGTTTATCTGCGATGCCAAGCTCTTGAGCTAGGGCGATAATATCTGTATCTGTTTTGAACAGATGGTGATATGTTTTTTCAAGTGAGGTTCCGGCTATCTTAAATCCGCCTGCAAGGCCTCCGACCTCTGATCCCTTTTCAAGGATTTCAACCTGATGACCATTTTTTGCTAAGTGGTATGCTGCAGTTAATCCGCTATAACCTCCTCCTATTATTCCTATGTTTGCCATAATGCAATTCTTGCATGAAATATCATGCCTTACAACCCAGCTTTAGGCTATAATTACCATACGATGCATATTCCTACATATTTAGGCTTCTGGCTTAAAGGGTTTAAACAAAAAGGGATTGTTACGGATACGGCAAAATCAATATTCGATATTGATTTTGCCTCATTCAAACAGCAAGCAGATCTTCTCATCTTTGATGTCGACGACACTTTGACGGCATTCAAACAAGAAATACCCCAAGATACGCTTGATTTAATGGCAGACCTGAAAAGCAAAGGCTGGCAAATAGCTGTTTATTCCAATTGCTCGGAGCAGAGATCTAAACAGCTTGCTTGCACCTTCTCACCATTAAAGATCACATCTCAGATGCAAAGTGAAAAACCAAAAGCAGAAGGCTATCTTCAATTAGCCAAAGAGGTAAATATCGATCCCTTTAGAGCAATTATGATAGGCGACAAGATCGGTACTGATTTGTACGGAGCCTATTTAGCCGGAATCAAACACCGTATTCTCGTCGAACCCTATTCGAGAGTTCACAAAGAACCTGGTGCAGATATATTTAATAAACTAGTTCGTTATATTGAAAAAGTATTTTATTTTGTAATCCTTCGAAACCATGTCAGATAAAAAGAAGCTTAGATTAAGTGATGCAATGACAACTTTGCGAATTATTGCTGTAGCAATATTTGCGCTCATAATCAGTGCTAATCCTACGATCTTTGGACTAATTGGCGGACTTGTTATTCTGGCATTAATCTTTCTTACTGATGGACTTGACGGACAGCTTGCCAGAAGATTCGATGGAGAGTCAAAAATGGGCGCGTTTTACGACATTGTTGGCGACAGGATAGCCGAAACTGTCTTACTGGTCCCATTCGTTTACCTACAAATAGCCAATCCCTTTGTGCTGGTCTTCTTTATTTGTAAGGATTTTCTTGTTGATTTTCAAAGATTTGCAACTTACATGCAAACAAGTGCTGTTCCCTTTAAACAAGTCCATGGTCCTCTTGCAACATTCCTGACTGCATCAAGATTTATGCGCTTTTTTTATGCAGTCATCAAGCTTGTTATGTTGGGACTATTCTATCTACTATCTTCGATAGCAGCGCTGCAGTTGCCGATTTAGCAGGAATCGTTGCTTTAATAACTGTAATCACGGCAACACTAAGAACACTTCCCTCATTCGTCAGTATCAAAGTATGAAGATTGAGCTTTCAAAATCTCAACAAGTTGCATTAGATTCCATCATTAAATGGTTTGAGAACCCTGTAAAAAAGTTCATTACACTTGGGGGATACGCAGGAACAGGTAAAACCACATTAACTTGCGAAGTCAGCAGAGTTCTCAGAGATAAACATAAATTACTCAAAATTGCTTATTGTTCATTTACCGGCAAAGCTACACGAGTTCTGGGTCAAAAACTTAAAGAAGCAAATGCTATCAACCTTGGTGATAGTTTAAGCACCATTCATAAGCTGATTTACACTCCAATAATTGATGCAGAAGACGAAATCATTGGTTGGGAAAGACAAAGCAAATCAAGCTTCGATTACAACCTAATCATTGTCGACGAAGCGTCTATGATCAGTGAAAGTATCTGGAAAGATTTACTTAGCTATAACATTCCGATTCTTGCCATCGGAGATCATGGTCAGTTACCTCCAATTGAGGGTTCCTTTAACCTGATGCGAAACCCCGAGCTTAAGCTCGAAGAAATACACAGGCAAGATCAAGACAATCCAATCATAGAATTATCTGCACAGGTTCGCGAAACAGGAACAATTGAATTCGGTAGTTACGGCAAATCTGTTGCAAAACTAGATAGACGAGATCCAGAAACACAAGAATTAATCAGTGAACTATTCAGAAGTTTTAACGAAGAAATGCTTGTTCTTACAGGGTTTAATCATACAAGGGTTAAACTAAATATGGCTATCAGAAATCTGCTGGAATTTGATTCTGCCGAACCAAGACCAGGAGATCGAACTATCTGCCTAAAAAATAATCATAAGCTACATATTTACAATGGAATGATGGGCACGATTCTTTCTCTTGACCTTGTCAGTAATCAAAAAGATCCTGATTACTACAAAGCACTAATCAACTTAGATGGCGAGGATCGTGCCTATTCCGGAAACATAATTGCTAAACAATTTGGATCAAAAGAATTGGTGTATCACAAAGAAGCAAAAGGATTTGATCTTTTCGATTTTGGTTACGCTTTAACAGTACATAAAGCCCAGGGTAGTCAAGCCGATACGGTTGTCCTATTTGAAGAAAGATCTCAGCATGCAGATGAATCGACATGGAAAAGGTGGCTGTATACCGGAATTACAAGAGCAGTAAGCAGATTGTATATAGTTGCATAGTTGCAGAAAAATTAATTATAATCCCCCTAAGTTTTAACAAAGTTTTCGAAAAGATGACTTTACCGGTAGAACACAAATTGATTCATTAACACACCGAGGGGGCGCTAAAGCGCCCCCCTCTCAATTTATATGAATACACTCTGGGAGTTAGAACAAGTAAGTCAGCGACCAAAAAAGGCAACCCACCACTGCTACAATTACTCCCCGACCACAACAAAAAGATCTTTTTGGATTTGAACGACCGGCTGAAGAAATTAAAATAGAAGCACCTAGCGGAAGCCGCATGACTATTTCTAATCTGGATATGTTGAGACGATTTATTCCTGATTTTCAAGCGACCCTACCTGCAGATTTCCGATCTTTGTCAGAAGAGGACCAAGTCTACCAGCTTATGACAGACCCGGTTTTATACTATGATCTTGTTAGGCATTTTCAGCAAGTATTCGGACCGAAGCCAGATATTCATATATCACCGCCCGATAGCAAAGAGGTTCTAAAGATGCTTAAGAGCAGTGCAGAAGGAATTCAGCAACACATGTATCTAAGTCTTGCCAGTTCCGTAATTCGTAGTGTAATCTCTAGTCAAACGCTACCGACCACTCCCGCAGAACTTCAGACTCACTTTCCTACTATAACAGCCGAGCAAACACAGGCTTTCCTGCAAATAACAGGCAGACTAAACGATGACATGCAAAAGTCCGGGGTTTCTGTCCCTAATATTCTAGACTCAATCGATGCCTGGTTTCTAGCTTGGAATAACAATCAGGAATTCCCTTATAATAACAAAAGAGACAGAAATCCAGCTCGAGACGGATTAACTCTTTCTGCAGATGCAGTTCGATCAATCTGGATGTCAGATAGGCAGATTGCCAAAACTTTAGCAATTAGATCTGCATTAGCCGCACAACTCGGAACCAATTCAGATGTCATTCTATTCCCGAACTCCCTTACCCCCGAACTTAATCCGCATCGAAGTATTGTATCCAACGAAGCTCTTATTCAACTTGGTATTAGTATCCTTGATGGGCCTGAAGAGATATATCGCATTCAAACATTTGCCAGACCGGACCAATTGATCCTGGATCGACTGACAGAAGAAAGAATCTATGTTGATAATAAAGGAGGGAAATCAATGAAGGATTACTCGGAAACAGATCTCTACGAAAGAGTACAACTCCTTTTAAGCAATGTTGCAGTTGCCGAATTTATAGCAAAATATGCACAAGACAGACACGGAAACTTCATTCAGCCTCGACCATTTGATCTTGGTAATAACGATATTCCACGAGTATCAACATCATTTAATATCCGAACAATGAGTTTTTATGGGCAAAACCCCAACTCTGTGAGAACAATGTATCGAGGGTTTGACAAGAAATCTGGGTTATTTACTTATGCTTCAATGAATCCGACAAGATACGAAGATGATGTTCAAGCTAGAGTCGCCTTTTTATTGATGTCATCATTCTGGCACCATAACAAAGAAGCAATGAGTAGAGTCAGAAAGATGTCACTTAACACAGATGCTTTCCTTCCAAGTTTTCCTGCTCAGAACCTAGTGTTCCAAAGAAGACTTCCTTGGCAGATATAAACACCTTGACTATGTTTCATCTATAAGAGAGCATATCTTTCTAACCGGGCAAGATGCACATTCCTTAGGCTCAGTTGTAAAAGACCAAGCAATTCGATATACCCTTGTTCCAATTATCAAGGTTGAAGGCAGATCTTCATCATATTCTATTAAACCTCTAAACAATGCGCTCTTCTCCTCGTAAGCCTCATAACCAATCTCTGCTGGATTTAAGGAATCAAGAATATGTTGCATCGCAGAGCGTAAAGCATAATCCTGATTATCAGTATCGGTATCGACGAACTGCACTTCTAGCTTAATTCCGATGCTGTCTTGGATAGGCCCTTCTGCCAAACCACACTCAGACGGCAGATCTTCATAGACCATCAATTCTAAATTTTCGTGATCAACAACTACTCCATCAGAATCTCTAACCTCACCTATCATGGTTGCCATTATTGTCACATACTTTCTGACATACGGATTACCACCTTCATCCCAAGTTGCTTCGAACTGCTTATCGACAGTCAGACTTGCACTCGTTTGAAAAGATTCAAAACTACTCATAATTTAACCTCAACGATTTAGGTTACACATTTGCTTAATCGGGCATTGCTCACAAGGTATTCCATGAAATCTCAGAACCTGACTAGATGCCTCTATAAACATTGCTGCTAGCGGATCACCAGCAAACAATTCTTCTACTTCAGGAGGGTTCTCTAGACGGTCTTTTTCTCTAATGTTCAAGATACCCACATCCCCTATTTCAAGTTCGCAGCCTTCTGGTGAAAATGCATAGTAAGTTACAGCTTCATTTTTCAATCAGTAATCATCATGCCCGAAAGCTGTAAATCCTAACCTATTTGTTCTATTTCCATTCTCCATCATGGAGCTTATCCATACTTTGAATGTTAATTCTTGTGACATTATGTATAATTACTAATACTATAACTATACCACATCTCTTATATATCTACAATATATATAACAATGACCATCTTCTACACACCTACACACTACAAATTAGCAAGCACAATCAACAAGATGTTTCCGAAACACAAGCTGGGCAAATTTATAATCAAGCAATTCAAAGATGGTGAATGGTATGTTCGTATTATAGAAGATGTAAATAACAAAGAGGTGCTTCTTATTGCCAATGTAAATGCACCTGCAGATAATCTGGTGCAGCTACTCCTACTTCACAATGCCTTGCTTAATGCAGGAGCAATCGTTAATCTTTTCATACCCTATCTTGGTTATCAAAAACAGGATCGGATAGTCGAATATGGAGAAGCTATTTCTTTGCAGGTTATTACTAGTATTCTCAATTCTTTGCAAACCGAGCAAAGGTATTTTGTTGCCCTTCATAGCAACAAAGCACAAGAGCTTTTGCAGAATAATTATCTAGAAATTGACCCGATTGATTCTCTGGCAAATACCTTAAAAAAGTATAACCTGTCAAACACAGTTATTGCAGCACCGGACAAGGGGAGTAAAGAAAGGGCCACAAAACTTGCACATCTATTAGGAATAAAAAAGATAACACTGGCAAGTAAAAAAAGAACTGCAGACAAAGAAGGTGTAAAGGAGATGACCTTTGACACAGACTCGCTTCATGGACATAATGTCATTCTAATTGACGACTTTGTTCAAAGCGGAGGCACAATAGTTGAAGCAGTAAATGCTCTGCGAAAAATCGGCGCAAAATCCATCCATTTAACTCTACTTCATGGTTTTCTCTTTGCAGAAGGTATGAAAATTGTCGAAGATTTGAAACTTGACACTATTCTGTTGACAGATACACTACCCCTACCATACAAGTCGGACAAGGTTACCAGTGTCTCTATCGCCAAGCAGTTTACAGATGCTTTGCTTGCCAAGTCATAATTTTGCTATAATCGCTTAGATAAGCAACTAAATATGAGCAAAGTTCATAGTAGTGAAGATCAAGGAAGACTTCTTATTTCCTTCTTCTTTGTAATTGCAGCTATGGCTTTGTTTATTGCAGGAATAACTAAAACCCTCCCCGAAACCAGTCAAGTACTTGGAGCACAAAGACAAAACATCAACATCTACCGAGACGAGATTAAGTCATACCTAGACACCTTTGCTAACCGGAAATCAGCGAATTATACGCAAGAGGTAATTGGCGAAAATCTGTCTATGCAGGCAGAATACTTTATTGATACAAAAGAAGAGCAGGCATACTCTATAAGCACCATTAACGACAAGCAACAGGGAACAATTATTCAAGAAGATACCGTTAAGAACGGTCTGGTCAAGATAAAAAGCAATATTGGTCATAGTCAGTTTGGTGGTAATTTCGAAAATTCACTTATCAAGTTGAAAGAATCCTTCATGAAGGTCTTTGCAGATGATGTTTGCAACGGAGCAGAAAAAAAACGATCTCCAAGACGGAACAATAAAATATACATTTACCCGCTTTGACAATTCAGTGTTGGTTTACTACCAAGCAACGATTGACTCATCAGGGGATATATCCGAGCTTGAATTCCCTCACGAATCCGGAGGAACTCAGATAATTAAATTCCTATCTTTTGACGGAAACTACGAAATGCCCGAGCTTGATATTCCTGCACCAACTTTCCCTGAGTAGAAAATATCAGATGTGTACATAATCCAAGAAACAAAAACAGCATAGGAATGTCATAAATTCTGTTTGTGCTGTAAATAAATAAAAACTGCTGCGGAGCAATTGCAATCATTTGCTCAATACCCATTCCCAGCTTGTCTAGGGTGAATATAAACCCAGAAATGAGAATATAAATAATCCAGAATATGTTTGGGTAAACTGCAATAAAAGCCATGGGTATAACCAGATAATGATGGAGAATGCTCATAGAAAAGATAACAACCAGCAACAAATACCAGAGTAATTGCTCGAACAAGGCCTTCTTTCGAGTTAATAAGCCGGACAAGATCAGACCTATTGCCATGAATGCCTTTGGATCAAGGACACTCGAAATAATTGGGGGCATAACCGACCTTAGTATAGGAGCATTTCTGGCAGAGTCATAAAGAAAAAACATTCTCGCGAATACTCTCAAACGCAGAAAGAAACGGAACAAAACCTGCGAAAAACACCAGCAAAGGAATAGCCAGAGATGCACCTTTGCGCACAAAAGTCTTCTCGCGAATAAATAACCAGATCGGAAAGAAAACTAGGACATGCTTAACCATTATCGAGACACCAAGCAAAACCAGAGCAGCAACCATTAATCTACGATTGTTGCTATCACTGGCTTGAGAGTAGATCAGCACTGCGACCATTCCCACAGCAATAGCTAAGTTATCAAACTGCGAATGAAAACCCGTAATTATTATTGAGATTGGGTTTAGAAAGAAAAAGATACCGGCAAATAATCCATATCTTTTATAAAGAATAAAGCTGATCACTAAATCCGAGAAAGTCAGCAGAAGCACAACACCAACACGAAAAGCCAGCTCTGGATCCACAGTTAAGTTTGCAATTCCTGCTATTGTGCCAAGGATAATAAACCAAACCGGTCCATAGTTATACCTTGCTGTCTCAGAATATACATTGCCTCCAGCAAGAACAATATCTGCCACAATCTTATAGGATTCAAAGTCGTAATTGTAACCGACAGAAGCAGCAACAAGTCTTAATACTACCCCAATGGCAACTATAATGCCTATCAACACAAGTAACTTTCTAGATTTAGTGAGCATACTCCTTAGTCTAATTTCTTAAAATATTTGAATAGGCTGCCTAATTAGGATAGGATTAAAAACTTAATGTAATAATATCTTATAGATTAATCTAAGATGGCCAATAATGTAACTACAACAAACGACGAATTAGAATCTATCCGCCAAGAAGTCGAAGACGCTGCCTCTGGTCTTAACGACGAAAACCCAGACAAAGTCTCCGAATACTTCGAAACTAAGCAGGTTATCAAAACTCTTCGTGGCGACTTAAAGGACTATATCGACACACACGAACTTAAAAGACGAACTTGATCAACTAACAAAAAAAACCAAGGAGATCAGAGATAAAATCAAATCTACAGATGAAATAAAAATACTAAACGAAAAAAATTGCAACTCTTAAAGAACGCACAGAATTACTCAAAGAAATCATAAAAATGGAACTACTTCAACTTGAACAAGAAGAAGTTAAACACGATGGTAGAAAACTAAAACTCATTCAAACCATCAAAGAAATGCGCGACGAAGAAGAATAAGCCAATTGTTCTATTTTAGACCAACAAGGGTATCACCCGACTTAACAATCAACGATTCTTGCCCAAGATGGAGTAAAGTATTAGTTTCTGACGGCAACTTAAATGTAAAATCAGTTTCACCCGTAGTAAGATTATAGGCTTTAAAAGTATTTCCGATGACATAGCCTAAAGATTCGGCAGAAATATAAAGTACCTGTATGTCTTTTTCAATCTCATTCTCGCTCTTGCTTCTTCCCGTTTCTAGATCCAACACCTCAACCCTGCCATCATTGAAAACAATTATCAAATCTGACTTATATACGCTTGCAGAAAGAACTCTTGACTCGCCTTCTTTGGACCAAACAAGAGCACCATCGGCATTATTATAAAGTGACAAGATCTTAGAATTTGCAAACAGGGTATAGCCTGAAACGAATTGAAATGAATACTCTTGCCCGACCCTAAGACTCTTTCTCCAAACCAAATTACCGTTTGCCGGACTTAGCGCATATAAGTTTGCCGAACTATCAAATATCAGAATCTCCTTTCCTGGAAAGATCTTTTCCGGCATCCCTTGAAGATTTCTGGTCCAAAGCTTTGTTCCATCAATTAACGAATAAGCCTCGAGTTGCGATATTCTATTAACCTCAGAAAAAACATGTACAACGAGCATTTCGCAAAGAAAAGTAGGTGAAATGCTTTGAGTATAGGTTGCCTGCCATGAATTCTCTCTTTTCCATCTAAGCTCTCCACTAACTTTGTCAAACAAATTCATAGAACTTTCAGAAACAGCTAGGACACCTTTACTCGTTTCATACCAAGACTCATCATCGTTATTAGTAATTGGTATAGATGCCTTGATAAGCCCGTCTTCAATACCAATCTTTAGTAACTTATCTTGAACTACAATATAGTTACTATCAATGCCAATAACCGACTCTGAACCTGCGAACTCAGATTTCCAACTCTGCTCAGAAACGACCAAGTCTAAATCGGCCTGTCCGCCTTGATAATCGCTTGCAGGATCGCACTGATATTCTTTTTGAGGTACCAGTTCATCTAACTTGGCAACAAATATTTTATTCACAAGCAACTCAGAATCGAGAGCAAATCCGACTATCTCGCCTGTATCGGATAAACCCAGCCTATAGGCATTTATCGCTGGATACCTGGATTTTGCAAAGTTTAGATCTTTATTAGTTCCTGAAAAATCTATACTCCCTGTATTTTGAAGCCGATTAACAACAATTGCCAGGGCATCGTTCTTATCAATAATGTTGCAACACGATTCGTTATAAAGGACCAGATCAATCTCTTGTGCGAGTGACTCCTCCAATCCTTCTTTATCAAGTTGATTGATATTTTCTATAACAAGAGATGTGGCTTCGGCTTTTTGCTGATTCACAAGATTATTTATATGCGTAAACAAGATTCGACTCACCAAGAAGTCATCTGTATAGCTATATCCAATGACAAAACCTTCAGCGTTTACACCTAGGTCAAAATCAAGATAGTCAGTGTTATCAATTGTTACATTTAAAAGCGTTTCATTAGAAAGTGAGAAATCATATTCGCTTTTGTCTTCAAGCTGAAACATCACTTCTAAAAGAGCCTCTGATTTACTGAGTTCACCACAGCAGAAGGTCTTTGCCACATCTATATAGACCTCATCTGCAAGTTGTTTAGCAATCTCAACTGAATCTTTAGAATTTAGATAAGATGCGAATTCAACTCTGAGATCGACAAGATCAGAAGTTAAAACCTGTTCCGTTCTATCCACCGTTGAGAAGTCAGGATTAGCGGCATCTTCTGTTCTGGGATCAGAGAGCAAGCCCATTCCAATTATTAACAACGGAACCGCCAAGATAACTGTGGCAAGGGTCGAAAACAATGCGAAGTTAAATGACCTGCTGTGTGGCACATACGCTTGTTTCTTTTGCCTGTTCCGTAAATCTAGAGATAGATGCTCAATAAAAGCGCTGTTCGGCTCTGCGTAAGGCGATACACTTCTTAATGCTTTGATTATTTTTTCTTCATTTTCCATTTTGGTTTTCGTAATACTCTTTAGCTTTTTTTATTGCTCGATGTTGTATAACTCTTACATTTTCAGAACTTAGATTGAGTTGACTTGCTGTTTCGGCAATTGAGCAACCCTCTATGAATCTTTTTTCCAAAACTAAATTATATGGCGCTCCAATTGTTTTTAGAACTTCTGCTACCAGTCTAGGCAACTCATCTGACATCTCTTCTGGCTCTTCACTTTCTTCTTCTGCATAAACATAAGCTTCATCAAAACTTATGCCATCATGCTGTTGTTTTTGCCAAAATTGTCTAACTTTGTTAAAGGCAATCCCAGTAATAAACGTTTTCAGAGATGACTCCCCTCGATAGTTCGAGAGGATGTCCATTAACAACATAAATGTTTCACTAACAATGTCTTCAGCCCACTCTTTCTTACCGACTTTGATGTAAACAGATCGATATACTGCAGAAACATACCTTCTATAAATAGTCTCAAATGCATCAACATCTGATTTATTTACAAACCTATCAACAAGCTCGTTATCTGGAGTTTTATCTGCGGACTGAATATTCAAGTTTGAACTTTTCGATAATATCTAAACAATCCTACTCCAGAATATAATTTTGCTCAATGTTGTACTTATTTAGTCATATTCTGTTACAAATCTATCTCTGGCAACTATATTACGCTAGAATGTACTTATGAAAATCGATGAGAAGCCGAAAGTACTTCAAGTTTATGCCTTAACTGGACTCGGACACTTACGCGAAGCAACCTCGATTAAGAATGCGCTAGACGAGGCAGGCATAGAAAACGACACTCTCGACATCCTCAAATGGGCAAGAATGCACAGTTTCTATACAAGAACCGCTGTTTTGCCTTTACTTGCTTTTAAATGGTTCTTTGAGATAACCACCAGACATGCAAGTACATTTAATTCGTTCACCTTACCGTCATTTGCTTTGCGCGCCTTCTTAAATATGATTAGGGTTTTTGAAATCCCACTTGGTTTTGCCCTACGAAGATACCTGCGCCACTGTGAATATAATACTTTGCTGGCAGTGCATCCCTGGGGACTGGGGGCACTTTGGTCTTTTGGATTGGGCAGAAAGCTTTGTCAAAGCTTGATCAATGTTATTCCAGACGAAATCGATGTTGGCTCTGCCTCGTTCTATGGAATCCCCGGAGGGAAAAAAGGGCCTCTGCATTTAGTCAACAGTCAAAGAGTACAGATGCTGTTCGAAACAGTAGGGGTGAATCCAGATAGAATAAGGATCATAGGTCATACACTAGATCCTTATGTTTACAAGAATAGAAAGTCTGCATACAAACGAATTCGTGCAAATCTTAAAGACAGAAACAGGCCATTATGTTTAGGCTTATATATCGGCGGAACAGGAACAAAAGACGAAGTTTATAGAATTAAGAAGATTATTCATTTGCTTGCCGATCATATTAAACTGGGTCACTATACGATAAGAGCTATTCCCGGTCCCCATTTAGAGTTTGCACAAGAGTTGGCAGAGATCAAGAGTAGCCTTAAACTTAACAACAAACAATTCGAGATCTTTAGCAGCTCAAACCGTGACAAGGTGATTGAAGTCGGACACCGCTGGTTTGTAGAAGAAATCGATGTTCTGTTCGCTAAAACCGGAGAAATCATATTCTATAGTTTAGCTACCGGTCTTCCTCATATCCATTTTCCCCCAAAAGGTGCTAACGAAGTTGAACATGTAAAACTTATGCAAACGCAAAATAGCATCTTTGAATTCGACAGAATCCTTGACCTGCATAGCTTTCTGAGCGATCGCGAGTATTTACTCGAGTTAAGTGGGAATGCCTTCGAAACAAATTATAAACTTGCCGGTGCCTATGAGGTTGTGGAAGAAATCAAAAAATTGTATACAGTTACAAAAGGATCCAGAACGAAGCAAGTAAAAATGCCAAGCGTGTATACCTCGCACAAACCATTCTAGTGCTATCTAGAGTTCAGGGACTACCAGCATATCGGTAAACATAAGCACTAAGGCAAACAAGATAAATCCTATCCCGATAATTGTTAGTACTATAGTAGCAATCAATGGTATTTTTGAATTAAATGTACTATTAATGATATCTTTCTGGTTATTTTTTGACATAATGCTGAAGCTTGGTTACTTAGATTGTAAGCGACTTGAATTTATTAGATAATAATACAACATATTAAAACAAAAAAAATGCAGCTATTCATTGACACAGCAGATCCCGAAGCAATAAAGAAATACTACGATTTGGGCATTATAGATGGCGTTACTACAAATCCAAGCTTAGCTGCCAAGGTAGGCAGAGCCTACCGCGACATAGTTAACGAAATTATTCAAATCGTAAATGGACCAATCAGCCTTGAAGTTCTTGGTACAAACTATGACGAAATAATGCGAGAGGCAAGAGCCTTAGCTGCGTTAAGTGAGAATGTAGTTGTCAAAATTCCAATGCTTCCCGAAGGCATAAAAGCAGTTAAACACTTATCTCAAGAAGGAATCAAGACGAATGTAACTCTTGTATTTTCTGCAGCTCAAGCATGGCTAGCTGCAAAGGCAGGAGCAAGCTATGTAAGCCCTTTTATCGGCAGAATTGATGATATCGCCGGTGATGGAATCGAGCTAATCGCAGAAATTAGAGATATCTTTGATAACGGTCTCTATGAAACCAAAATACTAGCTGCTTCTGATCGTACACCAAGACATGTCGTGCAAGCCGCAATGCTCGGAGCAGATGTTGCAACTGTTAAACCAGAAAATATCGACAAGCTATTCAAACACCCTCTCTCTAAAGACGGGTTAGATAAATTTCTCAAGGATTTTGAAAGCTCAGGCCTAGAGCCTTTGGTTTAGATTTAAGGGCAATTGACCTTTCGAGTAATTGCTCGATTGGCAGCGGAAACGATGTCGTCTTCCATAAGGTTGTGCTTTTTGTGAAGCTCAAGTGATGTAGCACTTTCTCCGAAGCGATCTGCGACAGAGACCATTTCAATAGGAAGTGGTAATTTTTTGGCGAACAATTCTGCCACTGCTCCTCCAAGACCTCCGTACATTTGCGCTTCTTCTGCAACAACCACAGCGCAAGTTTTTGATGCGTAACTTAAAATAGCTGATTCATCAAGAGGCTTGATAGTATGAATATTCATGACTGCTGCCTCTACTCCCTGTTTGTGTAAATAGTCGGCAGCAAGCAATGATCTGAAAACTAAGTACCCCGTCGAGATTATTAATACATCGAGCCCTTCTCTGAGTAGTTGTGCTTGTCCGAGAATAAATTCGCTGTTATCAGCAAAGATAAGTGGAGATTCTGCCCTACCAAGCCTTAGGTATACTGGACCATCAACTGCCAACGAAGCCGATACTGCCTGACTGGCCTGATAAGCATCTGCAGGCACAATTACAGTCATATTTGGCAAGGCCCGCATCATCGCAATATCTTCGAGCATTTGTACGCTGATACCATCTTCTCCATAACTGAACCCTGCATGTGAAGATGCAATTTTGACATTGGCGTTCATCATACAAATTGAGGTTCGAATCTGATCGTAATTTCTTCCGGGAGAGAAATTGGCAAAGCTACCAATAAAGGGAATTTTTCCGCTTAATGCCATACCTGCGGCTACACCTGCCATATTCTGCTCGCAAATTCCTGTTTGGAAGAATCTTTCTTTGTATTTATCTGCAAACCAGTGCATTCGCACCGATTCTGTAAGATCTGCAGATAGAGCAACTATGTCAGGATTTTTTTCAGCATTCATTAACAGACCTTCACCAAATCCGTCTCTGATACTTTTTAGTTGTAAGTCTGATAAATCTCTAATTTCTACTTTATTCATATTAATTACCTAATTCTAGCAATGCAGTCTTAAGTTGTTCTTCGTTAGGAACTTTTCCATGCCATTCCCATTTATTTTCGATAAAGCTAACCCCTTTGCCGGGAACAGTATTGGCAATAATACAAGTTGGCCTGTGTTTTTCCTCTTTGGCCTTTAAGAAGGCCGTCGCAATATCTTGATAATCATGCCCGTTGCACTCAATTGTTTGCCAGTTAAAGGCCTTCCATTTATCTGCCATAGGGGTCATAGGCATAATATCTTCGGCGTTTCCGCTGAGTTGGATGTTATTTCTATCTATAATAAAGATAAGATTGTCGAGTTCAAATTTTGCTGCAAATAGTGCTGCCTCCCAAACAGAGCCTTCGTTTGATTCGCCATCACCAAGAACACAGAATACTCTCCAGTCTTTATGATCGATCTTAGCAGCTGCTGCCATACCACAAGCTATAGATACCCCCTGCCCTAATGAACCACCAGTAGTTTCGACACCAATAGTCATGTTTCTGACCGTATGTCCCTGCATTCTGGAACCCATTCTTCTAAGAGAAAGTAGTTCGTCTTGAGGGAAAAAGCCAGCCTCTGCAAGAGATGCATAAAGCGCTGGTGCCATATGAGCAGCCGATAGAACAAACCTATCTCTTTCTGGCATTTGAGGATCTTGTGGATTAACCCGCATCTCTGAAAAATAGAGATAGGTTAAGATATCTGCTATTCCCATTGAACCGCCCGTATGACCGGAACCAGCCACAGAAAGCATGGTGAGAATGTTCTTACGAATGTTTTTTTGCTTTTTTGAGTAAGCTCGTCTAGATTCATGGGCAGCTAAATCTGTTTCAGTATATTATAACTGGAGTAAAAAGGAAATTACGAGACTGCAGTAACCAGTTTGTGATACATAAGACTAGGACTTGAGGCACGACTGATGGCAGAACCAACACTGACAAAATCTATTTTATAATTTTTTACAATTTCTATTGTTTCAAGATTGATTCCGCCATCAAGACCAATTAAACCAGTAAACCCAGTTGACCTAAGTTCTGTAACAAGTTGCAGTCGCTCTTTTAGGAAAGGATTACCTTGTGCACCAGGTTCGATTGTCATTATCTGCACAATATCTACCCAGGCAAGGTATTTTTCTAAATCAGTAAGGGTTGATTCCGGATTAACGGATATACCTGCAAGCATGTCTGCATCTTGGGTTTTATGAACCAGTTTTAAGACATTGTCTTTGGAATGAAGGTTATATAATACCGTATTAACCCTTGAATCTTCAGCCAGCAAGTCGAAAATTTCGGCGGGATGATCCATCATGAGGTCGAAACTAAAATTTGTACCAGTAGTTTTGCACATTAATGCCTGCTCTGCACTAATTGTTTTACCTGCGTTTCTTGTCCAGTTAATGATGTCGATATCAATTTCGGAGCAAAAGTCTTCGCAGGCATATATTTGAGCTGCAAATTCTTCTGGGTCTGCCGCTAAAACAGCAGGCTTAATTCTGATAATGTTCTGACTCATATTTTGATATTTTTGAAATCCGTCTGATATGTCTTTCTTCTTGAGAAAAGGGAGTATTCAAGAATGTTTGAACTATTGTCGCATCGTTTTCTAAACTATATGTTAACTGATCAAGAATAATGAT
Source organism: candidate division WS6 bacterium OLB21 (assembly GCA_001567305.1). Taxonomy (GTDB): domain Bacteria; phylum Patescibacteriota; class Dojkabacteria; order B142; family OLB20; genus OLB21. The sequence goes on along the minus strand of JYPD01000025.1, from coordinate 149,583 downwards.
ATTTGCATCGTCATCTGTTCGCAAAGCTTTTGCATGCTCTGCCGATTCAGCATAAACTGCCCTAATACCTTTTACTTTGTTAGCAGCAACTGTGACGCCGCCGCCAGAGCCACAAATCAGAATACCTTTCGAGTCAGGATCTGACGCAACAGCTTCAGCAACAGAGAAGGCAAAATCTGGATAATCATCTGCAGGATCGTATTCAAACGGTCCCTTATCGACAACATCGTATCCGTCCTTTCGAAGCAGATCGATTAAATCTTTCTTAGCCTCATATCCATTGTGATCTGACCCTATATAAACTGTCATTTTACTTTTTCTGTAGAATAAATTTCGTTGGTGTCGCTATAAAGTATCTGATAGGTGTCCTTACCAATCCAGGTGAACTTAAAATCTAATTTTGGATCACTGTATGACTTTACGACCTTGATATCTCCATCGATACCAACTACAGCATGATTAGCTGGTGCAGTTCTTGATGTGGGAACTATTATGAAGTTTCCATCTGGAGAGATTGACAGCGGCTTGTATGTTATCTTTGATGCTGTAATTACACTTACCCCAGGGACAGTTATTGTCTTAAGCTCTGAGGTATATGGATCGAACAGAATTAAACAAGGAACACCTGCACCATTTTGACTACACTGATATGACTGCATAACAATAACACCTTGTGCAGGAATTGGTTGAGGATAGGATAAATCAACAAAACTATCAATTTCATTAGTTTTTACATAAGTCCCAGACAAGAAATCGTAAAGTACAAAACTAACTGAATCAGAGGATCTTTCTATAACAAATGCTTCTCCTTCGGCCAAAAATAGATAGTCGTTGCAGTCAACCTCAATCCCCTGATTAAGTATAGCCTGTGAGGAACTTGCAAGAATAGCTTTGCAGTCCCCAGATCCTAGGTCACTTTTATATTCATCTGCAATAACTCCGCCTGATCCTAAACTGTTGACAAGCCTATAACTCAAATCAAGATCGACTGTTTTATATTCGATGTTCTTAGGTTCACTGTATTTTATGACGGAGGAGTTGCCATTCGTATTCGTATCGTTCCATAGATCATCGAAAAAATCATCGGGCTCATTAACATCGATTATGGGATCGGTCACCACAACGGATCCGGCAGCAAAAGGAAGAGTTGCAGCCCAGAGACAAGTTGAAAGAACGCAACAACATAAAACTAAAACGGCGAAAAGTCCGCAACCAATAAGAAGAGGCTTTGAGTTATCCATAGAAAAAGATTAATGTTTACTAATCTTACCTTTTTAGCTAGCTTTTGCATAGCTTTGACATATAAAGGTCAACGAGTGTGTATCCATTTTTTTTGTAATACTCCCTTGTTCCGATTGCCGATATTACAGATATTTTCTCATAGCCGTTTTCTTTGGCAATTATTTCTGCTTTTTCCAGAAGTCTGCGACCCAAGCCTAAGTGCTGCGGACTTCCTGCTGAAGAATCTCCTATTCCTGTAACCTTGCCATAAACATGTACCTCTCTTATAATCGCAGAGTCAATTAACTCTGGAATAAAATGACTTTTATTCTGCTTTGGAAGAGACAGCCTTAAGAAACCAACAAGCTTATCGTCTAGTGTATTAACAGATAGGAAAACTTCTTCTGTATCTGTTGTCATATACTTCAGCTCCTTGAAGCTAAGTTCGTTTTCAGGATAAATCATGCCCGACTTAACCTCACGACACCTGATGCACTTACAGGCCCTACCTTCCTCTTCCAGAACCCTTTCGGCAATTTGTCTGAAATTAGTTTTTTTATTTCCTGCAACTATATCTGTAGAAGGAATATCTCTAATCACCCTGGTTAGCCTGCAGTATCTAGGAGTCATGGCCATAGTTTCTTTTAAGATATGGAGCAACTCATCTTGAGTATATGGTTTATAAGATCCTTGTTTATAAAGATTGAAGAGTTCGGTATTGGCAATAATTGAGGTTGGATAAAGCTTGAGCTCGTCCGGAGCCACATCGCTCTCCCACAATTTTTTAAAATCCTCAATATCGATTTTTGGCGTTGCGCCATAAAGGTTAGGCATCCAGTGGGCATGAATTTTAAATCCGGCTCTTCTGAGAAGCGAGATCGCTTTCTTTGTAGATTCAGCGTTGTGGCCGCGTTTATTTAATCCTAATACCTTATCGTTCAAACTCTGGATTCCAATTTGTATTTTAGTTGCTCCTAAACTACGAGTAAATGTTACCTCTTCTTCGTCAAGGAAATCGGGTCTTGTTTCGATAACAAGGCCCACGCATCTACAAATAGCTGTTTCGTTTATCTTGTGTGCCTTAGATAATTCTCTAATATCTGCACTCTCACCTTCTGAAAGAAGTTTTGCTGAGTCTCCTCTGCTAACTGCATGAACAATTTCGTTATAGGATCTGGCTCGGCCTTTCTCATCTATTCTTGGAATCCGATCGGCTTCAACAAATGAGTTTTGTGCCTTAACGAGTTCACGATTATCAACCTTTAAAAAGTCATTAAGTGCGTCAAAGCACCTCTTCACAAACCAGATCTGGTAAGACCTTGGATAGAACGACCAAGTTCCACCAAGAATTATTAACTCAACCTTCTCCACATTATGACCCGTATTGTGAAGTGCAAGTAATCGATTATAAGTTTGTAGATATGGATCGAAACTGTTTCTTTCGGCCCTTTGCGCCCCTGGTTCGCTTGCTAAATAGCTTTTCGGCATGCGTACATCGTTCGGGCAAAAAATGCATTTACCAGGACAAGGAAAAGGCTTAGTTAGAACCGTTACTGTTGCTAAACCTGACAAGGTTCTTGTAGGCTTCATACGAATTCGATCCATCACAAGTTTGTTCTCTGCCATTACTCCGGCAGAGATCAATTGGCGATAACCGATAACTAATTGATCTCTACTGAAGATCGCTTTTCCGTCTCGGGGGTATTTTGTAAGAATTCTTTGCAGACTGTTATGTCTCCATTTATCTTTGCTTTCAACTAATTCGCAAATAGATTTGAATTTCTTTTAGATATGGTTGTGGATCGAATTTGTATTTGCTCATAAGCTGTATAATTGTATCATCATGAATGCAAATACAAGAAAAGTCTTACTTGATCTGAACAAAAAGTTCTATATAGACACGGCTGACGATTTCTCAAAATCTAGGGGAATTCCGTGGGCTGGATGGCAAAGGGTAATTGAATATTTCAAGGATTTGCCTTTCGACCCTAAGGCGTTAATTGATCTTGGCTGTGGTAACGGCAGATTCATTGAGTATGTACGAAAGTATTATCCCGATTTAACAGCTACAGGAGTCGATAGTTCAAAGCAACTGCTGAAAATTGCCGAAGAAAAAAATCCAAACACAGAATTCCTTCAGAAAGATTTAACCTTAGATCTGAAACTAAATAAGAAATTCGATTTTGTAGCTCTTATTGCAGTACTTCATCATATTCCAGGATCAGAAAAAAAGAGCGGAGCTAATTACTAAATCTGCGCAACTTCTAACCAATAAAGGGAAAATGCTTGCCACTTTCTGGAACCTTGATACTCAGCCGGAGCTATTAGATCGTAGACTTCCCTTCAGCACCGTTGGCATAAAAGAAGAAGAATGCGAGACAGGAGATTATCTATTAACCTGGAATAACGACGAAAAGCTGGTGCGCTATGTTCATAGCTTTACGCAAGAAGAAGCTGAGCAGTTAATGACTCAGGCAGAATTGAAGATTGAGAAAACCTACAAAGCTGATGGTAGATCAGGAGACAGTAATTATTACATTATTGCCTCAGTTTGATTGCCTAGAATATAATTAAAAAATGCAGGAAGAATCCAAAATAAAAAGAACTCGTTTGCTCATTGTTCTGGTAATTATTATCGCAGTATTTGCACTGGCCGGCATTGAAGCCAGAAATTTACAAAAAACAGGTAACACCGAACAAGAAGAGCTTAGCGAAGCAGTCGAAATCAAGCAACCTCCAACAGATCAAATAACAATCCAAACAGAAACAATTAGCATTAATTCAGAAGAATTGATTATCACAACATCAATCGAAGATGAAACTGCAGATATCTGCCAAGAATATACTTGTATTGGTACGATCGAACTTGAAACAGAACTTGGATTCATTCCTCTAGAAGGAAAAGAGATAAACATAATAGCTTCAGAAGAAGGTAAGTTTAGTCTTCCGTCAGAACTATTTCTTGGTACCAACTATCGATTAAGAATTGATGTCTTAGACTCAAGGGTTAAAATAATATCCCGTTTCTACAGTGAGCTTATCGAGGCTAATTAATTATCTTCTATCAAGATAATTCTCGTTCCATTTACCAATAGTTTTGTTCATAATTAGGTTCTTCTGTCCATAGTAACCTTCTTCTCTTCTACCTATTTCTGAGAACCCATGTCTTTGGTAAAATGGCTTTACTTTTTCGAAAGTAAACAGTTCGAGAAGATGCGACCCACAGGATATTGCAAAATCTTCATAAGTATTTAAAAGTTTTGATCCAATCCCTAAGCCTCGGTAATGCTCGACAACTCCCAACCAACTGATAAAAGATACTCCTCCGTATGAATTATCTCCGATAATGAAACCTATAGATTTTCCTGAATCTCGTGCGATTAGAACTTTTCGCATGTTATTATCTATCCAGTAACGAAGTACTTGAGGATTGTAATCTTTATCCAGAAAGTGCTTTTTTTAGCCTTGGAGAGAATGTGGGGAAGGCTTCTAACATCAACTTAGAAAAGAGCTGATAAAAATCCTCAAAATCTTGAGGCCTTAATACTTCGATTACCATCTCCCTCTAATTCTTTTGTTCAATTTAATCTTTGTTGAAAGCAGATGAATCGACATCAACAAGGATTGAACAACCGTAGTCTGCATAACTAAAGCAAGCAGAACCGATAATAAGACAACGAATAGAGTTGTCAACTGAGGATATGGCAGTATTACTAACCCAAGAAATATTGTAGAAGCTAGTAATCCCGATTTAAAGAAATCGTTATTCTCTTCTTTTAGTAAAAGCGTGTATTCTTCAAAAAGTGAATTAGGTTTTTCTGTCTGTTGCCGAGAAAGAAGTCTGGTAATAACTATAAGCATAAACAGGAAAGCTATAGCTGAGGCAGCGATAAGTCCGCTTAGATACCAATAAGAAATTGCAACACCCAGCTCGTTCAATACAACAGTAAGTAGAACCAAGATTGCAGCGAACCACATGAACCCGGCCAGCTGGGCCAACATGTATTCAAGCAAATCAATTATTAAGAATCCTTTTTTACGGAATGTAAACAACACAAAGATTACAACTCCAAGTAAGTATATCCAAACGGAAGCCTCGATTCTTTGTTGGGCGAAGATGAATAGGTTCCCGGGATTACTGTTGTATTTAACAGTCTCGGTTATCGTTCCGAACCTTTCTTGTATTCTTTCAATAAGGTCGTCGACTTTTTCATCTTCAGCGTTTTGATAGTAAACTCTGAAAACTCTATTCCCGCTATTATCAAATCTTTCGTAGGGAAGAGTTGTGTTTACAAAATCTGCCAGTTCAGTTCTGTTTACTTCTGACTCGAACGAAATTTGGACAGCTCGGGAATTATCAAAGTCAATTCCCTGCTTAAAGTCGTAATTGTAAACTGCAAATACAGCAGCTATCAGGACAGTTAGATGAACAATAATTATTACCAGTGTTTTATTAATTCTTTTCATTTTTTCTTGCTTGGTCTCAGATAAAGTTCCGGCAGTAGAGGTCTTATTATTATCATTAAGGTTAGAATTGCACTGACGAGTGTAAATCCTAGTCCGTTTCCAAAATGGACAACACTTATAATGCCATAGGTTTGGCTGACAAGAATAAGGAAAATGATTATTATCGATGAATTTCTAATTGATCCAAGCGAGTCACTGTAAACTTGTTGAAGCTCCTCTTTTGTGATGCCATTAGCTGTCTTGTCTTGGATATACCTAATTGCATTAACTAGAAACAGTACAAAGGCAAAATAGCCCACCAAGAGACCTAATATCATAGACAGACTTAGAGTTAAACCGAATACCTTGGCTAGCGCCAAATTGATAATCGATAAACTGATTAAAGCTACAGCAATAAACCTGGCGTGTTTTTTATACCAGAAAGATAACAGCGCAATCATTAGGGTAAGTAGTACTAACCCTGACACCTGCAATATCTGCAGGGTTATGCTTCCATACCTGGGAGCAACTGTTTCTGAACTAATTAATGAAACGGAAAAATCAAGTTTAGGCGTACTTAATACAGAAGCTATGATTGCATTTACTCGATAACTGTCATCTGCAAGTGTAACCAGAAGAGATGTCCTTCCAGGATTTAGGAAGTCATATATTTGACCTGGTGACTGAAAAGCAATTGGTTCATTATCTATCGCATAAAGAATCGGAGAAGTTGAGTTTGAGCTTTGCTGAGCTGCAGCAACATACATTGGAGCAGACTCTTCTCTGTAATTAAGTCTGATACCATAGTTACTTGGCCTAGATGGATCGAACAAATATATCCTGGAATCAGAAATTACTGTTGCAGATTCAATATCTTCGTTGCTTATTCCAGTTTGATTTCTCCCATAAAACGGATCTTGTAGATCTTCATCTGTTGCAAGATTTCTATCGATATTTGGATCGTTTATCCAGGCGGATAATTCGCCTGTTCGGGTGAGGAGTGCCAACAGTGATGAATCAATTTTTGTTGCAGAATGTAAGATTAATTGATAAGAATCAATATCGTGATTATGAAGCGAATCAAGCTCAAAATCTGAAAGCCCGGATCTTTGAATTCGAGTAAAAACAATATTTCGAATCCTGGTTAAATATTCAAGTCTTTGACTTCTGGGAATAGGTGCAAGATTTACATCAAATACAGACACCTGACCTTCTTGAAAATCTAATGATGGTTGTAATTCAAATCTTTGTGTTACGAATGCAGAGTTAAGATCTAACGGATCAAATCCTCTAATACGGATATTGTCATCTCCGACCTTAATAACAATTGAAGGAAGAGCAATAACTGCAGCAAGGATTAACACCAGCGCAGCAATGAATAATCGGAATCTTGAGCGTTTCAAACCATTAATCCATATTAATTAATATCACGGGGCAATCGTATCATACAGCAGATTTTTATCGACATGCAAGCTAAAATGCTCCGCCGCCGCCACCGCCACCTCCACCGCCGGAGAACCCTCCAGAAAAACCGCCACCTCCACTCCAACCCCCACCACTCCAACCACTTCCGGAAGATGAGCTTGCCGGGGTCGAAGTCAGAGAAGTATTTGTTACTCTGCTAAAGTTGGAAAGGGAATTAACCAGATAAATTGTATTGAGCATTCTTTCTTGAGAACTGGCCTCAAACCATTCCGGAGCTTCGGTATATATGTCCTTAAATCTTTCTGCCCACTGATTTTCTATACCAAACACCATTGCATATGGCAGATACTTTTCAAAAGTCTCGGGAGTCAAATCCTGTACTCTAAATCTTTCTGCTGTTTCCATGTACATCTTAAAGCCCAAAACTTTGTCGAAGATTTTGGATCCGAGTTTAGTTTTTGCGGGCATGCTACCGGAAACAACTATAAGAACTATACCCGTAATAACAAGAGTAAAGGCTGTTGTGACCGCAAAAGGCAAAAAGACCAAGACAGAGGCGAGAATTGATCCAAATACTGCCATAGTGATTCCGATAGTTCTGTATTTGCTCCTAACTTTATCTGGTCTTTTAGGGAAATAGGTTCGATTGACCATTTCTGCGTAAATAGCATCATTTATTCCAGGTATCTTTGAATAGAATCTGTTTTTTAGATCGCTGGTGGTAACCCTGTCTTTTCCGTCAAATATTGCCGTCAGTATTTTTTGTTCTACCGGAGTAAGGTCTGTAAAATCTTTTAACTTAAGAAATTCATATTCTCTGGCTGTAATCTTGATGCCAAGTATAGATACAGAATCAAATTCGCGAATTTTTATGTAACCTCTATAGGCAACATCAATTATTGTTGATGATATATCTACCGTATCGACAGATTCATCTTTGAGCGAGCCAAGAAGATAGGGTCGTATCTTATCTGGTGGAGAATATTCTGGAACAACTACAGGACTTCTGCCCACATCTCTTCCTTTAGTTCGATACTCTCTGTAAATAAGAAGCAAAATCAAAGGAAGTAAAATCAAACCCAGTAGATTACAAATTACAAGACTTGCGAAGAATAATATCGTGGCAAGCGAAGGTTGCAAGCTAGCAGTTATCAATTTAGTTTCACTTGCCTGCAGAGGAAAACTTGTTTCGAAGTCTTGATAGCCAGAAGCTCCTATAAGAACATTTGTTTGTCCTGGAATTATGCCACTGACCTCTGAAGATGGTTCATTTAGAGTTGTTCCGTTTATTGTTATGAAATCAGGCTTAGGATTAATATCTAACTGAAGGGTGGCATATTCATCAATAATCCCCTTTGGAAACCTTAGCATAACTGTAAAATCTTCAAACGGCGAGATTCTTTGGGTTTCAATAATTAACTGATTATTTGAGTCGTTATAACTGGCAGTATAGTTGTATCCTCTGTCTGGAATTCTCAGATTATCTTGGCTATAGCTTATGTCCTCTGGAAAAGTGATTCTAACGCTTGCATTCTCAACAATCACCTCTCTATCAGGGAATATTGCATCCCAATAAAGCATGTCATAATCAGTGAAATAACCGAGACTTCCATAGACCTTATATTTAATTGTGTAAGAGAAAAGTTCGTTGTCAAAATCTTTACCTGAATCGGAAAATACCCAAGTGATCTTCAATCTCTGTTCGCCGGATTTCGTTATTGTTTCGGTAGTGTACTTATTTGGAGAGATTAACTGATTGTTATTGTCATATACTCCAAGTAGTTCCATGAATGAGAACCCGCCGCATTGAAGCGAAGGATTGACTCTACATTTGCCTAGAGCAACAGAATCCGAAAGTGTGATTTCTCTAAATACGCCTCTAAATACTCCATCGAAGCGTTGAGTAATTTTTTCTGTAACTACTACAGAAGAGTCTTTATTGACATCTAATTGGACATCGATTGAATCGTATACATAGGAACGATCTTGGGCCTGGACTGATTGCGGCAGAAAGAAAATTGTCGCAACCAGACCCAAGATAATTATTAGCTGCTTTACCTTATTGGCTAACATGAAATTACAAAATGCGTTAAGCTTTTTCTTCTTCGCTGAAGCTAACTTTTACATTCTCTTTTTCGGCTTCATCAGCTTCGAAGAATTCACGAGACTTAAAGCCTAACAATCCGGCAATAAGATTGTTTGGAAATACCATTATTTTTGTATTATAGTCTCTAACTGCACCGTTGTAATATCTTCTTGCCCCTTGAATTTCGTTCTCAATCTCGTTAAGAGTACCCTGCAGATTAAGAAAGTTTTCGTTAGCTTTAAGCTCTGGATAGTTTTCTGCAACTGCAAATAAGGACTTTAATGTTTGTGTAAGTTGGTTTTCTAGTTTGCCCTTTTCTGCAACATCAGATGTCTGCATTGCCTGACTTCTGAGCATGGTTACTTTCTCGAAAGTCTCCTTTTCGTGTTTGGCATACCCTTTAATTGTTTCAACAATATTTGGGATAAGATCGTACCTTCGCTTAAGCTGAACATCAATACCACTCCAAGCCTCGTCTACAATAACTTTGGCTCTTACTAAGCCGTTATAGAGACCAACAGCAAAGACAAGTGCGCCGACAACTAGAGTGATTGGCGCTGCAAAGCAAAATAATATGAGTATCGGCATTTTTACAAATTAAGAATTAAAATACTTAGATATATAGATTAACAAATCAAGACGATTCTGTCGAAATAAACCAGTCGCGAATACTATCGAATCTGTTCTCAAGGGAGTTTAATCTCTCTAAAGATACACCTCGCACCCTTTTGTTAACAGCATACACCTCGGCAGGGTGAAAGAGGAAGACTGCAGGCACTTCTGACCCGATAGTTCGCTGAAACAACTCGTATTTTTTCTTACGATCACTCTCGTCGACAAGTCTTCGAGCGTCATCTAGCAAGTCATCGACCTCAGGGATTCTGATTTGTTCTCCACCTTGTACCGTTAACACAGTATTTTTTGATGCATAGGAAGAGATATTCAAACCTGGGTGATCGATTTGCGAACTATGAAACAGCTCGTATCTATCTGGATCGATGAATGTTTGAACTCCATATAAAATCATATCGAAAACTCTGGGAACCAGATTTTCTGAAACAAGTCTGTTTTTTTCTTTAGAAACGACATTGACTCTGATGCCAACATCAAGCAAATCTTTTTGAATGGATTGAGCAATCTTTACTCTGTCGGAATTCTCTATTAAGAGTAGCGTAAATTCCAGTTTCTTTCCGTCTTTCTCTCTTATCTCTGAACCAGCCGGCCTTCTCCAACCAGCATCTTCAAGAATTTCTGACGCTTTACTTTTATCAAAACGATAAGTGGGAACTGCAGTATATGCCCAAGAGCTTTCTGGAATTGGCCCGATTGCTTCGGTTGCATAGCCCAAAAGATTATCTATGACAAAATCACGATTGACGGCAGAAGAAATTGCCCTTCGCACAGCTACATCGTCAAAAGCAGCAGGTCCTTCTTCATTTAGGTTGAAAAACAACGCCCAATACTGACTATAAATAATATTGCTTCCGATTAACTCTATGTTTTGTTGTGACTGAAGATTGCGAACCGAATCTGTAGAGATTCCAGACAAAGTATGAATCTGCCCACCGCGAAGCGCTTCAACGGCAGAGGATTCATCGGGATACATTCTAAATACAATTTTTTTTAATACTTCCGTGCTCTCCATGGTAATTTGGATTCTGCGAAAGTGTGATCGTATCGTCGGAAACACTATTGATTTTGTACCTGCCACTTCCGACCGGATTTCTATTAATTAGAGGATCTGAAGTAACAATGTTGTCAGTGTTAACATCGGAAAGTAGGTGTGCAGGCAGAATTTTATAGCTTATAGCCTCAAAGAAACCCGGAATTACCGAGTTCAATTTGAATTCGAAAGTAAGGTCATCTAGAATAATGATCTCCATTTTAGTTGCAGCCCTTGAATACAAGGTACTCGTTGTTGGGTCTCCTTCTAACTGCTGCAATAGATTAAAAGTAGCTTCTACATCGGCAGTAGTAATTGGTTGACCATCTGACCAGAGCATGCCCTCTCTTAATTTGAATCTGTATAGCCTGCCTTTATCAAGTTCACCGTAATCTGCAAGAGCAGCAGTGCTTTCACCACTTTGGTTAACACTGATAAGACTTTCGTAAATGAGTTCAATAATATCTCGTTCAAGTTGAATATTTGAGTTGATTAAAGGGTTAATTCGACTGATTTCTTGCACATCTCCTTGCTCATCCAAACCAACAATAACTCCTTCTATTAATGTGTCCGAGTTGATCCTTAACATGGCAGAAACATTGCTTCCTGTGATTGTAACTACAAGAAAAGTAATAAAAGCAACCATCAGGTAATGACTTAAGGGTCGCAGTGCATGATAAGTGGAACGAAATTGATTGTAGAGCGAATGTTTGTCAATAAATAACCTCTCTGGATACGACCAAAGAAAATCACGAATTGAATACAGTAGCTGTTCTATGTGTCTTAATAAAAACATTCAGCTTATGTGCCGGACTGGGCCGATACGATTGCTATTGCCAAGCCGACAACTATAAATAGTGAGATTAGAAAAACTGTAGCGTTAAATAGTACTGCTTCTGCACCTCTTTTTGACCTGTAACTTTCGCCACCGGATCCGCCAAACATTGTACCCAGACCGGAACCTCTTTGTTGCATAACAATAGCGATTATTAGCAATATGCTAATAATTATTTCAACTACACTTAATACAGTTAATAATTCCATTGTTCTATAAAAATAAATTATTCTTCGGACAGGTTCCCGAGTATTATACTACAGAGTACAAGGGTTATAGCACTAAAAATTAACACCGCGATAGGATCGGCAAGAACGACAAGCTTAGGTAAGGTAAAGATGATAAAGTCGCTACCCCCGATATAGCCCGGTCCAAACTGAATAAATCCAACAAGTACAAAATGAAGGAAAGCAAAATACAACAACGACATAAGTGAACCAATTAGAAACTTTCCCCAAAAGTTTTTTGGAAACTTGAAGAAACCCAAAATTGCACCGATGAATACCATTATCAGAGAAAACCCCAAGCCTGCCAAGATAACCGCGACAGGTCCATTCTTGGCATCGATACCAGGCATTAGACCTACAAAAGTAAAGAATAACAAAGTATATAAAACCAACCTAAAAATATTCTTCATAATTATTATTTTAATTACCTACTATTGTACCTGTAAATTCTTCTCCCTTCAAAGCCGAAGACAAACTCTGCAAATCATTTCCATGAAGCACATTAAAACTAATGTCGCTGTCTTTGGACATACGGGAAGCTATAGGATCAATCGGATAGTTTCCTCCGGGTTCATGTTCGTCTTTATTACCAATAATGTCTAGGTATTCATCCCAGGATAGTTTTTCTTGACGCACTGCATCGGGATTTTTGGACGGGTCTTTGTCGTAGACGCCATCAACATTCTTCAAGCTAATGATTGTCTTAGATGAAACCTTGTTGGCAGCAAGAACTGCATCAACATCACCACTATGACCTGGCCTTCCACCTCCCCCAACTTTAATTGATTTTGTGATTGTCAGATTAGCATCCTGATAATAATCTTCGTACTTAAACACACCTTCATCGCTGATATCATGATAATAAGCTCTTACAATTTCTGCATGAAGCACATTGACAGTTGTTCCGATCCAATGAAGTTGCTCCTTCTCTTGCAGACCTGCAGCCATCGCAAGATCCCGATACTTGCGCATTGTGTAACCTCCACCCAAAACAATGAAAAACTTATCGCCTCTTTGAATGAAAGGATCGAGTGTACTTCGAAGATCTCGCAGATATTCAAAATCAAAAATATTGTTTTCTCCCTTAGATAGCATTGATCCGCCGAGCTTTATTACAAAAATGTTTGCCATTGATAATTTATTAAGAATTTCAAGGTAATCTTCTTAAGGATACTATCACAAATGTTTAAACTCAGCAGTAACAATACAGATAATACAGCTATTTATAAAAGGCTAGGAGAAATTGAAAGCAGAATCAGGTGTGACATCCTGCTTCTCAAACAGCAGGTCGATTTGCTTTGCAAGCAGACACAATCTGTAAAATCTTCAGAGCATACAAGCAGTGATATTCTTTACAAAGACAAGGCTTCGTGCAAAACTTAAGGAATGAATATTATACAATCGGCACAAGCTCAAACTTTGGACGAAATCGCTAGTCCAACTATTCCTTTCGATCCTCCCGGAGGAGCAGTTACGCCAACAACAGTTACAGGTCCAAGCATTACCATGACAACAGATCAGTTCGGAATTGGTATTGGGCAGAATATGACCGTAGATATTGTTATTGACTCGAAATCTCAAGAAATAAGTAGTTACAATGTGCAAATTGTTTATAATCCCAATCTGCTTGAAGTCGTCGACGCACAACCAGCTGTTTCAAATACACAAATTGCATACCTAGATAATTTTTTTGAAGTCGATGAAAACTCTGTAAACCAAGCAAATGGAGTAATCAACCTTAAGGCTTCCAGTCCACAAGGAGGGGCAAGTTTTAGCAACAGAAGCGTTGCAAGAATAACCTTTAAAGGAAAGCAGCTTGGGCTAGGTCAGGTAGAAGTTAACAAGAATAATAGTTCGCTCCAAACGCTTAACTCTACAGATATTCTTCAATATACAAATAGTTTAAGTATTACTGTTTCAGATAGTTCAGTAACAGTTACACCAACAATAATTACAAGTGGCACAGCATTCCCAACAAGGCTTCCCAACAACAGCATCACGGGCGATATTGGCGGTCCAGCCGGACTCGTTTTAGGGCTACTCCTAATAAGCTTGGGGCATTAACTCTTCGCAAAATCTCCGATGCCAGAAACAAGAGAGTTCTCTGAAGAGAGAATATATATGAACACAAAAGTTAGAATCCGTATTTTCTCTGACCTGGGAACGGTGTCTTCACGCGACTTAATCAAAGAGGCCTTCTCTAAGTTTGATTATGTAACCGAAAAATACACAAGGTTTAATCAAACTAGCGAGCTTTCATCACTTAATAGAAACAGCGGTCATTTTCATAAAGTAAATCCTGAACTTTTTACGCTGATAGAAAAACTAATACAATACTCAACCCTGACCGAAGGCGCCTTTGATCCTACAATTATTGATTTACTTGAGATGTATGGTTTTAAAAAAAGATTCGAACTATGAAGAGCTCAAAGACGAGAACCTATTGAAGAATATTCAAACCTATCTGAAAACTCGTCCCTCGTTTCGAGACATAAAATTTGACAAAACCAACTCGGCAATCAAGTTGCAAGCAGGACAACGGAGTCGACCTGGGCAGCATCGGTAAAGGATTGGCTATCGATCTGGCAGCATCTGTATTAGAACCTGTCAATAATTTTATTATCAATGCAGGCGGAGATATTAGAGCTCATGGTAGCAAACCCGATGGCCCTTGGACTGTCGGCCTGGCTCAGCACGAGCTTCCAAACAAAGGTGTTGGCGGTGGCTACTTTGGCCACATAAATATTATCAACCAAAGTTTAGCTGCATCTGGTGGCTGGGGAAGAAGAGTTCGTTTCTTTCATCACCTTTTAAATCCAAAAACAGGCATGCCTATCAACGAGGTTAGCCAGACATTTACTTTGGCAAACGATGCGCAAACTGCCGATGTTTGGGCGACAATCTTATTTGCCTCCGGAAAACAAGGCCCAGATCTTCTGGATACGACCGAAGAGATAGAAGGAATGATCGTATTCGCAGATGGATCTACATATTGCAGCAGGGGGTTCAGTTTCATTTCGTAAAGATGTACAATCTCGAACAGGTATATATAAAATTATGAAACAAAAAATTGTCACCCTTGGTGGAGGTACAGGATCATTAATGATACTTACCGGACTTAGAGATTATTCAGATATTGATGTAGCTACTGTTTTGGCTATGGCCGACGATGGAGGCAGCACTGGCAGAATGCGTGAAGAGTATGGAATGCCTTCTTTTGGAGGCGACTTTAGAGATGCCTTAGTTGGTCTTGCAGAAAACGAAGCTCTGGCAAAAGTCTTCATGCACCGTTTCGAAAAAGGTAAAGATTTAAAAGGACATAGTGTGGGAAACATTATATTACTTGGCTTATTCGAAGCTACGAAAGGAGATATTCCAGAAGCATTGCGTATTGCACATCAAATACTGCGTGTACGAGGCGAAGTTTACCCATCTACCACAGAAAGCATTACCCTAGGTTGCGAATACGATGACGGAACGATACTAGAAAGCCAGCACGAAATTGATAACCTACCATTAATGAACGGACATAAAGTTACTAGAGCTTATCTAAAGCCTACACCCAAGGCATACGACAAAGCCCTTGCTGCACTTCGAAGTGCAGACAAAATCGTGCTTGGACCTGGCGATATCTATTCCAATATCGTGGCGAATTTACTGGTAGAGGGGATTACAGATGCAATAAAAGAATCAAATGCAGAAATCATTTATGTATGTAATTTGATGACAAAATTTAACCAAACTCACGGCTGGCGAGCCTCTAATTTTGTCAATGAGGTTCAGAAGTATTTAGGAACAGAAATCGATCATGTTATTGTAAATAATTCTCCACTTCCTCAAGATATTAACCAAAAGTATCAAGATGAAAAGTGGGAAATGGTATTAGACGATCTGGCTGACACAGATGCCTACAATGTCATTCGTGACAAATTATGGCTAGAAGGCCACGAATTCAAAAGAGTATCAAGTGATGTTGTTCCAAGAAGCTTTATCAGGCATGATCCAGCAAAGATTGCAGAAATCATTTCCAAGCTATAATTGGCTTGTCAATTTCGACTGAATCGGTGCCAATGTGCTAGAATCTCATACTTAATCATTATAAATTAATGAAAATTATTCTATTCGCTGGAGGTTCAGGGACGAGATTCTGGCCAATCAGCAGAAACAAGTACCCCAAACAATTTATACCCTTAATAAACAATAAATCCACAATAGCTCGACTGCTAGATGACCTTTCTGAATGGTACGGTTGGAATCAAATATATGTACCGACAACCGAACTTCTAGCCGCACTTGTTAAAAATAACTTTCCATCGCTTCCCCTCAATCATATTATTACCGAACCGGTTAGAAGAGATCTGGCTCCGGCTGTAGGACTGGCGATGATTACCCTGGCAAAACACGGCGCAGGATCAGAACCCACAACAATTCTGTGGAGCGACGGCTACATTGGCAACAAATCGAATTTTAAAAAGGCTCTTTCTGTCGCTGAATCCTTTATCAAAAAGGATCCAAACAAACTATTGTTTCTTGGAGAGAAACCTGCCTACCCTAACGAAAACCTTGGCTGGATTAAAAAGGGCAAGATTATAAACAAAGATAACGGACTTATCATTTACGAAAAGGCAGGATTTGTTTACCGACCAAAATTAGAAGATGCCAAACAGTGGTTTGAAAAAGACACCCACCTTTGGAATCCTGGGTATTTTGTAACCACTCCCAACTTTATTATTGATCAGTACAAAACACATCAGCCAGAAATGTATCAGCAGTTAATGACGATACAAAAAAGCTCTCGACACAGATCAAGAGAGTGATGTTCTAGCAAAAATATACCCATCAATGGAATCAATTTCTTTTGATGATGCTATCCTAGAAAAGATGGACGACAACCTTAGCCTAGTTCTTGGCGGAGAGTATAATTGGGCTGACCCCGGTACTCTATATGCCTTAAAACAATTTCTGCAGGAGAACGAAGACGACAATGTAACAAAAGGGCTTGTTTACAACTTCCAGACCAAAGATTCGCTAGTATACAATTTCGTAAAAAAGCAAATAGTAACAACAATCGGTCTAGATGGTTATATCGTAGTCAACACACCAGATGCTGTTCTTGTCTGCCATAAAAATCAGATCCCGACTATAAAGGCCATGCTTAAGGAATTTGAAAACACAGAGCTGGAAAAGTTTCTCTAAAGATAATGTCGAAAGAAATAAAATACTATTCAAACCTAAGGATATTTGATAAGTCTGGAAGTAAGTATATCGAAAAGAGATACACTCTACCCACACTAAACAGACAAGACCTAGAGGACCTGATGCAAAGAATCGTACTGCAAAGATCTGCCTTTGAAGATCTTCATATCCCAATTTCAAGATTAGAGAATATCGAGATTCAGAAAGAGGATAATCTTTTTCAACTTGTAGTCATCGAGAAATTTGAAGGACTAGATTTTGTCGATGTCGTTGACGAAAGCAACTTCGAAATGTACCTAGAACGAATGCTTAACGACATCTACAAACCACTACTTTCTTCAACAAATAATGAGATTCTTCCTGTAGGAATAGACACGGCAATCCGCAACTGCGTATTTAGGATTCACGAAGGGGATTTCTGCTATGTTGATTTTATGCCACCAAAAGTTAATTATCGTGGACACTTGACTCAAGAAGTTCCGGAAATTGAAGGTGAGTTTTATAATATTAGAATCCTAAGCCACAACAACAGATTCGGCGTTGTCTATATGCTGTACATTAACCTAGCTCGCAGATATCCTTCTAAAAGAAGAGTAATTGCAAGCTTGATCGAACAATTCCTAAATAACATAGATAAACGAGAACTATTCAGCTTCATCGAAGAATCTCCTTTTTATCGTCTGAAATCAAATACAGACGCTATTGAAATAATTAAAAAATATAAACGACTGGAAGGGACTAAATTATCTCTACCTTCGAGAAGGAGCCTGCATTGCTGCACAATACAATCAGACATTCGCAGAAAATATTGAAGATTTTTTTCAAACTAACGCATCACGAAACTGATCCAGACAGTATAGAATATGGTTTATTGCCTGACGCTCGCTTCAAAAAAAGCGAAGTCGGAATTAATATCAGTCCTGAAATAATAATGGCACAAAAAGCAATACAAGAATTCTCTGCCAAGAAACTTATTCACCAGAATATTAGCAAATATACAGATCATTTTTTCCAAGAGTACCAAGGAGTTCAGATTACACCGGACAATGTCGATAGCATCAGTCTTCCGGATTTCGATAACGGCTATGTAGCAAAGCCCGACGAGTTATTCGGCAAAAGGGGCAAGAACAACTTAATCTTTATGAGTAATAACAAAACTGAAATAATTCAGTGGATTAAACAGAAGTCTTCTCAAACAATAAAACTACAAGTTTCAAGTGTCAGGACAATACAAGGAAAGCTTTTCACTTTTCTGGTTGAGCCCAAAATCCCTCACGAGAAGGAATTCTACCTGTCTATTAGTAGCCAAAGAGATCACAATGTGATTTATTTCTCAAATAAGGGCGGAGTAGATATTGAAGAGAATTGGAATGACACAATTGAGTTGAAGATTCCATTTACAATCGAGCCTACTCCTTTACCAAAACTTGTCTTAGACAAAATATCGGCTCAACTTTCAGAGAACGAGAAAGATATAGTCCTCACATTCATTGATGCACTCTATCAATTATATTGCGAACTAGATTTTACATACCTAGAAATTAATCCGTTTGTACTAACCGACCAAGGCATACAAATGCTTGATTGCGTCGCCAGACTTGATGATACAGCGTACTACAAAAACTCGCTGATTTGGGGTCGAGCGGGGATAACTTTCCCTAAACCCTTCGGAGGAGAAGCACTTCCAGAGGAGCTTGTTGTAGAACAGATTGACTCAAAATCGGGAGCCTCGTTAAAACTTAAAGTTCTAAATAGAAACGGTAGTATCTGGATGCTGACATCGGGGGGAGGAGGAAGCGTTATCTTTGCAGATACAGTTGGAGACCTGGGTTTTGCAAATCAGTTAGCAAATTATGGGGAATATAGCGGAAACCCAAGCACAGATGAAACAGAGGAATATGCCGACATTGTGATTAAACTGATGCTCAATAGCAAAGCCAAGAAGAAAGTTTTAATTATTGGAGGGGGGATAGCCAATTTCACAGATATCAAGAAAACATTTATTGGACTTATATCTGCAATAAAACAGAACTCTCAACAGATCAAGAGACAAGGGATCGTAATTTTTGTTCGACGAGGTGGACCTAATTACGAAGAAGGACTTCAATTGATGAAGACCGAAATGCAAAATCTAGACATAGAAGCTCATGTGTTTGGACCAGAAACTTATATGACACACATAATTGAATTAGCAGTTAACAAACTATAATGAAAGAACTATTCAGTAAACAAACACAGGCAATTTTTTTACAATCTTCACCCTGAACCTATCCAACATATGCTCGATTATGACTGGCTTTGCAGAAGAGAGAACCCTAGCATTGTAGCAATTGTGCACAAAGGATCATCTGGATTGCACAAAGCATTTTTCGGAAGTTCCGAAATACTAATACCGGTTTATGATTCGATTGCCGAAGCATGTAAGAACCATGCACGGGCAGATGTGTTTGTAAGCTTCGCTTCGATGCGTTCTGCGTTTGTCTCGACAAAAGAAGCAATTCTGCAAGATAGCATTCGCACTGTAGCAGTTACTGCAGAAGGAATGCCAGAAAACCAAACCAGAGAATTAATCAGGCTTGCGAAACTGAATAATGTTTGGTTTATCGGACCGGCAACAGTTGGGGGAATCAAACCAGGATCATTCAGAATAGGAAACACAGCAGGTTCTATAGAAAGCATTGTAAGTGCAAAACTATATCGCCCCGGAAGCGTTGGTGTAGTTACAGTGTCTGGAGGAATGTCACTTGAGATGTATCATATTATCAGCCAAAACAGCGATGGGGTGAGCGAAGGCATAGCAGTTGGTGGTGATACTTATCCTGGGACGACCTTATTAGAAAATCTTCTGCGACTACATAGTTATCCACAAACAAAGATGCTTGTCATGCTTGGCGAAATCGGAGGCAAAGCAGAAATTGAAGTGGCCGAGGCAATAACTTCTGGTAAGATTACAAAACCAATTGTGGCATGGGTAAGCGGAACTGTTGCTAGCCAATTCAACTCCGAAGTCCAATTTGGTCACGCCAACGCAAGATCGGGGAATGATCAAGAATCGGCACAAGCAAAAAATACTGCCTTGAAAAATGCAGGCGCATATATTCCAAAATCTTTTAACGAACTTGGGAAGACAATTAACGATGTCTTCACAAAATTTGTGCTTAGCGACAAAGAATACAAAGAGCCGAGTCAAATCAGTCCACAATTATCAACAAGTTTTCGAAGACCTACAAGCATCGTCAGCTCAATATCAGACGACCGAGGCGCTGAACCTTTATACAATAAAAAAGAGATAAGCTCTTTTGTATCAAGATCAATTGGTTTCTTACTCAATCAACTGTGGTTTAAGGGAAAATTAAACAAAGTCGGGGAAGATTTTCTTGAACTCGCAGTTAAACTTATGGCCGATCACGGACCTGCGGTTGCAACTGCACATAACGCGATTGTTACTGCACGAGCAGGGAAAGATGTCATCGACAGCTTAATAGCTGGTCTTACTACTATCGGGCCAAGACATGGAGGAGCTCTTGATGGAGCTGCTAAATGGATGCTTTCCTGCGACCAAAGAAAAAATCTCGCCTCGTGAATTTATCGACGAAATGAAAAATAAAGGTGAGCTTATACTTGGGATTGGTCACAAGATTCGAACCTCTCTTAATCCTGACAAGCGGGTATTATTACTTAGAAAATTTGCTAAACAGAATCTAAAAGCCACAAGGTATTTAAACTACGCACTGGCTGTTGAACAGGAAACACTAAAAAAGAAGAATAACTTGATTCTGAATGTCGATGGTGCAACTGCTGCAATCTTTCTTGATATTCTAAAATCAAGTCGATTCACACAAACCGAGATAGAAGAAATTGTAGATGCAGGAATGCTTAACGGTTTGTTTGCGCTAAGCAGATCAATCGGAATAATCGGACATGCACTAGATCAAAAACGACTAAAACAAGGGCTGTACCGACATGCCTGGGATGATATACTTTACATGTAATTCAAACATCTATGAACATTCTTATCACAGGAGGAGCGGGTTATATAGGCTCACATACTGCACTGACACTAATCAAGGCAGGTCATAAAGTCACAATTCTCGATCATCTGCAAAAACACAAAGAAGACATACTCGAGACCCTAAGATCTGAAGCAGGGGATTTTGAACTTTTAAAGCTCGAACTTCAAAACCAGCAAGAACTGCAACATGCTCTTGAAAACCGAACCTTTGATGCAGTTATACACTTTGCAGCATCTATCGAAGTTGGCATTTCAACTGAAAAACCAGTGGCCTTTGTTAATAATAATGTTGTTGGTAGCCAATTTCTATTTGATGCCTTGATCGCTAACGGGAACAAAAACTTCATCTTCTCGTCATCTGCTGCAGTTTACGGCACACCTGAATCTGTCCCCATTAAAGAAACTGACAAAATCAGCTTAGAGAACCCTTATGCCATGACTAAATATGTCACAGAAGAGATTCTTAGAAGTTATGCGAATTTTGCCGATGTAAATGTTGTTGCACTTAGATACTTCAATCCTGCAGGCTCCTATAACGGCCTTATCGGAGAACGACACAACCCAGAAACCCACCTCATACCAAGACTACTTCATGGCTTAACTACAGACGATTTTGTCATGAAGGTTTTCGGAAACGATTATGATACTCCTGACGGAACAGCCGTTAGGGATTATATTCATATCGTTGATCTAGCAGAAGCACACGCCACCTGCATAGATTATGTCATGGCCAACAAGGGTTTCGAAGTATTCAATATTGGTACAGGCAAAGGAACAAGTATTCTTGAAGTAATCCAATCAGCAGAAGCCATTACAGGCAAAAAAATCAATTATGAAGTTGCCCCAAGAAGAATAGGGGATTCAGCAAGTTTAATTGCAGATCCAAGCAAAATTGAAAAAATGATTGGCTGGAAAGCAAAATACGATCTCGAAGACATCATTAGCAGTGCTTGGGAATGGGAACAAAAAAGACCAAAAACCGATTATGCTTAAAATTCGACAACCTGAAATCAGTATCATTATCCCTGTCTGGAACGAGATAAAGACGGTCGAGCATGTTGTAAGAACGATACACGAACTTGATGTCGACAAAGAAATCATCGTTATCGATGATTATTCCACAGACGGAAGTAGGGAATTATTAAAAAAAACTGCAGCCCGAACTTAGGCTAAAACTAATACTTCATGCCAAAAATAAAGGTAAAGGCGCTGCTGTTCTTAATGGTGCAGCCCATGCCAAAGGTAAATACATGATCGTTGAAGATGCCGACTCCGAACTCGACCCGCAGGACATTCTGCGAATGCTTCATATCATAAATACAGATAAGGTGGATATGGTTGCAGGTAGCAGACTACTAAGAGATAAGGTGAATTTCGTTACGAAACTAGCCAGATTTATCACAAGAATAATGCTGTTTATTTGCTTTGGCAGGAGCATTAAAGACCCTTTATGCGCATACAAACTCTGCAAGTTAAACAGCTTCAAGTCTCTGCATATTGAATCTGAAAGATTTGGCCTAGAAATTGAATGGGTAGTAAAAGCCCTAAAAAAGAAATGGAAAATTAAAGAACTAGATATTGAATATTTCCCCAGAGGCAAAAAAGACGGAAAGAAAATCAATTTGAAAGATGGAATCGATATAATGAGTCAGATACTTAGATTAAGATTTAATAAATGAAAATTGCTATAGATTTATCACCTGTCGAAGACTCTCCTGCAGGTATAGGTCAATACACTATAAATTTAGTCTCCGAACTCGTAGAACACGACAAGAAAAATGAGTACATTGTTTATACACGAACTCCTCGGCTTCTCCCACATACAAAAAATGTTGTCATAAAAGTAAACAGAAGTCTTCCCTTTTCAGGAAAACGCTGGATTAAAGCCGTGGCAAAACATGCAAAAAAACACTCGGTAGATATTTTTATTTCTCCATCAAATCATTCATTTAGTTGGTATTTCCCAAAAACAATACAGTTTGTGCATGATATCGCGCCCCTGAAATTCCCGAACTACTTCCCTGCTTTAGCAGCATTTAAGTATAAAAGATCTCTGTCAAAGGCTATGAAAAAAGCCTGGAAGATCGTTACAGTCTCAAATACAATTAAAAAGGAGCTTGAAGAATATTCAAAACAAAAACGAAATGATATTGAGGTCCTCTACCCAGGTCTAAATCCCTGGATAACCAAGTCTTCCAAAGATGTCCTTGCATCTGAGTTAATTCAAAGCCTGCCGGCCGAATTCATTCTCAGCGTTGGCACATTAGAACCCAGAAAAAACTACATTAATCTTATTACAGCATATGCGAAATACAAGGATCAATTAAATATTCCATTAGTCATTGTTGGCAAAAAAAGGTTGGTATTTTGAGGAGATATACAAAACAATAATCGAAAACAATCTAGAAAAGAAAGTTATACTTGCCGGATACATTGCTGACGAAGATCTTTCAATGCTCTACAGTCAGGCCAAAGCGTTTGTATACATTAGCCATTACGAAGGTTTCGGGATTCCTCCGATTGAAGCGCTTTTATCATGGTCTTCCCCCTACTCGTTTCAGATATTCCAATCTTTCATGAAACCTTAGGCGACAAAGTTCGTTATTGCAATCAGCAAAGTGTAGAAAGCATTGGCACGGGTTTGGTTTCTTTGGTTAAGGAAAAAAAATCAAAATCCAGCCGGATTATCTATCTGACAACTACAGCTGGGAAAAAAGCGCAGACAAGCTTTCCAAAATAATTGATTCGGCAAACTATGATAACCAGACTCGTTAACAGAGCAAGAAAAACCTTGGGAATCAACTTTGTTCGCTATTTGATAGTCGGTTTTTCTTCGTTTGGACTGGATTTTCTAATCTTTAATACACTAATTTTTGTATTCTCTGTCGCCCCGCTTTCTGCAAATGTAATCTCTTTGCTTCTATCACTTGTGTTTAACTTCCTTGCCTCAAATTACTGGACATTCAAGGCAGGTGGGAAAAAGAAGAAGCAGAAGCTCTTTAGATATGTAAGTATTGCTTCATTCAACTATGTAACGAATAATGCAATCCTTGGATTTCTTCTATATGTGGTGTTTCTTAATCCTGTTCCGGCAAAAATCGTCGTCACTGGGCTTCAGGTATCTTGGACCTTTTTGGTTTACAAACTTTGGGTGTTTAAGACTCCAGAAAAACAAGATGCAGAAGCAATTCAGGATGCACTTATTTGAGCTAAGTCTCGAAAATACTCCAACGAAAGATTCCTCCATTGGTTTGAAGCAACGAATTGTCTTACCTTGCTTTCAGCCGAGTGCAAGGGCCCCTCATCGTTTAACATCGCAATAACTTCATCCGCAATTGTTTTTGGATTATTATCAGAAATTCTCTCTGCAGCAGGAAAGTCCGTAAATATTGTTGACTCTGTGCAGAGGATTGGTCTCTTGGCAGCAGCGCATGTACGAATCGCGCCACTCGACCCTTCTGGTAGTTCTGCATACGGAAGAACAATTAAATCTGCCATCTGTAATCCAAATAATACTTCTTCTCTAGCAAGATAGTCTGGAATAAAAATGACATTTTCTTCAAGATTCCTTTCTCTGATAAGATTCAAACATTTCTTGAAAATACTCTGCGAGCTTAGAGATTGACTGCTGACCGCTGTCAAACATAACAGTAAAATATCCGGAATCTGCGATTTTATTAGCGCCAATGCCTCTATCAGCTCAAGTACCCCTTTTCTATCGTGAAGAAGCCCATGTGTGGCAATGACTTTTGTTGCAGAGATCCCGATTCTGGATCTAAGCATTGACCTTAAGTGATCTGGAAAATCTATTATTCCATGCGTGAACAACTGAATATTCTTTAGCCCTTTTGATTCTAGAGTATTAAAATCCCTTTGGTTATGAACATAAATCTTTGAGCACTTTTTAAAGGCTTCAATTGTTTCGGTGTTAGTCATTTCAGCGGTTAAGATATGCAGAGTCAATATGCACTTGCTTGGAACTGCGATCAAATCTCTTAGAATTGACACCGGAAAGAAATCTGTATGGTATTGAATATGAACTATGTCCCTTCCAGTCAAGGCCGACATGAGTTCTTGCTGTTTGCCACGCCCTGAAGACCAATCTCGCTTTACTGGTTCAGAAGTATTTGTAGGTGAACTGGTTTTATCAGCGTGAATCTCGACTTCAATATTCTTCGGCAAAGAACGATATAAATCAGCAGAATACTCCGAAACCCCACCTTGAGAATAAAAAGGACTTACTAGGTCTAGCTTTATTGAACCGGCATTTTTGATAGCCAAGTAAAGCCGAAGTTGTTCTAGCAAGCGACTTGCAGTATTATCCCAAGTGAAATTGCTAATATCCGATCTAGCCTTAGCTACCATACGATTAAAAACTTCTCGATTCTTATAAATATTTCTCATCTCGGTTTTTAATGCCGAGATATCTGGTTCAGCCCATTTTGAACCCGGTAGTGCCAAGTGGGACCCTGTTGCAGGCACAATTGTGTATGGTAGTAATCTTGAATTGGTTTCATTGCAAAAATCTAAATGACCACTATAGGCAGTTGTAATTAAAGGTCGTTCATAGAGCATCGCCTCTGCTGCAGGCAGATTAAACCCCTCAACACGAGCAGGAAGCACCACACAATCAGAATATTCATATAGACTGGCAATTTGAGCATCTGACAAATTACTGTCCTCAATTAGAACAACTCTACCTTCGACACCTTTGGCACTCTTAATGAAATTTTTGGCATTAAAATTCGGATTCGGAAGTGCTTTGATAATTAGCCCAGCTTCATCAGATTGCGAGAACTCTTCTACGAAAGCCTGCAACAATAAGTCTAAGCCCTTACGCATATGGCCTGAGCTAATATGCAAGAAATTGAAGCTTGTCTGTAAGTCAAGTTTATAATTATTATCGGCTTCAACTTTGCTAACGCCTAAGCTTAATATGCTGATTGGCACTCTTACCCCGCATCTTTCAAGAATCCTTGCCACATGGCTACTAATTGCAAAAACCGCATCAAGATGCATATTGATTTCTTGCACCCATTTTTCTGGAAAAACGCTTTCTTCCCATGCAATTAAGGCAGCATTAATTTTTCCACACAACATCTCTAATCCTAAATTGTCTGCAGTGCTTTTTGGGAAAGCGCTATAAAGATGAACATCTGCTTCTTGATCTATATCATCGACAAGGGTCTCCAGGATTGGATACTTCTTTATATCGGACTTGGTTACGGCACTGCCTGACAGATATTTTGGAGAGAAGAATGAAAGCTTTATATTTTTATGATCGTGTCTTAGTTTTTCTGCTATTGCCCTATTTACCCTGGCCAAAGAATATTCGGAAACAAAGGGACCAATAATTTGGATTCTCATTTTTTCTTATTGGGTGAAGATGTACTGTTTTTTTCGTACAAATATTTAAGCAGAGTATAAACCATGTCGTTGTATCTCTGTTGGGATATCATACTCCGTTCCATAGTATTTCTGGAGATGTTGGCAACCTTGGTTATTATTATGCGTTTGATTTTAGCAAACGGTCCGCTACCTCCATGAATGTCATGGTACAAATCTGCAAGCACATTCTTACTTGATTCAAGAGCGGGCAATACATACTCGCGAATTAGTACATCTGGATCATCTTCTCTTCTCATGCCACCCAGTTCCTCTTCATTTAGTAGTTCTCTCATTCTAGATACAAACATTTTGGCATTTTCACTTTGTTTATCCATGTCTTTTTGCAA
This sequence comes from candidate division WS6 bacterium OLB21, assembly GCA_001567305.1. Classification (GTDB taxonomy): domain Bacteria; phylum Patescibacteriota; class Dojkabacteria; order B142; family OLB20; genus OLB21. The sequence continues at coordinate 122,737 of JYPD01000025.1, read as the reverse complement.
ACAATAAATATGCAGATGGTTCAGTAACTTTCATAAGCTTCCTCTTTTTTCTCGTTCCCCAGAAGAACCCTTTAAGAAGCCCTAAACCGCTTCGAATGTTTCCAAACATGTAACTAAATATTGAAATTTTTCGGTGCAAAAATAGCTTGAACAAAGCAATGAATGGTCCGCGAGCTCCAAGTACTCTCCAGAAAGACCTTAAAACCCTTAATGGCAAAATTCCAGATCCATTTTTAAGAGCAAAATATATGTTATTTTTTGTAAGTGCATACCAATTTGTACTGAATCTTTTGCGTTTACGGTTTCTACCAAGAGCTGGGTTGTGATAAACAATTAATGAATCATCATACAAACCATAATCCCCTGACTTAATAACCCGAACTGCGACATCTGTTTCGTCGTGAATATATTCATAGAATTCATCGAATCCGCCGATTTTTTCTAGAGATTTTTTTTGAAAAACCATATTTGCACCCATCGGTCGAACATACCACCCTGCATGCCCCCTTTGATATCTTTTTTCATCTGTGGGGCGGATATCTTCACTGTAGCCGAAGGCAGAAACAATTCCGTTTTGAAACTGGGTAACGGGATTCTCACTGTCTGAGACATCAATAACTCTACCTGCAATGAATCCAGGTTTATCATCTTGCAAAAAATGATTTGAAATTCGTTCGATCCAGTCCTCTTTTGCCTGTGCATCGTCATCGATAAAGGCAACGATCTCGCCTGCTGCCATGTTGATTCCAAAATTTCTGGATATTGAAAGGTTATTGCGCTTTTTAATGCGGTAGTATTTAAGATTGTAAGGCTTACAGACTTCTTTTGTTCTCCTGTTGCGTGACTGATCTACTACTATCACCTCGAAATCCTTATAAGTCTGGAGTCTAAGTGACTCTAGGCACAAGGAAACCTGTTCAGGTCTATTTAGGGTGTTGATGACGACTGATATTTTCAAGGTATTAATTTAACCAAGTATTTTCTTTTTTAGTTTCCCAACTTTAGATAATAGTTGCAATATCCTTCTTTTTGGAGCAAGAGCATTTCTGGCGTTTTGCAAATCATAATAAACCTTACTGGCTACGCTGAATATGCCAAGCCTATCTTGGTATCTCCAGAACCCCTGTTTCCATTGCGATTTATTTACTGCTTCTTCGATATTTTCTCTTCTTGATTTGGAGATTACGGCAAGAACAAGATTTCGTTTTTTCAGGGTTGATCTCTTCTTCATGTCGAAATACTCACCCACCCCAAATGTTTCACTGTAGGTAAGATTAAAGAATATCTTACTAAACAAGTAATTCGGCTTTTTGATTAAATCGTCCATAAGCCTTAGTACATAAGGCCTCACCTCGGAACTCTGTAGCGCATGTTTGTCTGTAAAATTTGCAAGGGCTGCCACCGAGGCAATTACACCTTCCTGGAAGAATCGAACATATTTGTTGTGAATGTACTCGTCTTCAACTTTTGAGATTTCTTTTATGGCAACAATTTTGTTTTTATCCGCATGTTCATAGCCTATTGTGCTTCCGCCAGGGGAAGTGGAAAGCATCTCAACAAAAGTTGCTCCACCATGAAGCATTTGCATAAAGTACGGAGCATCACTCACAAAGTAAGGTCCGTATGCATGTTTGAATGTATTAAATTCTTGATTATTTAGTGGGTGAATATAGCCTAGATAAACTCCGTAAAAGTCCACCTGATTGAATATTCTGGCAATGTTATCTTGTATAGTGCCTCTCCAACCTATATCGCTTACCAGTACCTGCTTGGATTGCTGACTTATCCCTTTCTGCTGTAGGTATCCAACAAGAAGCTCTCTTTTCTTATTGAGCATACCTTGCAATTTTTTCGACGAAATTTTTATCTGCAAACAAGTCCTGATACTTGGCAACCTTCCAAATTTCAACCTCTTTTTCGGGATCAATCTTGAACTTCTGAATATCTTCTGCAAATAGAGCTGGATCAATTCCAAGTGTAACGAGAAAAGAATTAATTGACTGATATTTGTACTGATTCCAAATTCTTTTAAGTTCGTAAAATTCAACAGAACCTACAGAGGCTGCAAAAGTAGACATTCTGCTGACTTCTATTAAATCTGACTTAATTTCTTTAAAAGGAAAGAATGACTGTTTGGCGAACTGATCGTGAATCTTTTTAAAGAATATGCCCTCACGAGTGAAGTAGTGGATTGTTTCGATTCCAAGCTTATAAGCTGTTTCCCAAAGCTGAAGAACATAGAAAAAGTAAATCGGGGAATATTTTGTACCCAACTTGAATAACTCAGACTCTTCTTTGGAATATCCTTCTGGGACTTTGATCTCATTTAGTAAAGATTCCATTTCTTCTTTGTATGGAAAGCCCTCTTTGTTTAGTCTTTGAGAAAATGCCTCATTGAGAGCTGCCCGTTTTTCTTCCTCCTTTGGATTTATAAACAATGCTGATTTAATTCCGATACTGGCTGGTTTCTCGAAATCAGACCATTTGTTGTCTCCGAGATGTTTATGCTCTGAAGGGTTAACCTTAAATCTTCTATGGAGGTGATCATAAGCTCTACCGCTGATTTTATTTAATCTTGTGTCTGCCGAACTTACGATCTGCTTGATTTCACTACGAATATCTTTAAGCGGCAGAATCTTATTCAGCGCCTCTTTAGTCATATAGAAATCTGACAAAAGAATTTTTGTTTCGGCCTTAATCCGTTTAAATACGGATTGCCCAAATCGATCTGGATAAAGTACCTTCATTTCGTGTTGCATTTCCCATTCAGCAAGCTGACGAGCATTATCTTGGTAGAACAACTTTGATCTGTCTGGTGTAATTATTCGTAATACTTGTTCAAATACTTGTTCAAGTTCGTATTCATGATCTTTTCCTTGAGCAACATTCTCTGCCCCGATTTTTGATTCAACTGATCTACGGAGTTCAAAGAGCTCTAAAACTGAGAGTCTCTTGGCATAATTGTTAAACTTTAGCTTCATCATCCAGCTTGAGCGTAACTTAATTTCATCTGGATGTACTTCTCTGCGTACTAAAGTATCAAAGATGTCGCTTGAGAATAGTTTCGTATTTCCCAGAATAAACAGCTCCAGCTTAACTCTGGAAATCAGGTTCTTAGATACAGAAACAGTACTTTGAATAAGATTTAGGACAAATGATTTGAAACTACGCACCGGGCTTACTGCTCTTTTGACCTGATACTTTGCGAATCTGGTAAGGCTTCCGTTAAAGGAGAGCTTATCTCCTGTTTTTAGAAAGTCTGAATGAGTAGCTTTAACATAATTATATTTCTTTACCAACCTCGGATCTGCATCAATCTGTTTATCAAGATAAAGCTTTTCAATCTTGGTATTCGGATTCTGCTTGCTGATAGTAATATCAGAAAGAATCTTCGCGAAGTCTTTTACAGATTTGTCTAAGGACTTAGTTCGCATAAATTCCAAGCCGCCTCGGCTCTTTTTCTGCCCACAATTTTTCGTCTTTGAGTAGTTTTAAGATAGCAGTAGCTGCGGCAAATGGATCTGGTTTTGCTAGCAAAGCAGCTTTTGTAGGTATATCGTAGAGATTATTATCTGCATAAAGCTCAACAACAGGTAATCCGGCAGCCATCATTTCAAAAGGAATTCTTGAAGGATTAGTGGTGCTGTAAGCAACGCCTACCTTGCATTGATTATAAAGTTTATTCAAGTCTTTGATGCGCAATAACCCTTGATGCGTAGCTCCGGCAACAGGTGGCACATCTTCACCACCAAAAGTATAGATGCGAATGCTTGGATCAACTGCGTGCAAAACATCTATCGTTTCTATCGTAAGTTGCGGACAACGGCGTGGCTTATTAGACTGATAGATAAAACACACAGCATTATCTCTAAATCGACCTTTATCGTAATACGAGTCTAAGTCGGCTCCCAGATAGAGTGGATATGCCTCCATGTTATGTTTTGCAGTCAGCTCTTTTGCTAGCCATCCTCCCATAGTTATACCTGTAAGCCCAAGATGATATGCATTTTGAGCTTTGATAGTTTGATCACCCATCATGGTGAAGAATGGTTCGTACTCCTGCTCAAAAAAGATTTTGTGCTTTGCGTAGGGATAATCAGCTACAACAGGTGCATTCGGGAACCAAGTTGCAAACATGAAATCGTAGACTCCTTTAGGTTTCCAACCATAATAAAAGTTTGCCCGACTAGGGATAAGATAGTCGGCTACAACTGCAGCAAGTGAAGACGGGTCAGTTGCTGGTGAAGCATTTACTCCAAGAAAATCATAGACATATACATCGACTTCGTAACCAATTTCTATCAGATGATTAATGTAGTAGAAGAATGTTTTATGTCCTCCAGACCCCTTGATGGGATAATCAATCAGCCATGCTGCTTTTTTTGTTTTTTCCATATCTTAAGTTTATAAAGTAGCTGGACAGCTATTGTACACAACCCTTATCGCTTTAATATTGTCTTTCTAACTTTCTTATACATTTTCCAAGGTCTTGTACTATTAATCGTTTCCATCTCCTCCTTAAGTGCTGCATATCTCTCTCCAATATAATCTTCGTTAACTTTTTTATCTACAAACATTTCGCAGGTTTTTGGCTTCTCACCGGGAAAAACGCTTAGCTCTGGAGAATATTCAAAATAATCAAAATCGATCCGATATTTATTATATACCATGTCTCGAATTTCTCGAGTATAGAGCTTCTTCATCATCTTATCAGTATCTGTAGAATTGATCTTGCTACCTAAGTCAAATACTAGCTTGCGCTTATTTATCACTTTTAGGATGTTAGTGAAATCTTTTTGGAAATTCTCAATTTTTCCAACATAATCATAATCAATATCATCTTGATAAGTTAAATAATACTGATGCTTCCAATGTGGATCTAGGTGTGCAAGCGGTGTCTCATATATGGCGCTTACGAATTCATGAAATGTCAGTTTTATGTTCAGGTCAGCAGGGTGACCCAGTTGATAAAGTATTTGATATTTCTCAGGTTCGTTTGCTTCAATCTTGTTCAAATAGGCAGAGAGTATCCTTGTATATGGATTTCTAACGAAACAGAACTTATACATTTTCCTTTCAGTTATTAATTTCTCAAGGTCAAAGACTTGTCTTGGTGACAGAAGAGGCGCATGTGACCTGTGATGGATCAAATCCCGACTTTTATGTTCATAAACATCGTTTCTGCCCAGTTCTATACATTCAATAATCGATTTAATCTTTGAACAAGCGACCTTTGGGGTTTCTACGTACAAGTAATTGTTTTGAAGAGAGATATTGACAGCAATATTGAAGTAATCCGTTGAAACATATTTGTGGTATATGTGTTTTTGCATTTTCAATAGTTAAGATATTAATTAATGAAATTCTGCTGTCTTAGAAAGGAAATTATTTGAATCATATTTTCTTCTAGATCGTGGTCAACAGTATCCAGAATAATATCTGCAGCAAGAGGCTCTTCGTAGGGGTCGTCGTATCCGGTTAACCCTTTTATTTCACCTGCTCTAGCTTTTGCGTAAAGGCCCTTTACATCGCGTCTCTCACATTCTTTTAAAGGTGTATTTACAAACACCTCAATATAATTTGGAATTGTTAATTTGGCAAAATCTCGAGTAGATTTATATGGAGAGATGAAAGAGCTTATTACAGGAATGCCGCTACCAACAACAATTTCGGAGACATGAATAACCCTTCTGTTGTTTTCTTCTCTATCTTCTTTAGAAAGACCGAGGTCAGAATTTAATCCCTTTCTAACCACATCTCCATCTAGATGTACGATATTTATTCCAGACTCTGTAAATTTATCTTTCAATGCTAATGCTGTTGTTGTCTTTCCGGATGAAGGAAGTCCTGTAAACCAAAGACAGAAAGGCTTGCTTATCTTCATATTAAAGCATTAAAAATCTACTATAACACGAAGGGCTCTTTGAACTTAAGAATTTCTTCCAAAACTTCTGGTCGAAGAATATACTTCAAGTCTTTATAATTTTTTTCTTTGATTAGTCTGCGCACTTCTGTCCCACTAGGAGAAATCCAATGTTCTGGTCCGAATGGTGACGCCTTTTGAGTCGTATACATATCGGATTTTTTATCAAAGAAGGCATTACTTACTCGCATAGGTACAATTCCGATATCTTCAAACTCATCGAATATTCTGTGTGCTGCAAATTTGTCGTAATAGTCGCCCACGCCGGCATGGTCTCTACCCACAATAAAATGTGTACAACCGAAGTTTTTTCGAACTATCGCATGAAAGATTGCCTCTTTGGGACCAGCATAGTGCATTCTCGAACTATAAACACCGATAGCAGTAGAGTTGGCAGGATAAAAATCTCTTACCAGCATTTTATAGACAGCTAAGATGACCTCGTCTGTAAAATCCCCGCTCTTCTTTTTGCCTATGATTGGATTAATGAATAACCCATCAACAAATTCAAGACACATCTTTTGAATGAATTCATGAGCACGGTGGGCTGCATTACGAGTCTGAAAACCTACGACTGTATTCCAGCCTTTTTCGGCGAATAGCTCTCTCGTTTTTTGTGGAGGTAAATCAAATTCAAGATACTTGGATGGAAGTTCTTCATACACCCAGATTTCTCCTCCGATGACATAAGTACTTAGCGAATTAATCATCGCCACTCCAGGGTGATTGGGGTCTGTTGTGCCATAAACACTTTTTACATACTTTTCTGCATCGAAGGTAAATTTATCAGAGACCTCCATAAGCGCAATATCTTTGCCTTTGTAACGCAAGGATACCTGACCACCAACTTTTATGCATCGATAATCTACCTTGGAAACAGGCAGAAATACAGGAACACTCCATGGTACTCCGTTTGTTAACCTAGCTTTCTCAAGAACACTTTCAAAGTCATCTTTATTCATGTAGCCGTTTAATGGACTATATGTTCCGACTGCAATATTTTTAACCTCACTAAGCTGATCGTCATCGAGCTCGATAGACAGAGCTATATTATCAAAAGAAAGTTTATCTTTATTTGCAAAGCGATTTATGAGAACACCACCATGAGGCTGATTCATATTACCTAGATATCATATAGAATTAATAAGGATTTTAACCTTGTTGGCAGATTTTTGTAAACAGATTCTCAATCAGAAAGTGCTGAGCCGTTATTATAATGCATATAGGCTTCGTTTTCCAGCATTATTTTTTATCAACGGAAATACTACTCTTAGATGTGATTAAAGAATAGTATCTACGATCTTCACCATAACAGTTAATAATGAAAGATCTCTTGGCTAGAAGGTATCCCTGTTCTTCTGTGTGCACCTTACGATAATAATCAATGTCTTTCAGATGAGCAGCCCTTTTAACTTGAACATGCGATCCAATTTTAAACTTACATACATAGCTACCAGGATTAAAAGGAAAAGGTGACTTAATTTCAAATGAATATCGATCTCCGGCCTTTGGTTGTATCTTTTTTTCTAGGTTGTCATATCTGAAACCGTAAACATCAGAAGTTGGGATATCTACACTAGAAAACATAGCTCCGAGCCAAAAGTCTTCGTCAATATCTTCAAGGATTTTGACATTTACTTTAAACAAGAAGTCTTTATTGCTTTCAACTTCATAGCCATCTTCTCTCTCGTCAATCATTATGCTTTCAATCTCGATCTTTTCTGTTTTGACATCAGCCATTAATGGCTTCTCTTCGGATTTCTTTTCGCTTCCGAATCGAGACTCATTATTGCTTGTAGCTTTATTTAACAATGAGAACCTATACCTCGACAACCCTTCTGTAACATTACCATCGTATGCCAGCTTGCCATCTTCAAGATAAATAACCCTAGAACAAATTTGCTCGATTGACTCCAACCCATGGCTGACATACATAACGGTTGCTCCGTTGGTCAGCATTTCCTGCATCTTCTTTAAGCTCTTTTGACGGAAGGATTCATCGCCAACTGACAATACTTCGTCTAACAGATAGATGTCTGCTTTTGCCTGAACAGCAATCGCAAGTGCCAACCTAACACGCATGCCACTGGAATAGTTTTTCAGTTGCAGATCCATAAAATCTTCAATTTCTGCAAAATCTACAATTTCTTCGTATTTCTTCTCAAGGTATTTTCTACTCATTCCAAGTATTGCACCGTTTAGAAAAACATTCTCTCTTCCGGATAAATTATCGTTAAAGCCAACTCCTAATTGTAGAAAAGGAACAATACTTCCTCTTACCGTGACGCTACCTGAGGTAGGTGCATATATTCCTGCAATAAGCTGCAAAAGAGTACTTTTGCCACTACCGTTTCTGCCAATCAGCCCGACAAATTCTCCGGCATTGATAGAAAACGAAACATCGTTTAGAGCGCGAAATGTTTCTTTTGGAATCTTTCTAAACGGGTTAATCACATAACTTTTTAATGTGTCCCTTTTCTCTCTGGGGATTACAAAATTCTTGTCTAAATTCTTTACTTCGATTATTGGTTTATCCATTTATATATGTTCTGCTATTTTTTTAACTTCTACATTGAAGAACAAACGAGAAACTACAAACATTACCAATGCTACAACTACAAGAAAAGCCATCTCGTGCAGATAATTAAAGCTACCGTTAATTAGAGCCTGCCTAGAGGCATCGATTAAAATGGCAACTGGATTATGTTTAACTATCTCTCCGACAGTGCCGGATAAGCTATTTATATCGTAGAAAGATTGCAGATCCCCAAAAGAGTAATTGAAAAAAAGATCGGCACTATGTTTTCAAGATCACGAATGCGAATGACTAATATGCTAAGAATCAAAGAAGCACTATAGATGATTACCAGAATAACAAGCATTATCAGAAAGAAATACAATACGCCTAGCGGATTTGGGACAAAATTAACAAACAATGTCAGTAGCAAAATGATAAACAAATTAATAAAGAAGTTGATCATAGAAACTAGCACGGCACTTAGCACAGCCAGATTTCTTGGGAAGTTAACTTTTAAAATGATTCCCTGCATACTAAGCAAAGAGTTCATACCAAAAGTGATTCCCTCTTGAATAAAGGTATAGACAATTAATCCAATCAGTAGACTTGCCGCATAATTTTCTTTATCAACGCCACCTCGAAATGCGCTAAAGACAAAAAACAGAACCAAGAAATTGAGTAGTGGCTTCATCATTACCCAAAGAACACCGAGCAGAGAATCGTTGTATCTAAGCTTAAGATTCGTCTTGATAAGCTCTCTAAGAAGATCAATGCTGTTTTTTTGTTTGCGTAATTTCATGTCGTAAGCATTATAGCTCATACAAGACAATAAAATGAATTAGATTCTGATTAGTTTGCCGTTAAACTCACCCCGATAGAATATTAGTCCCCAGTTCTTCATTTCGGTGCGAATAACATCATTTAAAAATGAGTTGCCTGAGTATGCCTCTTCTGTGATACGCATTAACATTTCTTCACCAACGGTTCCGACTTCAGAAATAACTCTATCCGTTTTACAACAAAGCCAGAACTCACTTGTAACTAGACCCATTAAGTAGGCCTTTGATTTCAGAAGACTACCTACATCAACAGGAGAAAAAAATCCATAGGTTTCTTCGTTATTGGAATTGAAGTGCTTAGGGTGAGTATGTACATTGAACAAAATCCAGCAACAATTTCTTGAGGAACATTGTTAGGTAGAACTGTCTCGCGATTTATCACGGACCCATCAAGTATCACCTGTTTTTGATATACACCCCTGCCATTATCCGGAATATATTTTACTTGGAAAGAATGGCTCGCTGTTACACTTGCCTCACTTCCACGGATCGGTTTTGTCGTAATGATTTTTTCTCCTTCTGCAAAAAAACTTGCCTCGTACTCATGCATATCTGTTGCCGTAAAGCTGTGAAGTTTGTTAATAGTCGCCCAGATGGAACTGCCGAATTGCAAATAACCCGGCCAGGCTGAAGCCGGTGGGTATTTACCCGCCTTTCGCCATTTAGCAAGAAATCGAAATAATTCGTATTCGTACATTCTTAAAGTATATATGTTTCTTCAAGAGAAGACAGGTATAGATATGAAGATGCCTGCATTCGTTTTAAACCTTCGAGTTGCAATTCCAGTAACTCTATATTCCCTTCATTTAATCTCAGAAACAATCTGCCTGAATTTTTAAATATGTTTCCGGGTTTTTCTGAAGAATCTGCATTATTCAAATCCTTATCAATATCTGCTCGGTAAACTTTTAACCTCTTCTGCTTTCCTTCTAAAGAGATGTTACACCAGGCAACGGGCCATGGGTACATCCCTCTGACTAATCTCTGAAGCTCTTCTGGGGTCACATCAACTGAAAACTTTGCCTTATCTTTAGAGATCAAGGAAGCAGGAGCATATGTTGCCAACGAGTTGTCTTGTGGTTGCTCAACAAGTAAGCCGTTCACCCAGCCGTCAATTACATCTGCGAGCATATCACCTGCCTGCTGGGCAAGACTCAGTTCTAGGGTTGCTCTATTATCCTGCTCAGAGATCGGAACTTCCCTTCTGGATAACATTGGTCCTTCATCAAGACCGGCTGTCATTCGCATAAAGGTTATTCCAGTTGTCCTTTCTCCGGCAAGAATGGCAGCATTAATCGGAACCGCTCCTCTCCATTTAGGAAGGAGTGATGCATGAATATTTATACTTTTGTATTGCGGAAAATCAAGTAGCGACTCCGGAAGAATTTGTCCGTAATCTGCAACAAGAATCAAATCCGGCTTTGCCTTATTTAGAATTTGAACATACTCATCTTTAATTTTGTCTGGCTGGAATATCTTTTCAGAGGCAAAACCATTTTCATCCAATAATTTTTTCACTGGCACCGCAGTCATTTCTTTCCTTCTGCCGGAAGGCCTATCGGGCTGCGTTACAACACCGCAAATGTCATAATTATCAATCGTTAACAACTTTCTCAGAATCGGCGCAGCAAATGTACCCGATCCAAAAAAAAGAATTTTAAGCTTGTTTTGAGACATAACTCTGATTCCAAATTCTGAATAAAATTACCATTGCCATAATAGCAGTAGGTATTGCAATCAATTGCGGACTTGTCAAATCAAAAAGTATTTTTCTATCCATTCTGAAAAAATCTAGACTAAAACGAATCACCGAATAACCAAGAATATATACAGTTAGATAAATGCCTTTACCCAGAGGCATTTTCTTCCGATACAGTTGATAAAGCAGCTGAAAAAGGAGCAGATTAAGTACCTGCTCATATAAAAAGGCGGGATGATGAAATTGCTTGGTTTCATCAACATACATACCCCAAGGGAGATTTGTTACAGGCCCATATAACTCCTGATTAAAAAAATTTCCAAATCTTCCTACCAGTTGCGCGAGTGGCACAAATATAATTGCCAAGTCAATTATTTCGAGAGGTTTCACATTCACTTTTCGAGCATATAAACTTGCTCCGACTATTCCTCCAAGCACAGCGCCCATGATTGTTAAGCCACCCTGCCAAACAAAGAATATTTGCAATGGATCAGAACTGTATGAGGGATATTCTGCAATGAAGTGCCAGATCCTTGCTAGAACTATTGCCGGTACAAAACGCCCACAGCAAAGCGTCTTCTGTTTGAAAAGACGAGAACTGCTTGTACTTTTTTTTCTCCTCATGAAAAAGATACAAAGCAAGAAGTACTCCAGCCATTATTGCTAGTGCATAATACCTAACAGTCAATGGACCAATCGTAAAGGCCGAAGGTATTGCCAAAGAAGAACGCACAAACACGAGCAGGCCGAGTACGAAAGCCAGCAAACAAGTTAATAGCAAAGAAACCTTAATAGAACTGCTCATAGTATATTTGTTGTGGAGGAACGCCCTTTTCTTTAAAGGCAGTTTCAACATCGGCAATCATTTGCTTTGCTCCACAGATGTATACATCAATATCAGTATCTGTAATCGCTTCTATTGTAGTTGTTATCCTTCCTTTAGTACCCTGCCATTCATCGGTTGGTTGCGATAGGCATATCTCATAATGGAAATTCGAGAAACGAGCGGAAAGATCGCTTAAGATTTTTTTGGCAAAGACATTTTCTTCGTTTCTAAATCCCTGTTTCAGAAAAATATCTCTCTTTGTTCCTTCGGTTTCGAGTGCATAGCTTATCATGGATAGAAATGGCGTAAGTCCTGTTCCCGTAGCATAGAAGTAGACTGGTTTGTTATCAGACTTATAGACGAACTTGCCAAGTGAGCAAGAAAAGATACCTGATCGCCAACTTTTACATTCTCGAAAAACTGAGAGCCAGGACCGCCCGCAAAAGTGTCTGCGTATGTTTCGACATATGTATTATGACTTGGCGACGAAGCAATTGAGTAACTACGACGAGCGTTCGGAGCAACCGCAATTGTAACGAACTGTCCGGGAAGAAAGTCCATCGTTTCGTTTTCTGGTAGAGAGAACCTAACAAGGTAAGTCGACTTGGCTACCTCTTCTTTTATGGAAACTGTTGCTTGATAGTTTTTTACTGCCATGGTCTTTATCCAATAACATTATCGCTTCCGGGGACGGCTTCTTCGTCTTCGCTGACTTCATCGCTTTCTACATCAAGATCCCCAATTTCCATTTCTCCGCTAGTAACAGGAACATCATCGTCTTCAACCAGAAGATCTGCTTCCATTTGATTGTCTGCTAAAGCTGCGGCCTGAACATCATCTGCATAGAATCCATCTGTCTGAGCTGAAGGATCTTCTGCTTTCAATTGATTGAAATCATCTACAAGTGAGCTATCATCGTTTGCCATAGATTATTATTAACAATTAATTACTCTTCAGAGTATCATATCTATCTGTGCAAATGTTATCATACTGTCAGTAAGCGATTATAGTGCATTATGAAAAACTTTTTAAAAAAGAAATATTCTTTTGATTTTAGTGTTGCTTTATTTTATCTGGCCGATAGATTTTATCCCCGATGTTCTTATACCACTCGGAGTAGCAGACGATTTCGGACTCCTCCTTCTGGCTATCCTAGAAAGACTTTATAGAGCCAGCAAAGAAGGTGGGACTGCAGGAGAATCAGCGGAGTGATATAATGAGCCATTCAAAAAATAACTTATCAACAATGATTTCATGTTTGATCCGGTAAATCCCAAACTTAACCTTCCAGACCTTGAATCTAAGATAAATAAATTTTGGAAAGAAAATTCGATCTTCGAAAAATCAATTTCCAATCGCGACGATTCTGAAAGATATGTTTTTTATGATGGACCACCTTTCATTACCGGACTTCCACATTACGGACACCTGCTTGGAAGCATTGCCAAAGATGTTGTTCCTAGATACCAGACAATGCTTGGCAAAAAAGTTGAAAGAGTCTGGGGTTGGGATTGTCATGGATTGCCAATAGAGTCAAAGGTAGAAAAAGAACTGGGACTAAAGACCAGAAAAGACATCGAAGCCTACGGAGTACAAAGATTTATCGACCGCTGCTACACATACACCAGAGAAACCTCTGCAGAATGGAGATTCTACATTGAAAAAATTGGACGCTGGGTTGATTTCAACAATAGCTATAAAACAATGGACCAGGACTATATGGAATCCGTAATGTGGAACTTTAAACAGCTATACGAAAACGGCTACATATACGAAGGAGTTAGAACATCGTTGTATGACACGATTCTTGGGACGCCGATCTCGAACTTCGAAATAGCTATGGATAATTCTTATGGAGATGTTGAAGATCCAGCCGTTACAATCAAATTTCCAATAACTTCAGAAGGTAATTTGCAAGGCAAATCTATCCTTGCCTGGACGACCACTCCCTGGACATTACCCGCCAACAAGGCACTAGTCGTAGATCCACAAGAAAACTATTGTCTAGTTAGAGTAGCCAGACTTGATAGCGAAATCGAACGAGCCTGGTTGCTCAATGAGCTTCCGGCAGACATAAGAAAAGCTAAGCAGTCACAAATAACGCAGGCATATCTCGAGAGCTACGACGAAACTGATGGTGTAGTTTATAAAGATGTCCGAATTCGAAAAATCGACAACAAATATGAACTTACAAAAAAGTCATTTGCAAGGGGATCAGATACAACAGGTAGTCTTCTTGAGAACACAGAAGAAATCAGTAAAGATAAATATGTTGAGCTTATTAAAAAAGCGCAAAACAAAGTTGTAAAAGTTCGATACTATTATCCTTTAGACGAGAAGCTGACAGCAGAGATTGATGTATATCAAAACAACTTATCCGGCTTAACTGTTATTGAAGTCGAATTTCCTAGTGCGAAAGCTACAAATCAGTTTGTTCCGCCTAGCTGGTTTGGCAAAGAAGTTACAGACAGCGAAGGTATCTATCCACCCAAAATTGCCGGACTCGATATCTCTCAAGTTCAAGCCATAAACGACGCTTTTGTTCAAGAAGCTCACGACTATGAAAAAGCCGTTGTTCACGAAGAAGTGATTTTGGCAGAAAAAAGAATTGAAGCTGTTCTTGACAGAATGGATTTCGAAAAGCTAGATACCTTCAAAGGAGAAACATTACTTGGGCTTTCTTATCAACCACCATTCGATTTCATCCCTTCAAAAGAAAATGACCATAAAGTCTATGCGTACGAAGGCATGGTACATATGGAAGACGGAACGGGAATTGTTCACTCAGCCCCAGGTTTCGGAGAGATTGACACAGAAATGGGTAAAGACAACGGTATAGATATTGCCGTTGATGTAATCGATGACGAAGGTAAATACAACAGCTATGTTGTGGATTACGCGGGCATGTACATAAAAGATGCAGACAGCATCATAACAAGAGACCTGAAGAATAAGAATATTCTATTCAAAAGCGAAAGGATTGTTCATCGATTCCCATTTTCGCCAAGATCAGGAGTAGCACTTATCCAAAGAGCTCAACACTCGTGGTTCATAAACATTCAGAAAATGAAGCCAGAGCTTTTGGCAAATAACGAAAAGATTAATTGGGTTCCTGCGCATCTAAAACACGGACGCTTTAAGAAAGGAATAGAAATGGCTCCCGATTGGGGCATCTCAAGAACCAGATTCTGGGGTACGCCTTTACCTGTCTGGCAACGAGAAGAAGCTGGAACTGTTGTAGAAAGAATAGTTATCGGTTCCAGAGATGAACTTCGTGAAAAATCTATCGAGCCGATAACTAAGGTTCTGTTCCTTAATCTGGCGGATGAGGATAAAATTACTACAACAACGAATACTAGACTTGAAAACGAGAAGTTTGACCTGATAATAACTTCTGCAGGCAGCAATGCCGTGCAGTCTTTGACCGAACTTGCACAACGAAATAAACTCGAACCTCAAGAAGTACAGTTTCTTGGATCCCCTTCTCTAACAAACGAAATACAGAACACTCTACAAGAACTGCTACAAAGCAAAGGCGTAGAAGAAGTCAGCTCACTTGCAGAGGCAGATATTCAACAAAGCCTAAAAGAGCATTTGTACGAACTCAGAAAAGAATTCGAGATCTTTCTGGACAACAATAAAGGTAAGTACATCTTGGCTTCAACTTCAGAGTTAATGATTTCACTAATCAGACATTTTGTTGAAGGAAGAAACCTAAACGAGGTTCTTATGATGCAGGTCAAAAAAGGAGAATTTATAACCTACTTCTTTACAGGAGACGAGATGCTTGATCTCCATAGACCCAAAATCGACAGCATCAAGTTAAAAGGAGAACATGGAGAGCTTACCCGCGTCCCAGAAGTACTTGATGTATGGATGGACAGTGCTTCTATGCCTAACGCTCAAGTTCACTACCCTTTCGAGAATAAAGAAAAGTATGAAGCCAGCTATCCGGCAGATTACATCGTTGAATATATCGGACAAACCCGAGCTTGGTTTTATGTTATGCATGTTCTTTCAACAGCATTAATGAAAAAACCCTCTTTTAAAAATGTCGTTACGACAGGAATCATCTTTGGAAACGACGGAAGAAAGATGAGTAAAAGCTACGGCAACTATCCCGACCCCAAAGGCGTCCTCGAAACCTACGGAGCAGAAGCCCTGAGATTATATCTAATGGCCTCTCCATTAATGGTTGGAGACGACATGAATATCGACGAAAAAAATATTAGCGAACAAGTTAGGAACTTTATACTGCCATTATGGAACAGTTACTCGTTCTTCGTTACCTATGCAAATATGCATAATTGGCAACCATCAGCAGAACTTGTCCAAGCTCTGACAGACAATCCAAACGAGATATGGGACAAAGTACCGTTCAGCAACATCGACAACAAACTCGATCAATGGATAATAGCAAAGTTACAGATGATCATCCGCGAGGTAAGAATACGCATGAATGAATATAATCTGCCTGCGGCCCTCAGAGAGCTCCCAATGTTTCTTGAGGATTTGTCAAAATGGTACATAAGAAGATCTCGAGATCGCTTTGCATCCGGAGATCAGCAGGCAATGGATGTTTTGTATTATGTCCTTAACGAGTACATTCAATTGCTAGCGCCATTCACACCATTCCTTTCAGAGGCGATCTATTTAAACCTAAGTGCAAAAAGATTGCAGAACATCCCGCAATCTGTTCATTTGTGTGATTATCCCGAAACAGACAAGGACTTTCTTGAGAAGTCAGACTTGATACTTATGCAAATGGAAAAAGTCAGAAGCATAGTTGCTCTTGGTCAAGCTCTTCGAGTAAAACATGGCGTTAAAGTTCGACAGCCTCTGTCAGAGATAGAGATTAAGTCTGACTCAGAACCTTCAAGAAATTTCGAGATAGAGGAATGGATGAAGAATCTGATAAGTGAAGAGCTAAACATTAAAACCGTGGACGAGGAAAAAGAAATTACTACATCAGAAGGCTGGGTTCTCGCCGAAGACGAGCAGGCGAACATTAAGATAGCAGTCGATTTTAACATTAGCGCAGAGCTAAAACGCGAAGGAATAGCTCGCGAAATAATCAGGCATGTCCAAGACTTGCGAAAACAAACTGGTCTACAATTGAGTGACAAGATCAATCTCCATTATTACTGTGAAGACGCAGATATTGCCAATGTGTTCAATCTGCTAGAAGACACCCTTAAAGAAGGTACAGGTGCAAAAGCACTTACCAGATCAAAAGAGGTTTCAGAAGATTGGAAACAAATCGTGCTCGATGGAATTAAACTGATGGTGAAAATTAATAAGGAATAAACAACAATGGCTGCCGATATTAAAACAAATGAGTTTTTTTACAACGAAACAAAACAAAGCAGTAAATGTGGCAAATTTGTCAATTTACTTCAATTCTTGGCAATTGGTCTTGTTGTTGTCGTACTCCTCTATTTAGTAATTCTCCTTCCAAACCAGGTTGACGGAGTATCTATGGAACCAAACTTCCGCGATAAAGAACAACTGTTCACAGATAAAACTATAAACCTGTTTAGAAATACTCCAATCGGGGCAAGCTTAAATTACGACTATGATAGAGGCGATGTCGTTGTATTTCCCTTCGAAGATATTCTTCTTATTAAAAGGATAATTGCTAAATCTGGAGATTTTGTTAAGGTCGAAAACGGCAGAGTTTATGTAAACGACACACTGCTAGACGAAGATTACATAGATCCACTAGATAAACCGACTTTTATGCCTTTCGGATCACAAGCGACTTTTCGCGAAGGAGAAACAGTTGTGGTTCCAGATGATCACTTTTTCATACTTGGAGACAATAGACCGAACAGCAAAGATTCAAGGTTTTCAGATGTCGGCTTTGTCCCTGCAGAAAATCTTTCTGGAAGGGTATTTCTTAGATACTGGCCACTCAACGCTTTCGGAATCATTGGAAGAGGCACAACTAATCTTGATTGATCCCACTTGGTTTTAAAGTTATACTAAGCAAGCAAGATGGCACTAACAACAGGACCAATAGCAACTCCGATAGAATACAAGCCCGCTAATAAAGCCAGGGCTTTCTTTGTAGACATATTACAAACCGTTATTATCGCCTTGGCAATAAGCGTAGTTGTCTATATGTTTATTGCAATCCCCAATCAGGTTGAAGGTCAATCAATGGAACCTAATTTTAAAAATACTGAATTACTTCTTACAAACAAGGTTGTTCAGTGGTTTGGTGACAGCGATATTGCCAAGGCATTAAACATTGACTACAACTACAAGCGTGGGGATGTCGTTATATTCGACAACAAAGGCACAGATCTTATTAAAAGAGTAATCGCTACTCCAGGTGACAGAATTAAAATTGAGGATGACAAGGTTTTCATAAACGGACAAAAGATCGACGAACGATATATTCCCACAACGACTAGAACCCGTGTCCCCTTCAGGTCACAGGCATTTCTTAGCGAAGGTGAAGAACTTGTTGTTCCTTCCGGTCATTACTTTCTTATGGGAGACAATCGAGAGAACTCAAAAGATTCAAGATTTATCGAGGTTGGATTTGTTTCAAGATCTAATCTAAAAGGACGGGTATTCTTCAGATACTGGCCCGTAAACAAATTTGGTATTATTAGACAAGGTGAGTTTACAGAACAAAACAGTAATCAATGATAATCTCAATAATCAACCAAAAAGGAGGAGTCGGAAAAAACGACCACAACTATTAATCTAGGTGTGTTCATGGCCGAAAAGGGTAAAAAAGTTCTCCTTGTCGATCTTGACCCACAATCTAACCTAACATCAGGCTTAGGTTTTGGGATGACAGTTCAAAATGGAGCAGAAAAAAAGATAAGTAACACTGTTTACGATGTTCTTACCGGAGATATGGACATATCCCAGATTTTTCTAGCGACCCCTTATAACAATCTATTCTTGGCACCTGCGGGAATAGAATTGGCTGGGGCAGAAGTTGAGCTCGTATCAGCGCTATCCAGAGAATCTATTCTAAAGGGTGCTTTGGCAAAAGTAAAAGACAGCTTTGACTTTATCTTTATCGACTGTCCGCCTTCACTTGGGATACTTACAATTAACGCTCTAACCGCAAGCGATCAGGCTTACATACCGGTACAAGCAGAATACTTTGCTCTAGAAGGGCTTGGTCAACTCATTAACACGATCAAAATTGTAAAGAACAGACTTAACTCTCGCTTAGAGATAGGAGGCGTTATTCTTACCATGTACGATTCAAGAACAAATCTGGCAAAACAGGTTACAGAAGAAGTACAAAAGTTTTTCGGAGACAAAGTATTTAGAACAATAATTCCCAGAAATGTAAGATTATCAGAAGCTCCTTCTCACGGAAAAGCAATCTCGGATTATGATCCATTATCACAAGGTGCACAAGCTTATAAATCTTTGGCCAATGAGGTCGCTCAAAAATACCAATAAAAACTTATTTCGACAGTATCTGATCTTGATGATCTTATGCTTATTTGTGCTAAGTTCCTGTAGTAGTCCGTCTCAAGATCCAGATATAAAACCTTTACCCACAGATGACACAACAACAGAAACCAAGCATTACTCAATAGCCATTCGAGGCACTGAAGAATCAACACCACAAAAACTTAAGGGCGAATTAATTTTCTCAACATCCAGTCCGATCACAATACAAACCCCCTCTTATGAAAAAAGTATTATTAAAGGAAGTGATTTCTCAATAGAAATTGAAGCATTGTCTGCTATCGACTTTGAGTATTTTGAAGATAATAGTAGCTTTGTAAACTTGTCCAATAACTTCTCACCAGAATTAGGACGCATTAAACAAGACAATATGTATTTATATGGTCGATTTGCCAATCCTGAAGTCGATAATCTAGGATGCAGTGCAGACGAATCAGCAAACAAAGAAAATTGTTTCATTAAGACAGTTGAATTAAATGGAGTCTGGATCGAGATTCAATGTCTTGCAGACGAAAGTAATGTCAATGGATGCGATCAAGTATTCTCTTCGTTTACCTATCTCCCTCAGAATTAACTGTCCTCGAAGGTGTCGTAATCATTTGGATTGAGTGCGCTCGGAGATGATTCTGCAGGAGCCAAGGGATCGCCTTCTCTAGTTGTGGGTTCAACAGGCTTTATATCGGACAGATCTGTTGAAACGCCAGCTAATGCTTCAACTTGAACTTGCTGTTGCGTTGTTGCAGATTCTTGTTTCATCTCAGTTCTTGGCACCTCGACTTCCTTCTCCTCTGGAACAACACTTTTTAATTCCATATCCGGGAAATGATATAAGGCAGCCAACTCTTGCGACGAGAAATAACCTATTTGATTTTCCGGCAGAAATCGTAATTCATATTTTTCAATCTGATTTAAGCGTTCACCTCTTGTTTTACCAATCAGGAATTTTCTTATATGTTGATAAATGTCATCCTCAGTTTCAATTTGCATTTTTATTTCTGCGAACTGATGATACCCGAATCTTGAAAAGACAGAATTAATTTCATTAAAGAGTAGCTGTGCATTATTTCTATTCTGCGTCTTTACAAGCACCCTGATAATTATCTGGAAGCATCTCTGTGAGCGCTTGTTTACTAATAATCTTTGCTGTAAGGGGGGAAGTTCTTTCCAGATATCTTCGATATTTACTTTTGATAGATCAGCCTTTCTGAAAACGAACTCCATCCATACTTCTTCAGGAGAATCGACACTCTGCAAAACGGCAAACAGCTTCTGCAATGGATCATTTGTTTTGTCTGTAAACAATCTGATTGGAAGGATGTTTCCTATGTTTGCATATTCAGCAGCACTGATAATCTTTGTCGTATGCGCAAGACCAGAAGCATAATCTGTTACTTCTGTGACTTTTACACCCAAGAATGACTTCTCAAGCAGCCTTTTTAGTTGAGTCGAAAAGGAGTCTTCACAGCTAAATAAAAAAATGCATACCGTAAACACCTGCAATAAGTTCTGCACTTACAAGAGAGTTTTCATCTAATTCTTCATACAACAAGTCGAAGAAGTTCTTAACTTTTGCAAGATTCAATGCCTGTGCCGGGGGTATTTTGATATGTAAAACCTTTTTTTGTGTAATGATTCTGGATAGATTCTTCGATGGTACCAGACACGAGCCATAAGCAACATCAGAACAGAAACAATTCCAAAAATGATTGAGACAGTAATTATTATTTGCATGTCTACATGATAATACCTAAGCGTCTGGGAATAAAGATCTGTATATTGTAGAATAAAAAAAGCTTATTATTCCCTATATACCAATGAATGGACAAAAAAACTGGGAGGATTTTTATACCAAAAACAACAGATTCCACCTCGAACCTCATCCATTCTTTCCATCTGTGGTCAATGTATTCAAAGCTCACGGCGTGGTCAGTGTTCTTGATCTTGGTTGTGGTAGCGGTAGACACCTTATACCTTTAGCCGAAAACGGCTTCGATGTTCAGGGGCTGGATTTTTCTCCAGCTGCAGTTGATACTGCTCAAAAATGGCTTCAAGAAAAGAACCTTCCCGGGAGAGCAAGTATTGCTGATATTCATCAAGAGATTAAAGCATTCTCAGATGCATCTTTTGATGGAGTCTTTGCTGTGGATTCACTCAGCTACCAATCGACAACCGAATTTATCGAGACATTGTCACAAATAAATCGCTTACTTAGAACGGGTGGATTATTGTTTTTAGTTGTTCCTTCAAAGCTTGCACCAAAACAAGAATACTTCAAGCAGTTCCATTTTAACGAAGAAGCTCTTAAACTTGCCTTACAAGATACCTTTAAGATCCTAGAGATGAGACTTGACCAAGATAATCATTTCTCTGTAATCGGCCAAGAAATTCCGTCTTGAGAGTTGATCATTTCTTAGATATAGTTAATTTAGTTTAAATCAATAAAATGGCATTAGGAAAAGGGTTATCATCTTTAATCGCTGAAGACACTATGTCTCAGATCAATCAGGCGTACATAGCTAATCTGCCTATTGAACAAATCTTGCCAAACCCCTATCAGCCAAGAACAGAAATCAAACCAGAAACACTTGTAGAGTTAGCAGACTCACTGCGAGAACACGGCGTCATTGAACCCCTTATTGTTACAAAAAAAAGCGAAGGCAAATACGAATTGATTGCCGGAGAAAGAAGATGGAGAGCGGCAAAACTCGCTAAAATGCCAACTGTTCCAGTCGTAGTAAAAGAAGCTTCGCCACAACAAATGCTAGAACTGGCGATAGTTGAAAACATTCAAAGAAAAGATCTTAATCCGCTCGAAGAAGCACTCGCCTTTGAACAGTTGATAAAAATGTTCAAGCTTGGTCAAGGCGACATCGCTGTAAAAGTTGGATACAGTCGTCCTGCGATTGCTAACAAGATGCGTTTATTAACTCTTCCTGAACAAGTAAAAAAGCTACTTATAGACGAAAAAATCAGCGAAGGCCATGCTCGAGCAATTTTAGGTCTAGTATCAAAAGAAACAATGGTCGAGGCTGCTAAGATTACCGTTCGTGACAAGCTCAGCGTTAGAGCTGTAGAGGAACTCGTTCGCAGACTGAACCAAGGTCATAAAACAAAGCCAAAGAAAAGAAACGAGAGAATTCTGGATGAATATACCCAAACAATTGAATCTCGCCTCCGAAAATCATATGGCGAAAAAGTATCCTTGCAAAGATCTGCGAGAGGTGGAAAAATCGTTATTCCATTCAAGAACGACGACGAATTAAAAAAGATATACAAACAATTAACAGACTAGCTTCTGCTATAATGTGCCTGTATCAGCAAAGATCATGCCACGAGTAATTATATCGACAGGTCACTCTAGCTCGAATCCGGGCACTATTGCTAATGGTCTCAGAGAAGTCGATGTGATTAGACAAATTGCTAAGGCCACTCTGCCTCATTTAAGGGCTAACGGCATAATTTCTCTTTCTGTACCCCCCGATCTTGATGTCTCACAAAGAATTGAATGGATTAACAAATCCGGCTATGCTGAAGAAAATAATGATGTTTGTATCGAACTGCATTTGAATAGTGGCGGCGACAGTGGCCTAGAAGGATGGTACGAAGATGAAGGTCAAAACAAATCAGAAGCGCTTGCTGAAGATATCTTACAAAAGACTGCCGAAGAAACCGGACTCAAAAACAATGGTGCACATAGCGAATACGATCACGAATACGGATCACTTGCCTTCCTGCATGAAACCCTTCCTGTTGCAGCATTAATTGAATGCGGATTCATTGATAATAACGATGATGCAGAATTCCTCAAGAAACCTGAAAACATCGAAAAAGTAGGACGCGGAATTGCCAAAGGAATACTTAAATATTTCGGTATCGAGTTCAAGGATTCATTGCCTGCTGGATCAAATACCATCCAACACCACCCTCTCCAGCAAGTGTAACTCCTACCCCTGCACCAATTACAAACATCTCTGACCACGGCTCTGTTACTCCAGCCCCAAGACCAACTACTACTTACACACCACCATCAACTATATCTAACACAGATCCGTTCGCAAATCGACCCCTATCCTCTCCTGCTGGCGGAGGGATGAAGCCGATGATGACTAGAGATGAACGAAAAGACATGATTACTAAGCACTACATTAAAATACTAGGAAGAGAGCCTAACCAGAACGATTTGAATTACTTTCTGAATATTGGAATAACAGAAGATCAATTAATCAAGAAGATGATTGACTCTCAAGAGCATGCAGACTTAGTTAAAGCCAGGCAAGAAATTCTAAAAACGAAGAAGAAGTTTAACGATCAACAGACAGAGCTTATTAGACTGCGAAATCAAACTGCTGATCAACAAAGAATACTCGATAATATGCAACAGTCAATTAACGAAAAGAACCTCTCGCTTGCAGAAATGCAGCAAAAAATTACCGAATATCAAAAAATAAATTCAGACAAAACAATAGTTAAACAACACGACGGAGTTAATCCAAATTATAAAGGTACTTTTCTGGACAGACTGTTTAGAGCATTTAGCGACCTCTTTGAATAATACCCGCGTATCCTGCGTGAATCTACCATCTTGACTATCACTGTCATACAAAGTATCATCAGGGTAGTCTTTGGAATGTTTACAAAGGGTTAATAGACCTGAATTTTTTTAAAACAAATGCTGAAAAATACTTTTATTTTAACGGAATCTTCGAACAATCTTAGTCTAAGAAAGCAATTGTTAGACAGGCATCTGCTGCAATAATCTTATTTGTGGCAACTCACCCCTCACATCCAAGACGGCATAAATATACATTGCCAAATTTGTAGTTTTATTTTCGTTTATTATTAGTTAATAACATGGAAGTCATAGCATTAATCGTACTTTCCATAGTTGCCACAGGAGGAGTCGGCGGAACATATTTGTTATCAAAGCAAAAAAATGCTCTTGAAACCCAGCTAAAAGATAAAAAATATGTCGACCTTAGCGAAGACGAGGCAATTGCGAAAGCAAGTGAAAAAAGCAAAAAGTTATTCTGCTAGAAGCAGAAAAAAGAAGTGTCTCAATTAAAGCAGGCATCAATCAATAAAAAGTCGAGAGGCTCGGCTAGAACTTGAAAAAGAAGAAAAACGACTCGATGATCGTGAAAAACAAGTTCTTAATCGCTCCAAAGAACTGGATGAAAGATTCGGGGCAATCGAAAAACGAGAACGAGCTCTTGAACAGGCCAAAAAAGATGTTCGCAAAGTACGAGATCAGTTAGCCGTTGAACTCAAAAAAATTGCCGGACTTAGTCGAGAAGAAGCAAAAGAAGCTCTCATAAAAGAAACCGAAGAAGAGCTCACCTCTTGGATCGCCAAAAAAATTAAAGAGGCAGAATTTCAAATCAATTCCAAGTCCGAAGATATGACCCGCGAAATATTAATCGATGTCATGCAAAAAAAGTGCAACCGATTATGTTTCTGAAAGTACAGCAACCACTATCGATATTGAAAGCGAAGAAGTTAAAGGAAAAATCATAGGTAAAGAAGGTCGCAACATTAGAACCTTCGAAAGACTTACAGGAGTCGATATCATTGTTGACGAAGCTCCAAATCAAGTCACTCTATCTTGTTTTGATCCAATCAGAAGAGAGGTTGCTGCTTTAGCCTTACAAAAACTTCTCAAGGACGCAGAGTTCATCCTGGTAGCATCGAAGACACTATCAAAAACATTAAGAACGAACTTGCCAAAGAAATTAAACGAACCGGAGAAAAAAATGGCCTACGATGCAGGCTTCAGCGATCTTCCTCAAGAAGTTATCAAACTGCTAGGTAGATTTAAATACCGATACAGTTATGGACAAAACCTGGTTAAGCACAGCATGGAAATGGTCAACCTTGGTGCACAACTTGCCTCTGAGGTCGGAGCCAATGTCGAACTAACTAAAAAAGCTTGCCTGCTTCACGATATAGGCAAAGTGCTTACCCATGAGATCGAAGGCAAGCCTCATCATCATATCTCGGGCGATATTGTAAGAAAGTATCTAAAAGACGAGGTGCTCGCTAACGCAGTAGAATCACACCACGGTGACATCGAACCAAAAACAACCGAAGCTATTCTTGTTCAAATAGCAGATGCAATATCTGGAGCAAGACCCGGCGCCAGAAGAGATAACTACGAAGACTATGTAAAAAGAGTTAAAGCTCTCGAAGACATTGCCAAGCAATACGAATCGGTTAAAGAGGCCTACGCTATACACGCCGGTCGAGAAGTTCGCGTAATCTTTAAACCAGATGTCGCTAGCGACGAGGATGTAACTCTTCTTAGCCATAAGATTGCCAAAGAAATAGAAGAGACACAAAGCTATCCCGGATCGGTTAAAGTTACAGGGATCAGAGAATATAGAGTTACAGAGGAGGCAAAATAGCCATGGCAGAATTTGACGACAACATAAATGAGCGAAAACTAGACCATATCAACATTGTACTCAAAAAAAATGTTGAGCCTTTGCCGTCATCGTTTGATAAATATAGATTGCCTTTTAAGGCTTTACCTGAAATCGATATGCAGGATATTGATACAACGGCTTCATTTCTTGGAGCCAAACTATCTTTCCCCTTCATAATTTCTTCGATGACGGGAGGTCCAGAAAAAGGTTACTCAATCAATAGCCGTCTTGCAGAAGCGGCAGAAGAGGTGGGCGTTGCTCTTGGCCTTGGTTCCATGAGAGTTATTCTTAGAAAACCAGAATCAGTCAAAAGTTTTGATGTCAAAAAATACTGCCCCAGCGTACCTTTATTGGCCAACATGGGGCTGGTGCAGATTAACTACGGATATGGAGCAGATGAGATCAACAGAATCATTGACTCGGTCAATGCTGATGGAATATTTCTTCATGTTAATCCGCTTCAGGAAGCTGTTCAACCAGAAGGAGATACGAATTTCAAGGAACTAATTCCAAAGCTTGAAAAAATCATTCCTAAAGTCCATAAACCAATCGTTATAAAAGAGGTCGGAACAGGAATCGATCATGAAACAGCTCGAAGACTTGCCGAGATAGGTGTTAAATGGATTGATGTTTCTGGAACGGGCGGAACTTCATGGTCTTGGGTTGAAGGATACAGAAGAACAGACGACCTTGGAGATCTTTTCAAGGCAGAAGGGATACCTACCGCAGAAGCACTAATGATTAATAGGAGTATAAAAGGTTTGAATCTTATTGCCGGTGGCGGAATACGAAATGGTATTCATATAGCCAAGGCAGTCGCGCTTGGAGCCAAACTAGCAACGGCAGCAAAGCCCCTGCTCGCTCCTGCTTTAGAAAGCACCGAAGCCTGTGTATCTGTATTAGAAAAGTTGCAGAATGAATTTAGAATTGCTATGTTTTCTGTAGGAAGCTCTAAAATATCAGAACTTCAGAAAGTTAAATTGTCAGAAAAATAGTAGAATGTCTGACACCATAGCAATGCCTGCTCCAAAAACCTATCCGGGAGTTTTATTTCCTTTGACTGTCATACTTCTGTTTGTTTTAATCGGTCTTGCATGGTCAAACTATCAACTTCAAAAACAGGTGCAAGATCTTACATTAGCTCAGGCAAGCCTAGGTAACCAGTTGCATCAAGTCAATAACTACATACTTACTGGTGATCTTACGCCAATAAAAGACTACGAAGAGGCAGAAACCATAAATAAACAGGCCGGGAACCAATTGATTGTCAGCTTTGAGCAAACAGGATTAAGTTTTCGTCTTCCTGCAGGCTTCGTAAAGAATTCACAAGAAATACCAGAGTCAAATAGATTAAGCAATTCGTATGTGAGCTACAATTTTAACGATGGAACTGACAAAACATACTATACATTCACACTTTTTAACGCAGAATCAAAAGAACAAGCCACGGTAAACTCCAAGGATTGGAAGCTTGCAGCAGAAATCAATGTTGATAAACTGAGTACTAATCTTTACAAGAATGAAGATACTTTTAAAGGGGCCGAATTATATGTTGTTAAAGCCAAAGAAACTGAAATTGGCTTTTTATTTACCAACTCAACCGTAGATGGAGACAATCCCTCTTTAAGCTTTGGAGATGTTATTGCCAAGATTCTTGCCTCAGTGGATATCAAATAGTAATTGCTCCAGGTGTTTTTTCGTATAGTACTTTACCTTCTTGCAACGCTGACTCTATGAAACTGTCTTCTGCACCACTGAGCATTGTTTCGAATTCTTCTTTGGTATAGACCAGAGGTTCAACAACAGGTAGCCCACCCTTAGTTGCTTTTCTTGCTCTAACAATTCTATCGACGAAGCTCTCTTCGCAATCTGCGACAACGAGGATATCAATAGTAGAAGGCTCTGCTGGTTCTAGGTTTTTTGCAAAACTACCAAAAAGAATAACCGCTTCTGGATTAAATTCTCTGACAAGCTCTTCTTTTATTTTATCAATTCTCTCTGAGACTCTGTCTTTAAGGTACATTTCACTCATCGGATGTAGTGGCTTTTGCGGAAGGACAACATCGTGCTTCAGGATGGTAGCGATTTTATCGACAAACTCCTGTGCTTGCCCTAGAGCCTTTTTTGCATCTGCTTTTTTAATTATTTCGTGCGGTGTATCGTTGCGATTAGGAAGCAGAAAAGGATACCTAGATATAAATGTGAACGATTCAAGATGTCGAAAAGAGAACTTGGTATTTTTAAATTCGTCGTTAGCTTCGTTTGCAAGTCCCATTAATACTTGCAGTTTATGAACTCTTGGTGGCTTCCATCCAGCATGAACCAGTACAGCTTTTATCGCCTTCTCTACAGATTGTTCTGCCTGATACACTGCCCACTCGTAATAACCGTGGTCGAAACTCATATGAGCTGCCTGCAGATCAAATCTTGCCTGTTTAAACCAAACCTGAAAACGGCTTCTCGATGATTTTTGTCTGAGCGGTTGTAAAGGATTCTGCAATTCTTGCTATTAATGAATCAAATCGGACGGGTTTCCAAAAACTACTATCTTTTCTCTCATGAGCAGTTCTGTAACAAAGGCGTCTCTTCTCTTTTTTCTAAGAATGAATTCACTTCCTTTAAGAACTGTATAATTTATTTCTCTACCAAGTTTCTTTTCAGCATCGGAAATAATATCTGCAAGTGTTTGAAGATCAATATTGCCAATTATTACAAGGTCGACATCTTGTGAGCCGAGCTTGTTTCCATTAACAAAAGCATCTGTGAGTATGGCATATTGAAGTTCTCCAAGCTTGTCTGCATTACTGCGGAGGGCTCCCCCAAGACCAAAGGTTTTATGGAACATTCCCTTTAACTCTGGAAGAAATTCGTATTCTGTGTTGAGAACAAAGTAACGACGATTGCCTCTGCTTTCGCTTTTTATTAGCTTGATTTCTTCCAGTCGGGTGAGCTCTCTTCTTACTGCATTTATCTCTTCTTTAAAGTCTCGAACGGCACCACGGAGATGAATGGGGACATCTGGGTTAAACAGAAAATATTTAACACATTTAATTCTAACCTTTGATATAAACAAGTAGTTTAAACTCTTTGTAGCTGATGAGATTGCCATTCGAATTTAAAAATTAAATAGAATTTCTTAAACTGCGGCAGCCTTTTTAACAGCTGCATATACTTCTTTGCGCAGATTCTTATCTGTTCTTAATAGTTCTTTAACGGCTTCTCCACCTTGTCCGAGCTGATTATTACCCATCTTGAACCAAGATCCGGCTTTTTCGATAATCTTAAACATAAGTGCTGCATCGAGCAAAGAGCTCAGTTTATCTATGCCGTTTGGATATATAATATCAAAGGTTGCCTCTTTAAATGGTGGCGCCACTTTATTTTTTACAACTTTAACTTTCACTTTATGCCCTTCAACATTTTCTAGAGTTCCAATCTTCTCTTTTTTTCGAATTTCCATTCTGACAGAAGAATAGAATTTTAAGGCATTACCACCAGTTGTAGTTTCGGGGTTTCCGAACATAACACCGATTTTCATACGCAACTGATTTATAAAGATTATTGTTGTCCCCATTTTTGCAGCAACAGCAGTGATTTTTCTAAGTGCCTGACTCATAAGCCTTGCTTGAAGACCCATATGGGAATCCCCCATATCACCTTCTATTTCTGCTCTAGGAGTCAGGGCAGCAACAGAGTCAACAACGACGACATCAACTGCACCAGAACGGATCAGAGTTTCGAGTATCTCTAGAGCTTGTTCTCCGTAGTCTGGCTGGGAAATCAGAAGGTCGTCAAGATTAATTCCGATATGTTGAGCATAGAGCGGATCGAGTGCATGTTCGGCATCAATAAAAGCTGCAACCCCGCCTTGAGCTTGGGCTTCGGCAATAATATGAAGGGCGAGCGTTGTTTTACCGGACGATTCTGGTCCGTATATCTCAATAATTCTGCCCTTGGGAACACCACCCACTCCTAATGCAATATCTAAGGATAGAGCACCTGTAGAGATTGCATCTACATCTGTTCTTTTTACATTTTCGCCCAAGCGCATGATTGAGCCTTTGCCGAACTGTTTTTCAATTTGCTCGACTGCCATTGTCAGAGCCTTTTTCTTGCCGTCGGTCTCTTGTACAACTGCTTTTTCTGTTTTGTCTTTGGCCATAGTCTAAATATTAATAGCTAAGATAATGCTATTTCGAGTAGATCGGCAGTGAAAATGAACTAAGTATTTACTCAAAATAACAGATGTAGTTTATCGCTGTCAATCTAACTTTTTATTAACTTTGGAGCTTTCTAGAAAGTAAAAAAATTAATGATATTTTTATTTCCAACTTTGATAATTACAACATTACTTATTATCTATCTTAATATGCACCTAGCAAAAATGCTTCGACTTGCCATGTCTGCATCTGTTATATTGGCACTTGCGTATGTTTTCAATCCTGCTTTCGCTAACGAACCAACTGGTTGGCAAACCAATCTGACAGGTATCCATTATAGTGGTGGCAAAGTCGGCGTTGGCACAGCAACCCCAGAAACTCTATTGAATATTACCAATGGTGTTGGTGGCTCTTTCGGACTTACACAAGAATTACTTGGCGGACCAAGCACATTAGAACTTACTACTGCCGATGCTCAAAACAGACAAACTACCAGAGCATTGATTAGAGGCAGCAACGACTATGCAAACTTAGAATTATATTCTGGTCCCCTAAGGTCAGAAACAAACGGTTTTTTATTCTATGGCCCCAATAGAGCAACAGGACTCGGTCAATTTGTCGGAAGTACATCTGGAAACGATATCCCCAAAGCACGACTTCACCTTAAAGAAGGAGATATTCCCTCAATACTGTTAGAAGACGAACAGGCAGCCTCTGGAACAAGAACTTTCCGTATAGATGTTCATCAAGGTAAAGTCAATTTCCAGGCGATGGGCGACAACGGAACATCATGGCAAAGAAACCTTATGCAACTCTATCATAACGGAGACATATGTATTGGTAGTAGTTGTTAACGATGTTGTGGCGGCAGTTTACTGCCGCCACTATACAACACGAGTATACGAAGCCACCACCCACCCTGTTTTATTATCTCCTAAGTCAAGTTTAATCCAGCCATTGGTAGTTCTTTCAATAACAAAGAATCGCTGTCCTGGAGTGACTCTTCCACTAATTGGTGCAGATCCGTTAGGGTTTTCTCTAACATTTAACTGTCCTGTTTCTGTTTGTGTAATTTCGACAACTTCACGGTCGGGTCGATTAACTTGCAATTTAAGATCAAACCTACTATCTGGGTATGTTCTACCCAAAGAATCAGCTAGCTCGAATGTCTCAACAATCTCTCCAAAGAACAATGGCACACCTATTCTGACTTGATAAGTGCCGGTTTCACCAGGTCTAATTATGGCATTATCTAAACCAATTGCTGCTTGAGTTTGGCTTAGCCAGATCTGGTTTAGAAAGAATTTACTTGGTTCTGACGAGACCTTAGAAATAATTGGATCCGCTTCTTGACCCTGATAATAAATATCTTGACCTGTGTTTCTGATGGTAATATTCATTAGAACATTGTCGCCATAATTAACGGCTTCTGAAGGTAGTGATACCGAATCGACTGCGAAACTAATCTGTTTCGGGACTGGATTGTAGTTATCTTTTACAAAATCAGAAATTGCAGTAACGGATCTTTCCCATCTGCCAGTTAATTTGCGACTGCGCAATTTAATTGCCTCTCCTTGCTTTGCCACGAACTGCACATCTCTAGCTTCAATTAACGAAGGATCAACAGAGTTTCTATTGGCAATTGTGGAGGCCAAATCTTTTATTCTTTCTAGTGCTTCTACCGAGAAGTCTGATTCCCCTTCGGGAGTAAGATAGGCAATAACAATTGGCTTCTCACTCTCGTCTTCAAACAAGAAACGATGATCTTCTCCCTTTAAGTTGCCCTGATAGATTAATCCATTTCTCGTAACAACATAATGATAAAGAAAATCACCCTGATTGAGACGAAAGGTTGGTAGTAATAGATACCTTCATACCACTTTTCATCACTGATAAATCTGGCCGATTCTATGCTAACCGGAGAAATATAGATTGATTTTGCAGGTGAGAAAGAGTCATCTGTAGGTATAGAATTCTCTTCTAAAGAAAAACTTGATCTGCTAATCACCTGTTGAGAATCTACAGTATTACCACCAAGAAATAGATTGGAAGCAATTATCACAATAACTAATAGTATTCTTGCAAAGGATCTCATCAAATAGTAAGCAACATATTGATACCTATTCTAGCATCAATCCGACCCTCTTTCACAGCTAAATCTAGATTGGCCAACTTATGATGCAAGACAAGTATCTTTTGCGAATTTGTTTTATGCAGGTAAGACCTTGCTTTCTGAAGGACATATCCCTTAATTCCTAATTCTGCCAGATCTACTGTTGTCAGGTCTTTTCTAGAAACCAAATATAAGGTTCTGAATTGCCAAGCCAAGAGTCCCACTAGTGGCTGGAATTCGTTCGGGTTCTGGAGAATCTGATTAACAAGCTGTAGCGATAGCTTCTTGTTTCCGCTATTTATAGCCTCGAGTAGATCCCACCTGCTTGCCTCTAGGGTTGAACCTGCTAGAATCGAGATATCTTCCTCTACCAAAAAATTCCTTTCGTGAGATTTCGCAAGCAGAATAAGCTTATCTACCTCACCCGCTAATATATGTTGGTTTGTTCCCACATGATTTACAATTGTTCGTGCAATACTAGAACTCAAATTCACATCCTTTTCATCCGCATACTTAACTAGCCAATTGATCACATTTGATTCATTCAAGATTGTAGATTCGACAACTTTGCCATGCTTGCTTATGTATTTGTATAACTTTAGTCTGGCATCAACCTTCCCGGATTCCCAGAAGATAATCTCGGGAAGTTCGGTTCTAGTTTCGAGTTCAGTTAACAATTTTTCTTGCAAGGTTTTCTTACGATTTGAAAAGAACCTTTTTACAAGTGTTTTTTCTGAGTTAACCCAGCGAACATAGAAATTGAATCGCTCTGCTGAAATATTGGATCAATGCTGTCTAGGACAGAACCGTCAATAAGCGAGTATTCACCATTTAATAGTCCATTCATCTGCTGACTACTGGCAAATGTATTCTCTCCGTGCAGTAGATAGATCATCAAAAGCCCTCCGGTTTCTTAGATTCGAAGTTTAGAGTAATTCGACCTTCTTCAAGTTCAACATCTTTTAAGACAACATTCTTGGTAAATCTAGCATGATCAAGTAGAAAGTTGAAAAATCTGGTATTGGAATTTCCGGCGACTTGTTGTTTTTTTAAATCCAGCACAGAAAAAATTCTATCTCCAATTACCGAATTGATTCCTCCGGGGAACCCGAAGCGGACAAATCCGGCATTGGTTAGAGAAAAAGTGTCTGCTTCATTTTTGCTGATATCTGCAACTAACCAAAGTGGGTGGTCGGACTCTTCAACATTAACCATTACTCGTACTCTGTCCGGACTTATTTGTGTCCTTAAATCGGTTTCATCTGTAAGATGTTGCTTGAACAATGCAGCAAGTTCTTCCTCTGTGATTTCAAGCCTTCTGGTTGAACTGGCTGAAATACTTGCTGCTTCATAAAAACCTTGCATATCAATTTCCATTGGATATGGCTGCAAACCTTCGTTGAGAAAATCTTTAAACGGATTCCACAAAAACACTGGTCTAAATACTATGAAAAGAACGAATAGTATTATTCCTAAAACAATAAAAAAACAACCTGTGGTAATAGCCTTTCGAATCAACCCTAATAACTTAAAAGGCATAAGTAGAAGCTTAAATGGCGATAGTAGATTGAATTTTCTAGACTTAGGTTTATCTGTAGTAGTTTGCTGTTGATAATAGTTATATTGATTGAACTGTTGAATTGATGCAGGAATCTTTTCTCGTGTTGTTTCTGGCCCGACTTGCTTAAGAGGGCTTATTTCTTTGTTTTTATTCATGATTTTTCCTTTTCTTCAGTTATAAGAACCTGCTTAAACAATTACAGTTTATAACACCGCACACCTGTGACTCAAATGCTTTTCTTGAGCTTTCGAAGAAGTCTACCTATATAGTTCATGAAGAGCTCAACCTCTGGCACACCGAGTACAAAACTTGTCCAAAGATAAAGCATGAAAGAAGAGATTATTGTTGTGATAGTCAGAACAGTTAGTTGAAGAGTCCTGGCAGTATTTAACACTTCATCCCAGAGTTTGAGCATTGCGTAAGAGATAACAAACATGATCAGACCTGCCAAGAATTTTTTTTGCCGCAGATTTAACAATTGGTCTTAGTTTAATTACCTTCTTCTTATATAAAACAAAAACCAAGAAAAAGAACTCGAGCGTAAACACGATACTTGAACTTAATGCCAGACCTCCAACTCCAGCAGGTCCATCAGATTTTGTAAAGAAATAATTAATATCCCAGGTTATGTTTTGCAAAGAGAAAGAAGTAAAGTGACTGAAGTAATTTGTTAATAATATTCCGGTAGTTATGCCGGTTACTACAACTATCACACTAGATATCAAGGGGATTATCGAATTATGCATAGCATAGTAAACCCTGAACAAAGCACTGCGGAGAGTTTCAAAAACCAAACCTAGAGAAAAGAACATAACAACCCAAGCAACCTGTAGTGTGTCCTCCCAAGTAAAATTACCTCCTAAAATACCGTAAACTAAACGCACAATAGGTATTCTTAATACAAGCAGAAGAACGGTTACCGGAATTGCTAAAAAAAACACTTGCTGTATTAGTTTATTAATGAGCATCCCAAATTCTTCACGATTTCCATTGGCATGAAGCCTAGCCAAAGTGGGGAATGCTGCAATTGAATATGTTGTTCCAAAGAGATTAAGTGGAATTGATATCAATCTGACTCCAAGCTGGTAAACAGTCAAAGATCCTTTTGCTAGACCTATCGCAATGATACTATCAATAACGCTTGCAAACTGCTCCACACTTAGACTTGCCACCCTAGGAGCACCTAACCTTACTGCCTGACGGAAATATTTATCACGGAAATCAAACAGAAGTAAGTTAAACTTTAAGCGCAGATGCCAAAGCAAAGGTAGCTGAATCAATAAATGTAGCAGCGATCCTAGCAGAGTTCCCCAGATTAATCCCCAGATGCTACCACCCATTAACGGAACAATTAGCAAGACTCCGATGATCTTACCAATATTAAAAAATAACGGAGCAAGTTGCGGAATAATGAATCTGCTATAGATATTTAGACTTGTTGAAACAAAGGCACTTAGTCCGAGAACAATTTGAGGGATGAGCATTATACGCATCATCCAGACAACATCGTTTATAACTTGAGGATCATTAAGGGGACTACCACCCGATAAGTTTATAGCAAACGGAACCAGTTCTCTGGAAAACAAAGCTGCGATAACAGAAAGCACCACAAAGGAAAGCATTGCCGTGTTCATGGTGGAACTAAAACTTCGCAAGAACATTTGTTCTCCTTTGTCTTCACGCAGTTTTACGAATATTGGGATAATCGCACCAGAGACAGCACCCAGCAAGATGATGTTTGTAATCATTTCTGGGATTACCGAAGCCAAGTAAAACTTATCTGTTTCCAGGGAGGCTCCGAATTGTCTGGCAACCAAGGTTAGGAAGACCATTCCAGTCAACTTGGTCACCAGTGAAAGCACCATCAGCACTGCTACGGCCGAAATGATTTCATTTTGCTCTTTAAGAAGCAGGTTTTTAAGTGAACTAAAAGTGCGGCGAACCATTTGCCCTTATTTATATATGCTTAACTTTCGGACTCAGGATTCTGCTTGTTTAGACCTTTCATTGTGAAGTTAATCCTGCCGTTTTCCATCTTGAGAAGTTTAACTGTGACACGATCTCCTTCTTTAACAACTTGTCTTGGATCCTTTACAAACTGATCGGACATCTCTGAAATATGCAATAACCCCGAAATATTGCTGTTTACATCAACAAAAGCTCCGTATTCCATAATTTTGTCAACAACACCGGTGTAGATTTTTCCAACTTCTGGCTCTTCCATAAGTGACAGCACCTTTTCTTTAGCCATGTCGATAAGTTCTTGTTTAACAGAACTTATGTCGACTCTTCCATCGTCTTGGATATTGATATCAATATCTTCTCCAACAGCTTCAAGGATACCTTTAATGACTTTTCCACCGGGACCGATAAGTTCGCCAATCTTTGCAGGGTTAATTCTTACCGACTGTACCTTAGGAGCGAATTCACTAAGTGAACCTCTAGGAGCTGATATTATCTTTGTCATTTCGGACAGAAGATAAGTTCTTGCTTCTTTTGCTCGTATAAAAGCTTCTTTAAGAATTGCGACTGGAACACCCATAAGTTTGTTGTCCAACTGAATCGCAGTTACACCTAAATCTGTTCCTGTAACTTTGAAGTCCATGTCCCCATAAAAGTCTTCGACATCTTCAATATCTGTGAGCAACTTAAACTTGCTTAAATCTGTATCATCGGTAACAAGACCAACCGAAATACCTGCAACTGGTTTTCGAATTGGGACTCCCGCATCCATAAGTGCAAGGGTCGTTCCGCATGCCGCCGCCATAGAGCTTGACCCTCTTTGGGCAAGGATTTCGGATACAACTCTGATTGTATAAGCAAAGTCTTCACTAGAGGGAAGCACTGCTTTAAGTGCGTTTTCTGTAATGTGTCCATGGCCTACTTCTCTCCTTCCGGGATAGTAATTGAATCTTCCCGCTTCGCCAAGAGAGTATCTTGGGCCATTATAGTGATGTATAAATGTTTTTTCGTGCTCACCTTCAAAACTTTCTGACAACTGAGCAAGGCGCATATTACCTAAGGTAACAACAGATAGACACTGAGTCTGTCCTCTTTGGAACAAAGCCGAACCATGTACCCTTGGAAGAACTCCGACCTCAATATCTAATTCTCTGATTTCGTCTATCTTTCTACCGCTAGTTCGCTTTTCTGAAGTTAATACACCTTCTCGCATTAGTTTTCTTGCGACATATTCGACGGCTTCTAATGCCTGTCCTTTAGTAATTCCATCTGTTAAGTTATCTGGGTTATGCTTCTTTTGAAGTGCAGCTGCGACTTCTGCAAAGATAACATTTCTTTTTTCTTGATCGTAAAGTCCCTTGGTTATGTCTTCGCTGAAAAGCTCTTTAGCATCAACAATTAATTCTTCAGGAACCGGAAGATCTAGCACTTCTAATTTCTCTTTACCGATTTCTTTGGCAATCTGCTTTTGAAAATCCAACAAAGGTTGGCAGGACTTAACCGCGAAATCGAGCAATTCGCCCATCATTTCTTCTGGGACTTCGTTTCCATAACCTTCAATATTTAGAACTCTATCTTCACGAACAGAAACAATGAATTCTGAATCAAGCCCTTCTTGCGCGGATGAAGTTGGATTAAGAATGAATGATCCGTCTTTAATACCAACCTTTACGCTGGCGCTTGGTCCGTTGAAAGGGATAGAGGAAATCATTAAAGCCATGGACGCCGATGTTACGGCAAGGGTCTCTGGGTCATGCTCCTGATCATAGGTCATGACATTAATAATTACATTTACATCCTTCTTAAAACTTTTTGGGAATAAGGATCTAATTGAATGGTCTACTTGTCTGGCAACGAGTGTTGCATCGTCTGATGGTCTTCCTTCGCGTTTTTTGAAATCTTGAACCAGAAATAATGCCTCCGGCATAGAATCTTTCGAGATATTCTATTGTTAGCGGGAAGTAATCAAGATCTGTATCTTCTTTGCTGATCGAAACTATTGTAAGCACAACAGTGCCGCCAATCTGTAGCAATACAGATGATTCTGCTCTAGGAGCAAGTCTGCCAGTAGATAAAACTAACTCGCCACCGTTAAAAGGTAGCATTTTTTTTGTACTCTGAATTCTTAGTACTCATATAAATAACTTTCTTGCTGTAAACAAGTACTGGTGGAGAAATTCGGAAGAGCGCTCAAATCTAATTAAACTCTCTTTAAATTCCTTCACGCTGATTTACTTATTTACAAGATAAAATAAACATCCCGATTATAACACTTTTTTGGTATTAGCAGATGAAGTTGCTACAATTGCTTATGACTTATCTATCTATTGACTACGGATTAAGCAAAACTGGCATTGCAGTTTCTGACGAATATGGGATCGTTGCAAAGGCTCTTGAAACAATCAAGGCAAAAGACAAATCCAAGCTTCTACGAACACTTAAAGAATTAATTTCCAAATACAAGATCGAGGTGATTGTTCTGGGCCTGCCGGTCGGTTACTACGGAGATACAGAACAGACAACGCTCACCAGAGGTTTTGCCGAAGAACTAAGCAAAGAAACTGGTTTAAAAGTAATTCTTTGGGACGAATCCTATTCCAGTAAAAAAGCTGAATTGGGAGCCAGAAGCAGAAAAAGAGAAAATTCTGACAGCGAAGCCGCAAGAATCATTCTACAAGAGTACCTTGACAGTACAGACAAGAATTGACCGAAACAATTAGAATACATACAATTATATGCTTTCATAAACTACAAACATGGTTAAACTCATAAAAATTATTGTCTGGCTTTTAGTAATTTTCGGACTTGTGGTATTCGTAGCTTATCGTTGGTATGAAACACAGCTCAACAACTCTGTAGGCGGCGACTCTCGAATCGTATTCGAAGTGCTGCCCGGAGAATCATCAGATGTAATCGCAGAGAAGTTACTTCAACAAGGCCTGATTAACGATAAAACTGTTCTATTAATTTATCTGCGTTTGAACACTTCCCTTTCGTCCGGCATTCAAGCAGGGCTATTCGACTTATCACCATCGCAAACTATACCAGAAATTGTTGCGGCACTGCAGTCTTCAAGGCGAGCAGACGAATTTAAGGTAACAATTCCAGAAGGTCTTCGACTTGATGAGATTGCAAAAATAGTTGCTATAAGCTTTGAAAATGCAGGGGCAACAAACTTCTCTGAGGCAGATTATGTAAAGATTGCCGAAAACCCAGACAAAATAAATTTCACAAGCACAGTTGCCACATTTTTAGATGAACACAAACCTAATGGAGTCTCACTTGAAGGATTCCTTTACCCTGAAACATATTTCTTCACAAAATCTACAACCACTCAAGAGGTAATTGAAAGACAAATTACAACACTTAGACAGGCTTTATCCGCAGATGATTTTGTCACTATAAAAAACTCGAAATATGGTTTGTATGAAATCTTGAATATCGCCTCTATGGTTGAAAGAGAAGCATTTTCTGCTTCGGAATCGCCTATTATTGCAGATATTATCCGCAGAAGAAACGAAGATGGAGTTGAAGGAGTCAGACTGCTGCAAATAGATGCTACACTTTTATACATTGCAAAGGATTGGAAAGCTGACGCATTTCGATTAAAGAGTTCAGAAAGCAGGTACAATACATACAAATATACAGGATTGCCACCAACTCCGATTAGTAATCCCGGAAAAGATGCCATTCTTGGCTCAATTTACCCAGAAAAAAAACGACTACTGGTTTTATATTCATGATCTAAGTGGCAAGATGCATTTAGCAAAGACACTTGCAGAGCACAATGCAAATATTAGAAAATACTTATAAATGAAGAAAAGAGTAAACATTGCAAAGCAACTTTATATCGATATTGAACTGACAATAGCTCAATTAGCCTCTATAGTTTTTCTATTCTGTGCAATCTTTCTGCTACCAGTTCTAATTATTACGAATCACGACAAAGAAACACAGCAGGTCGGCACAACAATTGCAACAGAAAGCGAAGACGCTAATCAAGCAGGTAGAGTTGCCGGCATCTCAACAGATGACGAAAGCATAATTAACATACCAATTGTAAACATACAATTCGATACTTCGTTAAACTCGCCAGACAGCATCCCTATTCTTATCGGAGGGATTTTCGTTGGGATAAGCATGCTTCTATTTGTTGTAATATTTGTGGACACAATGATTCGACATTAATTATTAGCTAATTAAAATGCTGCAAGCCGGAGACAAGGCCCCATTAGATATTCAACTAGATACCGAGTCGCAACCAAGAAAACTTCGAGACCTCCTTGGAACATACACCGTACTATACTTTTACCCCAAAGATAATACGCCCGGATGTACAGTGCAGGCCTGCAGTTTACGAGACTACAAAGAAGAGATCACAAAAGCTGGAGCACAAATAATTGGTGTAAGCAAAGATGGAATAAAATCGCATAAAAATTTTCGCGAAAAACATAATCTTAACTTTGAGCTTTGGTCAGATACAGACACCGAATTGATGAAGGCTTTTGGTACACTTGTAGAAAAATCAATGTTTGGCAAAAAATACCTTGGCACAAAGAGGTCAACATTTTTAATTTCTCCAGAAGGGACAATTATTAAGGTTTGGCCAGATGCAGATCCAAAAGATCATGGATTAGAGATACTTACTGCACTTAAGCAAGAGACGGCAACTTGATTGTTGGAAAATTGCACAACTCTTTGTTACAATCCATATACCTGATAGAAATACTCATCGGGATTGTTCCGCGATAGCTCAATGGTAGAGCAATCGGCTGTTAACCGATTGGTTGCTGGTTCGAGCCCAGCTCGCGGAGCTTTTTTTCTGCCTCGTTGTTATCTGTTTCAAAGTGGAGTTTCCATTCAATCATAACCTTAAGCCCAACAACAGGATAGGTCAATTCTTTTACACAGAGGAAACACTTTCTGAGATTATTAGTCTTGTTAGACAACCTAAGAATAGTGTATGCCTTGGAACACCTAGTGTATTTATGGGAATCCATAGCACTTATCCAGGTTCAAAAACGATTCTATTAGACAGAGACCCACGATTGTCAGATGCATGTGGAGATTTGGATCCATATATAAGTATTTATGATA
The DNA here is from genome assembly GCA_001567305.1 of candidate division WS6 bacterium OLB21. Taxonomy (GTDB): domain Bacteria; phylum Patescibacteriota; class Dojkabacteria; order B142; family OLB20; genus OLB21. Next base: position 82,168 of record JYPD01000025.1, on the reverse strand, counting down.
TAAATCGTCCTACTGGAGCTCAGAGAATTAAGCCAGGGGTTTTAGAGATACTGAAAAGAAAATCTCCAGAAATAATAATCGACCCCCCTTTCGACACAATTCGTTTGGAATACATTGCTTCAAGAATTACTGAGTTACTTGACTATTCAGATCCCAGTTCACAGGTTTTAATGACACATCAAATCACAAGACAACCTGTAATCTCTAGAGTATTCGAAAGAATAGCGGGGCTTAATACAACCATTTGTGAAGAGATTCCAATAAATTACACACAAAGGCTACATTACCACGAAAATGGGAGACAAAGGATAGTATTATTTAGGTTCACTCCTTACACCTTTTCTTAAGGCTTCTTATCTTAACTGGCAATTGCCCCCTCAAGTGCAGGGATCATTTGTTTTTTACGAGAGACAACACCGGGTAAGTGCATGTAATCATCAACAAATTCTTTAGAGAATGCTTTTTCTGCTAAGCTTTTTGCCTGAGTATCACTAACAAGCAGATCTGCATTGCCTGCAATAATGTCTACTATAAAGAAGAACATATGATCTGATTTTTCTTCCTCGATCTTACTCACCATTGCTGAAAGTAATTCGTCCTTCATGGATTTGGCTATTTCTGTGTTTGTTGTCTCTAATACTGAAACTCTAAGCTTTTTACCTGACATCTCAAATACTTTACTGTCCATTGTTACAATGTCGCTTGCGCTCATGCCCGACAAATCAGACTTTGCTGCAAACATTTTTTCTGCAAGTTCATCTACAGATACAGCTGCGATTTCTGCTAACACTTCTGCCGCATCTTTATCATCTTGTGTTGTTGTTGGGGATGTAAATTTAAGAGTATCAGAGATTATTCCAGCAAGAAGCAATCCTGCCATGCTTGCTGGCATAACGACATCTTCGTATTCATCGATCATCTGCCAGACAATTGTTGACGAGCATCCGAGAGGTTTCATGGTAATAGAAATTGGAGATTCTGTAGTAAGTCCGCCAACAAGTTTATGATGATCGATTATTTCTGCAATTTGCGCGCTTTTAATTCCATCTGGCAGTTCTTCTGGATTGTTTGTATCAACAATAACTACTTCGTCGTTTTCTGAAAGACTTTTGATCACTTCTGGAGTCTCTACTTCAAAATAATCTAATACATAAGCAGTTTCTTTGTTTAAAGAACCTGTGACATATGCTTTGGCAGGAACCTCAAGGAATTCGTTGAGAAACCAAGCATAAACAATTGGTGCACAAGTTGAATCTGTATCTGGGGTGATATGTCCGAATACTTTAAGTTCTGCCATGAGAAAGTTTTTAAGAGATAAGTTCACACAAGGCAATTTTACAACAAGTAAGGTGCATGTGAGAAGTGATTTATCAGTCAATCACACCTAGAATCTCTGAAACCCTATATTGACTTGGGACACCGATACTTGCCGGGGCATCGATACCTTTTATTGCCAAATGTCCCGAACTGTAATAAACGCCGGAAGGCATGCTAAACGGTGTAGGAGGTATCTTATCTCCAAGCCTTTCTACAAAACTTGAAACCCAAGGACGCACAGAAGTGAAGCCGGTTGCTCCATATCTCATCCCGACATTCGAATTATTGCCAAGCCAGCCTAAGGCAACAATCTCTGGAGTATAAGCAATGAATAAAGTTTCCGTCTGCCTTTCAGATGTCCCTGTTTTTCCTGCAATATCCCTTCCATCAAAAGAATAGCCTACGCCACCTTCTCTTCCATTAAGAATATCGTTGACTAAGTACACCGCTCTTTCATCGGCAACTCGTGTTGGATTTGCCTTGTGCTCATAAATGATTCTTCCGCTGCTGTCTTCTATTCTGGAGATCACTTCGACTTGATTAAACATGCCACCGCTTGCCAGAACCGCATATCCTTGAGCATGCTCTATGAGCTTAATATCTCCTCCTCCAACAGCTATGGCAGGACCATATGCGTTTGGATCAGGAAATGTTGTATATCCCCAGTTTTTTATTTCTCTCAATAGATTGGCTGGTCCCATCTGTTGAGTTAACAATATTGCAGGAATGTTTCTAGAATTAATTAGCATCCATCTGGCACTTTTCTGACCGTAAAATTTCCCTTCGTAATTCTTTGGCCGATAATTATTTATCTGGATAGGAACATCGGACATGAGTGAATCTGCATCGATCATCCCTCTGATAAAGGCGTTGTAATATATATACGGTTTTAAAGTCGATCCGTATGCCTGCAGAGTATTTGGAATATTGACCTGAGGCTCGAACTTACAATTTCGTCCAGAGATACAGCCTTCGGGAGAAGGTTTGCCAAAGTAATTATAAGAACCGACATAAGCTAAAACCTCGCCATTATTGGGGTTAAGCGCTAGCATAGATGCATTTTCAGCGCCATATCTTTTTCCGTATACATCAACAGCTCTTCGGACCTCTTCTTCTGCGACTCGTTGAAAGTCCAAATCTAGGGTTGTGTAGATTCTGAGGCCAGCCGTTTCAATTTCGGCCAAATCAAACGGCTGGCCTTGGTTGTAAGGTCTTTGTTGTAAAAGCTCTTGAACATAAAATACAAAATGCGGAGAGTTAATCGGAAAAATTGGATCACGATAAGCAATTTCTGCATCTCTAGCCTCTGTGATCATTTCTATTGTAAGAATATCCTCATCTGTCTCATTCTCTTTGGCTGATTCATTAATTTGATCGATATGCTTGAGCATTTGATCCAGAACATAGTTCCTCCTGTTTTCAAGCAATGCACGAGACGAAGTTGGAGTTAAGGATTTAGTCGGCGACAATCTACTTGGGTTTTGGGGTATAGCTGCCAGTACAGAAATTTCTGCCAAAGATAATTCACTTATCTCCTTCCCGAAATAGAATTTGGCCGCTCTTGTAATTCCGTAGATATTGCTTCCTTCTGGAACGATGGTTAAATACATTTCAAGAATCTCTTCTTTCGATCTTTCCTGTTCGATTTTTAAGGCAAGGATAATTTCTTTAAGCTTCCTTTCGATACTGATTTCATCAGTAAGCGCCGTCTTTTTAATTAACTGCTGTGTTATGGTGCTACCTCCACAAACATTGCTGTTACTTTCAATTATTCTAATTCCACATCTTACTATAGCTCCCAGATCAACACCCTGATGATTATAAAAAATTTGCATCTTCTGCAGCTAAAAATGCCCATTCAACTAGAGGAGGTATCTCTTCTAAGTTTACAGGGTCTCTATCTTCATCATCAAAAACTCGATAAAGCAGTTTGCCATTTCTGTCGTATATTTCACTTGCGATAGATTTTTTTCCAAATGGTTTTTCTGGTGTTGGTAAATCTACTGCGATTGTTTGCAGATAGTTCAAAAACTCTAGGAATACAAGCACAATAAACCCTAAGAAAAAAACCATTGAGATGCGCACTCCGGAAACGATATTTTCTCTAAGTTGATTAATGCTTCGTCTTTTATAAAATCTCTTACTCTTTCTTAATCGTTTTATGGGAATCCTACTTGTATACATTTAATAAATTTTTATATACGAAAAGAGACACCAAATAAGGCTTAAGTAGTCTCGATTGACCTGTGAGAATTATATATTGACGATACTGGCAAGGGTTGTTGTTTATTTATTCCCTTTAAATTTACTATAACAAATCATGAACTTCTTTGGGGATAAATTAGTGTCTTTTCGTTATAATTTCGGTAAACAGTTGGCTTGCCTATCTAGACTAGATGCAATAACATTTAGACATGTCTAAAAACAAAAAGAACAAGTCTCGCTCATTTATTGATCGGCTTCCAAAAAAGTACATCCTGCTGAGCTTCATAATAATAGGGGTAATCGCATACTCCTCAGTTCTTAATGGTGAATTTATTTTCGACGACGAAATCCTTATTCTTCGCAATGAAAGTATTCGTAGCCTTGGAAATATTCCTAAATTCTTTTCTGACAGTATTACTTCTGGAGCATTTATCGACAGCGGTAACTTCTATCGCCCAATACAGATGATTGCCTATTCGGTTCTGTACTCATTATTTAGGACGGACTCATTTATCTTCCATCTATTGCCAGTAGTTTTACATAGCTTCAACGCCTTTTTCGTATTCTTGTTAATCAAAAGACTAAAAATTAGTTCTCTAGCAGCGTTGGTTGCAGCGCTTCTCTTTCTTTTGCACCCAGTTCAAACTCAAGCTGTTGCATATATTAGCGGACTAGCTGATCCTTTAGGACTCTTCTTTCTTTTATCATCCTTACTAATCTTGTCTGGCGAGAAAAGTCTCAGTCCGATCAAAAAAAATCTTCAATATGCTCTGGGCTTATTCCTTATCCTCCTTGCCTTCCTAACAAAAGAAAGTTTTGTTGTCGGTGGACTACTACTTGCCATTTACACATTTAAAGACTGGAAAGATAAAACTCATCCTGAGTTTCAAATTAGATGGCTGACAATATTATTCTCTGTGATACTAGGTGGGGCTTACTTGTTAGCTAGGGCCACTATTCTTAACTTTACCAAAGGTTTTGGCTTAGCGACAGTTGAAACGACTTACACACAAAATATCTGGCTTAGAGTAAGTACATTTATTTCTGTAATCTGGGACTACTTTTTACTTCTTGTCTTCCCTAAAGATTTGTATTACGAAAAGCCCCTTACAATCTTTTCTACAATATTTTCACTTAGAGGATTGTTCGGACTGGCGACTATTGTATCTCTGCTTACTGGAACAATTCTTGGATTTACAAAAAAAACTATCCAATTTTTATCGCCTGCTCTTGGATAATAATATCTATGATTCCATTCTCGGGGATAATCCCCTTGAACGCATATTATTTGGAACATTGGCTCTATCTTCCTTTTGTCGGTATTTCGATTCTTGTGGCGATTTTACTTGATAAGCCTATTCGCAACAAAAGTATTCAAGTTGTCTGTCTCATAATTTTAATTCTTATTGCCGCCAGAACATATGTGCGAGCCGGAGAATGGGGTTCAGCATTAACCTTCTTTAATAACGAGATTCAATACAACCAGAACTCAGCAAGAATATTCAACAACCTGGCAATGATTCAGTCAGAAAAAGGTGATTATAATTCTGCTATTGCCAACTTTAAAAAAGCAATCGAACTAAGAGACGATTATGCCGAAACAAGGCACAATCTTGGCAACGCCTACGCCCTAAACAAAGAATACGAAAAAGCTTTTTACGAATTCTACCGGTCATTACAAATCAATCCCAACTTCATATACTCACATGCAAAGATGCAACGCCTATTCGAGATCACACCTGGACAACAACAAAAAGCGCAGCTATTTAAGAGTTTTGTTAACAGAATTAGAGAAGGAGGGACAGTAACATTCGACGAGATAGAAAAAGGTCTTGGATCAAATATTAACAATCAAGACTCAGAATCTTCGGAGTAATAAAGATCGCCCCCAAGGGTTAGGCAATTACCGCCTTTATTGCTTCCAACTACATTTACCAGAGAGTGTTCGTATGGAAAAAAATGCAGATGAAGATCGAATGTATACTTATAAGGTCTTTGCTTTGGAACAACAATTATCAACCTTTCTTTACATATTCTTCTGAGTTCAGTTAATGCGCCTTGAATATCTTGAACATGCTCAAGTGTGTGCGTGCAAATGACAGTGTCAAAATGATTATCGGGGAAAGGCATCTTTTCAACAAAACCCTCCACAAAATTCACCTGAGGATACTTCTCTTTTACCTCTGCAGGAATAATCATATCAAGTCCCGATACTATATATCTACTACTTATTTTGCCGGCTAAATATCCTCTGCCGCACCCGACATCAAGTATTTTTTCACCTTTCAAATCTTCAAGTATTTTATGCAGACATTCATCGTTTAAATCGGTCTCTCTTTCAATCATGACATCACTTACTCTTTCGTATATTTGCTTGTAATCGTCCCTGCTCATTTTTTTTGCGTTCTGTTTGAACTCCATGAATTCCGAAGTCTTCTCTCCAAAAAGGACTTTTAGGGGAAAATACATGAACAGATACGAATCTCTGAGGATTGGCGGTATCAACTGATCAAGAATATAATGGATTTTAAGTGTGTTGTTTCGTGATATTCTCATATCCAATAATTAGCTTTGTCTAAACAATTGTACATGAACATAAGTAAGGCAACTATACTAGCTTTCTGGAAACGAAGAAAGTTATTTATCATAGGTTTTTTTGCTTCCGTTATACCTGCAACCTATTTAATGCTTTTAACTCTTGGTTATGATAAGGGCTCGATTATACTCTCACAAAATATTTGGAGTGACTTTCAAGGACATATTCCCCTTATTCGCTCTTTCTCTCAAGGCAACAACATTCTTTTAGAATCACCAACCTTTAGCGGAGAATTAATTTCGTTATCATTTTGGATTCTATTTCGTAGTTGCCCTTCTGGAACTACTTGGCGTAAGAATTGATATAGCCATTAACGCGCTAAGCATAGTAGGATTTGCAGGTCTGTTAGCTTTGGTATACCTTGGTGCAACCAAACTTTCCGGAAAAATTGTTGCCGGCTTAATTGCAGTCATTCTAATCCTTTTTAACAGCTCTCTCAGCTGGTATTACTATTTAAGCGATTCATTCTTAGGATTAAAGAGTATTGGTGAAATCATGGGCAACAAGGTGTTTGGTAGTTTTGGCCCTTATGATGATAATATCATCAGTGCATTTTGGTCACTGAATGTATACATACATCAAAGGCACCTTGCTTTTGCCTTTGTTATTTTTGCCTTAGCTTGGATCTTAATATCACTTCCCCATTCAAGTTCAAAAAAACTCGTAGCTCTAGTTTTAATAGCGCTACTGTCTTGGGTAAATATTGCTGTTTTGGCAATGCTTTTTGTTGCCATTTCAATAACAATCTTTTCACAGTATCTGCACAAACAATCTTGGAAAAAATCTCTAATTACCCTACTTTTAGGCATACTGCTCTCTTTCCCTTCACTTCTGCTGATTATGTTCTCTTCGACAACATCAACTAGTGAGGGAATCAGGTTTCTACCAGGATTTATATACTATGGAACAACTTGGCATGAATTTGCAATCGAAGATAAGTTCTTGCGCTGGATTGTTTATTGGTTTATGAACCTGGGACTACTGCCAATCATATCTTTCTTTGGATTTCTGATCCTTAAACCAAGTCTCAGAAGCAATATAAAAAACAAAAAAGAAGCCGTTTTCTATTTCCTAAAATCGATCTTTGCCAGCAATAGACTACCGTTCCTTGTGGCATGGGCAATATTTATTATCGCTAACATTTTTGTTTTTGCGAGAGATCCCGCTACCAATCATAAATTTATTAACCTGGTAATTATTATCTGGTCTGTTTATGCAGCAGCATTTATCGTTAAACTTCTCAAAGGAAAAACGATGGTTTTCGGGGTTTTGCTAATTCTAATTCTTACTGCTGGTGGCTTCTTCGATCTCTGGCCAATAGTCAATGCCAACAAACATACCTGGAAAGACATTCCTGCCAGCGATACTGCAATCTGGATCAAAAACAATACTGCTCCTGAGTCTGTATTTTTAAACATCACTTCTGATTTTAATCCTGTTATGTCTACAGGTCGCAGATTGTACTTTGGGCCTGAGTACATAAATTGGTCACTGGGATACAACACCTTGCGCAGATTAGCCGAGATGCAAGTAATCATTTCTGGTGGACTTGATCAAGACGAAATGTGTTCATTCGTGCAAAGAAACAAGATTGATTATGTCATTATGACATCGGCTCCCGATACATACCTAGAAAGGAATATTGACTACGAGTATTTTCGAAACACTTTCGATCTTCTCTTTAGTAATGAAATCGGATACTACTTTATTTACGATGCCAAGAGTCCTTGTTCTATTTAGACTGCAGATCGAGTTGTGCAGTTAATTCCGCCTGAAGATGAACAAGATAAGTTAGCCCAACCGCAAAGACAACTGGAGCAACAACAAATCCTATACATAAAAAGATCAGGAAGAAAGAAATACTTAGTAGAAAACCAAACACGAACGAAACAACTACTGTAATCAAAGCATAAAGACAAATATTCAGGAAATTATTCTTCAAGAATGAGAAAACCGCTTTTATGTCCAAAGCTTCACGCAAGGAGTTCTTGCGAGAATACAGAAGAAACATCACCGGATAAATGAATATAGAATATAAAAGCTGATAGATATAAATGGCGAATATCAGAATATAAAAGACTATCATTGAGCCAAAGACTCCAAAAAACGCCCAGAACCTCTTGTGTCTCATTGCTCGTCCCAGCCGATGACATTAACAAGAACACAGGAGAGAAAAGCAAAGCTATGCTGAAGAAATAAACAATAATTATCGGCAAGTTATATACTAGGTTTGCAATTCCCACATAAAATCCCTGCTTAATTCTTGGCATATAGTTATTATTGAAAGGAATTTTTTTATGTGAATGTCCCTTTCTACTTGCCTCTATCAGCTCAAGCTTATAGCCATCGATCAAAAAATTAACGACCATTATAAGAAACGGAAGAAGCATTAATATGATGAAGGCAATTGCCCAACCAATAATAGGTATAAAAAAGAGGATTATTGCCAGAATATAAATAAGCACCCCAAGCAAATGTAGCCCTCCGACCATAAATGCTCGCTCCTTCCAGTCTGAAAGCTTAAAGAAAGAAAACAACACATCCGAATTAAGATCTAAATATTTTTTTGACATATGATTAAGTAAAATCATATAAGAAATAATCGGCAAAGAATTCTTGCCAAGAAATTTTTATCTTTGATTTCTTTGTGTTTTTTAGAAGCAGACTCAAGAGACTGCTTCAGACTCTCGGCTGTAACTTCCTCTTCAAAAAGTTCATCAAACTTTCGTTCTAGAAGAAAAGTTGCATACCAACTCTGCCAATCCTGATCGGTTTTTCCGCCAAGTTCTTCTGCTTCGTATTTTTTATGTGCTTCTCCGCATTCTTTCAGTAGCTCAAGCAATTTCTCTTTAAGATCCAAGGGATTTCATTAACATATACTTAAGACTATGCGAAAGCAACCGATTCGTCAACTTTGTAGCCTGTTTAATCTAGACTGACGGAAGAGATACACCGATAGAAGCAATAATAATAACGCAAAGTAACTGATATTACTTATGTTATAAGAAGTATCCGGTAGTGTTGTGACAATGGCTGTCGGTGAACTTGTGGGTGTAGAAGTTGGTGTTGGAGTACTCGTAGGAGTTGCAGTTGGTGTGGATGCAATGGTTGACACTACTGTTACAGAAGGTGTCGGTGATGATGAGCTCGCTTCTTTTGATGTTGGCACAAAATCCCTTTGCCCACAAAGATCAACACTGGCAGGAATACAATTTACAGCTCCGGACTGAAAAGTAGCATTAATCCGGACATTCTGTGCGCAGAAACAATTTTGGATAGTATCTTTTTCATAAGCACATCCGACAAACGATCCGTTCTCGCTGCTTTCTTCACTAATTCTGATTATCGGTAAACCCAGTTCCGGATAATTTCCAGAGCATTGTGTTTGACTCTGAACTACATCGGGAGCACAGGCCGCAAATTCCTGGCATGGCCCCCAACTTTCACCACCCAAACATTCCTGACCGCTAATATTACTGCCGATTCCGCTTGAGCCATTAAAACCTAGACATAGTCCAGGATTGTCTCTACTGCATCTAATCTTACCTTCAGGCAGGTGGCCGAGACGATTTGTGGAGCAGTCGAGTTATTTTGAAGACTTAAGCCAATAATTGTTGTGACTAATCCGATTACACCAGTTAGAAGCATTAAGATTATCAATGATTTTTGTCTGTCCTTCATCACAGAATATGTCTGTTATTTTGCAGATTTTCTGGATTTGATCCGTAAAATGAGCAAAGCCCAAATAAAACTAGTCATCATAAACAATCCCGCAGAAACAATAACCATATCAAAGTATACCCCTCCTTCATTAGCTACAATTCCAGCCAAAGAACTAAATCCGGCAATACTTAGACTCATTAAGACTTCGTACATGCCGTACTCACGGCCCTCTCGGTTTTGACTTATGTTAGTTGCAAATAGTTTTCGCCAGGTATTTAGATTCATAGCAGTACCTAGTCCAAAAAGGAATTGCAGGAAGAAGTATGTAACAGGTGTTGTTATAAAAGGATAGAAGATGAAAGAAGTACCCATCAAAATACTCCCTAAGGCAAGAAGAAGCACCTCATCTGAATCTTTCTTTAACTTATCTGTGATTATCCCTACAGGAATCTGAAATACTGCACGACTAATAAAATAGATTGTAGTACCGTAGCCGATAATTTCCACAGCATTTTGACCCAGTTTGTTAGCAAGATAAATTCCTGCGATTACGCTAATAATATAATAACTACCCCATGTAGATATATCAGACAAGGTAAGAAGCCAAACTACCTTATTGTGTTTTACTCCTTGTATAATAGATTTACTTTGTTTTTTTCTCATGACAGGTTTGGATAAATTGCGAAAAATTTATGGATTCATTTCTCATAGTATATTCGTACATATTATTATAGTTTTGCTCTTTCTTCTATCTTCACAGGCAGTATTTGCCAAAAGCACCATTGTAGTCAACAACGAGAAGTTTGAAACAGACGAGCTACCAATATTCTACGACATTCCTTCGTCGCTAGTAGTAAAGGGCGTAGATAGCCCGTTTGCAATAATCTCAATCAGTTTTGTCGAAGATCCCAAACTAATTCTTTCAACAACTGCAAATAAAGACGGAGTCTGGTCAATTGACTTATCTGATACAGTTACAGATTTTGGAGATTATCGATTAGTAATTTCATCTCAGCTAGAAGGAGAAAACAATACCACAGAAAACCTGAGGCTCTCAATCTTTGACAACGAACCATTAAGGTACAGCATCTTTATTAATCTCAAAGAAAACAAGTACTACCTACCCGCCGTTGCCTTAATCGCTTGCGGATCATTTATCATTATTATTTCCTCAATTGTAATTGTGCGCTCAAAGTCGCAACACAAAAAGAAGATTGCCAAAAATACCAACTAGAACAAAAACCTTTAACACCATACTCAAAGAAGTCTGCCAAATATTTTTCCCGTCAATCGATACTGCTTGTCCGAGAAGAGCCGCTAAAGGATAATACAAAGGGATTATGTACCAAGCAAGTTTTGTTCCCGCTACCGAAAGTGCAAGTAAGTAAAATGCTGAAAATAATATCAACAATAAATTCTTACTCATGATCTTTCGTCTGAGTAATAGTATTGGAACCAAAATGGTAATTTGTGGATTAATTAAAGGATCGAAAAGAATTTCCAAATAGAAGTAATTCGGTTCGCTATGTCCTTCAAGTGGCTGTAAGACTCTCATCCCTTGGTGATAAATCAAAAACTGTTCTGTAAAGACCTCTCCGAATAATGACATCATAAATGCGAAATAGATAAGTAGCCCCAAAACAAAAGGAATTATTATCTTTATAAGACTATTTAAACTAGCTGACCTTCTGTAATCTAGAACTGCAACAACGAGTAGTATATAAATTGCCAGAGGTCCCTTTGTAAGATAGGCCACAAGATGCAACACCGACACAAAATAATTTGATATTTTCCTTTGCCAGATAAAGACAGCCACAAGCAGAAGCAACAACTGCAAAGAATCTAGATCGGCAGAACGCAGTGTATGACTAGAAAAAATAATCCCCTATATTAGCCACAAAAAGCTGAGAAAAAGACAGGAAGGCAAGAGCAGACCAAAGTCCTGCATTCTTATTAATATTCTTTTCAACGAGCAGAAAGATCAGTATGCTGCTTAGAAATCCAGAAATTGCACTTACAAGTCTATAGACAGTCGCACTATCTCCTATTACATCTCTGAAGATTGATGTAGTTAAATACCATATTGGAGGTTTTTCCAAGAATGGCTCGTTATTTAGTTTCAGATTCAGACCCGAGCTTGCTTCGACAACTTGCACATTTGTAAGTTCATCCCATCTTTCAATTTGGGGAGATCCTAGATTAACGAAGAATAATAATGCGGATAAAACGACAACTGCAATAAAGAGGTAGTCTTTGCGTATATACTCTGTAACAAATTTCATTAGTATACAACTACTGCAGCTCGACCAAAATAACTCCAAAGAGAATCGAAGTATCCAGTTGTAATTGTCCAGCGTCCCCTGTTGGGGTCGTTTAATATGATGTGAGAAGGATTATCAATCGGACCTCGCCACCCGACTACCACATATGAGTGCATCCCACGAATCGCATAAATCGAAGTTCCACCGGGTGTTGTCCAAGATCGGTTTGCACCCGACCCAGAGTAACCGTTGTGTGCCCAAATTATTACAGGATTACCGTTTTGAACCTCGGTTAGCATTGCTGTTCTGCTCATTCCCACCCTTACAGAGTTACTCCTGTATCCTGACATCCAAGAAGATAATGGTCCCCAGTATACTCCGTAGCCCTCGCTGACTCCGTTGATATCCCCAACATATCCAACATGCGGATTTCCCCAAGTGTTGGCATCTGGATCCCAAGGGGTGTTGTCTTTTGCAATTTGTGAGTGCGCTGCAGAAGTTGATACAGAAACACCCCTATAGGCAAGCGCCATTCTTGCCGCAACCAGGTTACAGGCAAAACGTTGTGTCTGATAATAAACTGGAACATTTAGTGTGAAAACCAATTGTTCAGTGGTAAAGCTATGGTTATAGGATCTTTTGGAATCAATCCCATGAATACTTTTTACACCAGAACCAATGCTTATATCGTATTTTGTGCTGTACGCTAGATTTGCGTTAGGATTAAAAACCATTGTATTTCCGTTCCAAGAGAAAGTGCCTGCAACAGAGGGATTAATAGAGAACTTAGATTGAGCAACATTTTTGTCAACAGGTTGATTAAAGTTAATTGAGATATTAACTCCTATCTTGACGCTACTTCCGCTTGGCCCAATAGATGCTGTAACTTCTCCAATTGTCTTAAATTGATGTGTTATTTCAGACTCAGTGATTCCCCCCTTTGAGCTTTTGATACCGGGTGCCAATTTTACTGTATATTCAGTTTGCTTTGCTAAATTTTGAGCTGGTTTGAAAAGCATGGTTCTTTCATTCTCCCAAGTAAAATCTCCCTGTATAGCTGGCGAGACTGAGAAAGAAGCCTGTGCAGTCTCTTGATCCATGACTTGATCGAAAACAACTTTGATGCTATCTGTTACATAAACATTGTTGCCACTTGGAGAAATTGACTCGAGCAACGGCTCTTTAACCGTTACAAAAGAAGTCTCGCTCACTAAAATTTCTTCGCCCCTTTCCACTACTTCTTTACTTATTAAGTTGTAGCGTACAGGAGTCCTATAGAGTTTGATTAGATAGTTTGTATTCTGTCTGAGATTATTTAAAAATCTTACCTGAACTATATCGTCGGCAGGGAAATAAATTTCGTGTTCTGCTTCTGGTTCAACCTCTACTCTCCACTCCACAAAACTTCCTCCCTGAGATGTCAATTTGAATTGAAGCTCTCTATCGACTGCCACATCTGTTGCTTCATTTTCTGGAGATACCGATTCAATCTCTGGCGTATCAACGCTTCTGGAATTAATCGCCCACTCCCATTTTTCTTGGATATTGTGGATATCTGTGATATCTGCATAATAAATGAATACTTTTCCGGGAAATATTGATTCTTGAGGATAAAAAGCCACCGTTCTCTTGAAAGGCAGCCATGAAAACTCCTGCTGTGCTATCCATTCTCCCTGAATTTCTGGAAAAATATATGGCTGGAATTGTTTCGTATCAATTGGTCGGTCAAAGGTTATAATCAAAGGTTCTTCGTAGCTTTTTAAAGCTTGAGCTTCTTGAGGGTATGTGACTCTTATCCCTGGATTTTGAAGAAGGTCAAAAACTAAAACAAAAGCGAGTATTATTAATAATGTGTTAGCAAGTAACATAAAATGTCTTACTACTCGAATTTTTGAGAGAACAGCCTTAGCAATTTTCTTTAGACGATTGTCAGCTACCTGGGCTTCTATATACTCATCTTCTGTGCTTATGTCAGGAGCTTCAGGTGAACTTGGCACAAGATTCTTGGACAGCTTCCCTTTTCGATATCTTATTGCAATAGAAACGATACTGTAAGAAAACACAAACAAGAAAGCTACTACCGCCAGCAGAAAAGCGTATTCATATTCTAAGCCGTTGTCGATGAAGATTCTCAGCGCCATTATTGTGTATCGTTACTCCAACCTTTTAATGCATCTTGTAATGTTACATACACAATTGGCCCGCTATCCGTTACAAAAGTGTACTGAGAAATATGCTTTAGTAATGCATGCATCTTTGGTGCATCATAAGTATCAAACCAGTGCGGATGACTAAGATAAGTCAAAGTTTGTGGTTCCTTTAATGGCCTGCCATCGTAGTTGTCGGTAAATCTTTTTATCAAAACTGCATCAGAATTGTTTGTAGAGTCTAATCCATTATTAGGAAACTGCCAGATATCAATTTGAGGTGGCGGGACATCGGAGTTTTGATTCTGAGTTGAGGGTTTATAAGGCTTGGTTGTTGTTTCTAGATCCCAGTGACCAACTTGTTTATTTGGTCCCCAGATGTAGAATTCTCGCCCAGATGTGTCAATGTTGAATCCATTGTCTGCCAATGCCTTTAGGTTATCGATATCCATAAACCAACCACCGCCTCTGTAAGATTTAGGTACGGGTAAACCATACTCTTCAAATCTTGCCTTACTCCAAACAAGCATCTTGCTGAACGAATCATAATCATAGGCGCTTGTTAGAACATCGTGCCCATTCACTCTTCCTCCCCAGCTAGGTTCTGTTAACGGAGTTAACCCAATCGATCGAACAAGATCGTAATGCATATGCAGATGAAGTCCAATTTCGTCATTATGGTTTTCGTACCTGTCTATTAACCAATCAGAAAGGAGTCTTCTTCTCTCGCTCGATATCTCTGATGCTATATATACTCTTGGGTTAAACAGGTGAGTAATTGGCATGCCATACTGCTCTGATATAGCAACCATCGAATCGAGGTATTGATTCTTGACATCGAAACCTTCATAGTCGATTGTCCATGTCACATATAGAGGGTACGACACAAAGAATTCTTTAGGTGTACTTATAAATTCTGTTCCTCGTACCTCGGCGGAGATTGAGTATTTTCCCGGAAGAAGTTGCTGTGCATCGACAATAGAATAATAATTATTGTCATCAACTCTCTCGGATGACAACACCTTATTCTCTCTGCCGTTAATAGATATTATTAAATCGTTTGTATTTAGTTTGAAATTTTCTGTTTTTACTGCAAAGGTTGCTTTTGACTGCTCATCTGTAATTGCATTGCCCCTAAGTAGCCAAGACCTTTGCATTTCAACTAGGATCTTTGCCTCTAGCTCGTCTCCCAGCTGTACCTCTGCACTGTCGTAAATTGTTGAAGCTGAGTTTGTCAAAATACTCTCGGCTAAGTCAGAACCATAGTAAAGGAAGTAGAAACTATCTGCTGCAAGGGGCGGTATCTCTGCAATTAAGGGAAAGCTTATTGTTGCTTCTTTTGTGTTTGCATCAATTAATTCAATTGGCAGAATTCGGTAATCGCTTCCGGCAAAAAACACAATTCGAAGATCTGTGCCGTCTACATTGCTTTTTTTAGAATTAACAAGATCGGCATGGTCTATATCAAAGCGAACCCAAGAGCCTATTGTTGCGCTTTTGTCGATTGCAGAATTGTAAATATTCAGTCGTCTTTGGAACTTAAAGGAACTATCCCACCAAGTAGGATCGCTTGTTCTGATGAAAATGCCTTCGACCTCTGGATCTCGAAACGGATTTGCATCAAATCTTACAGGGGTAAAAGATGCTATGAAATTAAAAAACAAAAACGAAAGCCACGAACAAAGCAAAGCACATAACGATAACGAACGATTTTCTTTTCAACAATTGTTCAAACCTACCTACCGCTCGCTTTTCAAGACTGTACTTTTTATGCATAAAACGAATACCTACTACAAATAAAAGAACACAAAATCAAAAAAAAGCAAAAATACACCAGTAAAAACAAGCGGGTTATCTATCCTCTGATTTATAGTATACCTGTATGTATAAAGCAGAAGAATATGTACCACATAAAACGAGATAGCGTTTTTACCAAAGAAATCAAAAATCCCAAACGCCAGCCCCTTCTGATCAATCGCTCTAACCAATTGTACCACAAGTAAAACAAAGAATACGAAGAATAATCCTACAACCAAAAACTGAAGTGAAGGCGGCCATCTATCTAAATATATTCCAGGAAGTAACACAGCCGTTTCGGCGTTTGGTGTGTATGCACCATAATTAAATCCAACAAGCAGAAAGAGCCAAAATAATAGCATCAACAAAGTACGCGTGATTTTGAGAACGCCCCCGAGCTTTCTGGTCGAGGCCACCCAATTCATTCCCAGAAGTAAGATTGGTGCATACTGGAATATTGGAAATCTAAACCAATCAGAGAATCCCCACAAGAACGAACTATAATAACCAGCTGGCAGATATACCACATTCTGGTGCAGGTAAGTTCCAACAAAAAATAACACCAACCCAAGCAGTGAAGAGTAAAAAAGGCTTTGGACAACCCGTTTTAATAGTGGGCGAAACAATAGTATTAGAAGTCCATACAAAACAAACGGCAAAATAAACTCGCTATACGACGGCACATTGATAAAAGTGAATATTTCAAGAATATTCTTCGGCCAACTTGTAATTGGTAAGAGCAGAAAAGATTTAATATTTGCAAAGAAGGCAATCAAATAATAGATGGCCAAAAGCTTTAAAGATCTAAAGAAACAGCTTTTTCTTTTTTAGTCCTCCATTCAGAATTCGCAACAGATAGATAAGCTAAGTATGAAACTGCTCCTGAAACAAAGAGAAAAGTTGTAAAAACAACTGTATCGCCGAATTGAGCTAGGCCTTTAAGAAAAGGGTTGTGATTAAAGTTGAAAAAAAACTACGCTATGAGCGAAGAGCATTAGGATCACGGCAATACCTCGAAGAGTATCAAGTGTCTTGTCTCGTGATTCGGCTGAAAACATCATAAAATTTATTATAATTCAGATAGAAACAAACATGTACCTTTGCAGGTGATAATTATTTTTTGATAAACTAAATTATATCTTTGCAATTTATGCTTTCATCAGAAATACCAGCAGCCGAATCTGTTGTTAAACAAGAAATATTAGGTTCTTCAACCCAACAATCTGCCTCATTAAAGAACTTTTTCAGTAACCCTTCTTATCTTAAATCGCTTTTGGTCTTTAGTTGTATCGGTAACTTGTTGCTTTTCTGCGGAGTTTTTTCGTTGCTGACACAAAGAGAATC
Organism: candidate division WS6 bacterium OLB21; assembly: GCA_001567305.1. Classification (GTDB taxonomy): domain Bacteria; phylum Patescibacteriota; class Dojkabacteria; order B142; family OLB20; genus OLB21. Next base: position 64,838 of record JYPD01000025.1, on the reverse strand, counting down.
AACTCCTCTGCCAATAATAAATACAGTCACACCTTCTCCAACGGCAAGCCCTGTTATTACCGAAAGTCCCGGAGAAGCAAAAACAAGGTTGCAGAAATGTTTTGACGAGTGCGAGACTCGAGAATTTGTTGACACCTTGCGCGAAGAATTAAAAAAAGGTTCAGCACTATAAAGCCGTTGGTGACTTTAACGATTATCAGAAATCGACATGTTACGGCTATTACAACGAAAGTATCTCACCAGACAAAGAACTTTACACTTATCACTATCCGCAGAACTGCGAAAGTAATCACTCTTTCTCAAACCAAGATACAACAATTAACATAGCCGGCCGATCATATTTCCTTGCCAACGCAGAAAGTAACCCAGTTTGGGAATCGAGAACCGTAACCCCAAGGAGTCAATTACAAATAGTTGATGCTCTCGACAACCTATCTGCCCAACAACAGATAAATTCTACATATGAACAAAGAGGCTCAAATAAAGTTCGTGTACTTACGGCAGAGGGTGAAAAAGTAAATGAATTTAACCAGCTTGTTGATACTGTTGTACAAATTAAAGTAAACGATTTGTATCAAATAGAATACTTCAGAACATTTGAAGAAAGGGCTTTTAACCAAAATGTTCGTTATTGGGATTATAATGTCCCGAACAAATAACTGCACCAGTCAACTAATCTGGTTTTACAGCAAAAAGTAGTCCCCGACAATTTCAATATCTACCACTTCTGGATTCAAACTAAATAGTAGATGAAGAAGTTTTGCTCTATATAAATCGAGATACTCACCTTGATAGTAACGATGCAACCTAAGATGCGCCCTGTTTTCGTTCACATTTATCGACTGAATCGAGCTGAAAGGGGGAACCTTTGATCTTATCACCTGGGGATCAGTGCCATTAATCACATTAAATGTTATCAGTAGATCCCCATAGATTTCATGATCCTCTCTAATCCAGCTACTGAAAACATTCTCAGATGCGATTCGCTGGGTAATGATATCTTGCATATTATTCTCCATATTTAAGGCAAGAGAATTACTGATTGAAGGTAATTGCGAATAAAATACATTCCCAGGACAAGCAGTGCTGTTAACATCTCGGTGTCCCAAAACATTCACACCCCAAACTGGATTGAGTCCGTGGATTGCTGATTTTTCTTCAATTAAAGATGTTAGAGACTCCATTGCTTCGTTGGTGGGAGATTGTTCAGAGAAGTTACCCAACAAGGCAATTCCAATGCTCCCATTATTGCTTCCGTAAGCATGTCCGCCTGTTACACCTTCTCCACCCTGTCTGCCTTCATAAATTACTCCATTAGGATCAATAAGATAGTTGTAGCCAATATCTCCCCAGTCTAGTGACACTGCATGGTATGCATATATAGAGCGAACGACAGCTGACCAATCATTTACAAAATTTGAACCAGCCGTATGATGAATAATAATCTTATTGATTTTTCGATAAGATGGATACCAGAGCGCCTTTGATTCATCTGCTCCCCATTGCTGTCTGGATCTGATTCCCAGATTTGTAAATGTCACGCCTTTGTAGTTGGCATTTAAATCACTTATACCGGCTTCAACTGCTTGAGGGGTAAGCAGGTTAATTTCGAGACCAGATACATAAGATGTTTTTATGTAAATCGCAGATATTGTCCTGCCAGGGAAAATAAGTTCAGAAGCATTTTCATTAAAGGTTTCTGGACGATCATCTCCGACACTTTCTGGTTCAAAATAATTGTTCCCATCAAACGAGTACTCAAAAGAGCCTTCATTCCAAACAAAACCAATCGCAACAAAACTATGTTTAAACACAATTCGATAGTCATTAATGGAAGCTGGTCGTAATTCTTTTACCAAATATGTCTGTTGCTTTGCGGAAGAGTTCTCGGCCTCAGTTATAACTGGATTTAAAGTTATGGTGCGTTGCACTTGCGAAGCTGCGTATTTTATCGAATCATCGTTTGATCTTTCCTCTTGCTTTTCTATTTCTGAAGGAAGCGGCTTCTCGACAAAGGAAGTTGATAGAACTACGCTTTCATTTTCTGGCTCAATAACCTTGTCGTTCGCTGGTGAATATTGATTTCCGTAGATATGATATGCAACGATCAACAGGGGGAATACTGCCGCAAAAAGAACTAACCACCTTTTACTGTTTATGAAACTCAACATTTAAACTTATTATTACCATGCCCACCAATTGATTCTTTCAAAAGTATGTGCGCCATCGTATCTCTTTGGTTCCTCTTCAAGTCGTAACTCTATTGAATTTGAAGTCAGGTTTCGTACATCAACCTGTACTGTATCTCCTCCGTTTTCGGAAACAATATCTGCAACAAAATACGGAGTGACAGAAAACGAGCCTGCAGATAAATCTAAGGGGTTCCATCCAGTTGTGTTCATTAATCTGTTGATTTCAACATGACCGAAGATTCCTCGATTTGGTGTTTCAAATGCAATCCAACCAATCTTCTCGAAAGTATGACTCCCGTCCCAACCTGCGATAACATCTTCTTCGACTCTGATTTGAAAGCCGGTTTCGCTGAGATTGCGTATATCTGGCATAGAGGTGTCTCCTCCGTTCTCTGATTGAATATCAAAGAAGATGAGAGGTATAGATGAGAAAGGCTGTGCGAAAGAATAAGTAAACCAGTTATGGTCAACCTTTGTAAGAAGGCCAGCTCTCTGTGTGCCTGAATCGCTTTCGAAATTTATTGCGCTCGGGCTGACATTGTAACTGTTGCTTACTGGATCGGGGTCAACTGCTTGTGCATACCAGACCACTTTTTCGAAAGTATGCAATCCATCCCATCCAGCTCGTAAATCCTCTTCAATGCGCACAGAGAACATTCCTGTTTCGACTCTTCTTAAATCAACTTCGACTGTATCTCCTCCGTTTTCACTGGCGACCTTAGCGATAACGGCTGGAACATGAGACATCAAATCAGGAAGCATAACATTAATCCAATTGTGATCAACCATCACTTCTCCCCATAACTCGTCCGCCCCTTGTCTTGGAACTGCAAGCCAAGATATTGTTTCGTTAGCATGAAGTTGATCTAATAAAAGTCCGTCTTCCTCTATTCTGTATTCGAAACCAAGAGGTGTAATATTACGAATATCTACTTCTGCAGGATCTCCTCCGTTTTCAGTTTGAATTTGTGCAAGCACAATAGGTGCTTGATCATACACTTGGGTGAAACTGACCTGCTTCCAGTTATGGTCGGTTGTATTCAATCCGTTTTCATATACAAAGTGGTCTTCGAAGGCAATCCAGGCAAATGTCTCGGGGATATGATTTCCATCCCATCCTGGTGGTTCCTCTAGTCGCAGATCAAAATACTGATTGGTAACATTGCGGATATCTGCCATATCGAGATCTCCTCCATTGTGAGATTGAGACATTACTAAGATCTTCGGTGTTGTTGAAAATTCTTTTTGAAAGTAGATTCTATTCCACCCTGTCGGGTTATCTCCGCTCAAGTTGCGATCGATACTAATACTTCCAAGCTGAAAGTCTGAAGTTGAATTTTGAACTGCTATCCATCCAACATGTGCTGGGGCATGCTTATTGTCATAACCCGATCTGTCATTTTCTCTGGCTCGAACTTTAAATCCCGAGGTGGTGATGTCTCGAATCTCTGTATAGATCATGTCTGTTCCATATTCAGTATTCGTAATTGCATACACTACCGGTGTCTTGGTAAACGAAGTTGAAAAGAGAACATCTGTATAGTAATCAGTCGATACGGCTGCGGTGCCTGAATCTAGTTTCTCTGAATTATCGATTTCGATTTGATCGCTTACATAGCAAGTTGTGTTGGAATAGATATCTTTAATGCATCCTTGAATATAGTAATTTCCATTTGGAAAAAGGTGGAAATCACCTTGGCAACTGAGTCCTGTTCCTAACTTGGTCGTGATATCAGAATTTCTACATCCGGGAATTAAGGCCACCATTTGAGATGGATCTGTATCGTCGTCAAGATAGAAGTTTATTTCTATATCTTCATTGGGCGACCCCTCTGGATCAGTAGCATCCCAAATGATAGTAAAAGATTCATCTGCCGTGTCGTTGTTACCTTGCGGCTCAACAAATGTTAGAAGCGGAGCCTGATTGTCTGCAACACTACTAAAAGCATTGTAGAAGTTAAGAACTCCGTGACCTGTATCGTTATCGAAACCGACGGGACCAATATCAACAGCACTTTCTTCAAGAAGTTGGGCTATCTGCGCTGGTGTAAGCTCATTTACATAAGACTTGATTAAAGCTGCCGCTGCTGCCACTTGCGGAGAGGCAAACGAGGTGCCGATAGAATAACCCATCTCGTAAGATAAATAAGGATTAAGCACACTGTCGCAGTTATCATTGAAATAACAGCTAAAGCTTCCCTGCCAGGCTGCCGTTCCTTGTGCACTACCACTTCCGACATACGCTACCATGTTTAGAGCAGTTCCATAATTGGAATAGCTTGATCTGGTGTTATTGGGATTAGCAGCACCCACTGCGAATACTTGTGAATAAGCGGCAGGATATCTAACTGTTGATGTACCTGTGTTTCCACTTGAAGCAACAATGAAGATTCCCGCATCATATGCTTCAATCAATTTGGCATGCAAAGCAGGATCGTAATCGCTTCCAGCTAAGCTGAAGTTGATAATGTCTGCACCAGCCTGAATTGCATAGTCTAGCGCTGCTACTAATCCAATTGTGTTAAAGTCATTTGTATCTGGAAAGTTTGCTTTGATCGGCAAGATGCTTACTTTATGCGCAGGAGAAACGCTACCGGTATAGGCGTTTGCGTCGGAAGCATTAGATACTAAAGATGCAATTAGTCCGGTTACAAATGTTCCGTGTCCTCGATCGTCGTTTGGGTGACCGGCATCACGACTTTGATTAAACGAGCATGGCGGGTCTTCTACTTCTTCGGCATCACAATAACTATGTGCATAGGCATCGATTCCGTGCCTGTCATCTATATAACCGTTTCCATCTGAATCGATGCCGTCAATGTGCCTGTTTGGGTTAGCAATCGTCGGGACTTCACCGGGATTTGTATACAAATTAATACTCTCGCTAGAGAACATACCGGGAAAAGCTGAGTATACTCCGTCACGAAGATAACCACTGTAATTCTCAAAAGCCAGACCGGTATCGATAATCGCTACAATAACTTCTGCATCTCCTCCGCATAAGGAGCCGTCATTTAGACAATCCTGTTTATTCCAAGCTTTTCGCAAGTCTGCCGCTTCGTAATACCAGTGTTTTCCAGTTAAGGGATTTCCTGCATTCAGCTCGTAGTCATCTGGAGTATCTAAATCGTTAATTATGTCCCGATCCCAAACTGAAGATGAATATATATAGTTGTGCTGAACGCTGGCCACATCATTTCTTATATTATATTTGGCGATAGTGTGCGCAACATTAAGATCTGCGATGTCGTAAGCTTTGCTGCTTCCAACCACCCTTACCCTCTTATACTGATTTGGATTATCTTTATACGACACAACAACACTATCTGTTGTGTAGTTTCTTATTATAGGTGGTTCCTTGTATTTCATCTTCTTGGGCTCTGACATGTCCACTAACAACACCCAAGACAAGAACAATCAAGACAAAGAGAATTGGGGCATTTTTCATTTAAGGCCAAAGTAATAGAAAATTGTTAGGTCTTGCATACCAAACAAAGCTCTCAAATGTATGCATACCGTCGTATCGATTAGGTTCTTCTTCAAGCCTGACTTGAAATCCAGTTGATGTGAGATTTCTTATATCTGCCTGAACCGTATCTGCTCCATTTTCTGTATTAATCTCGAAAACAATATTTGGAATTGAGGCAAAAGGAGTGGGAAATACAACTGTGTTCCAAAGTTGATTCTTAGCTGTTGGTTGATTAATCGAAACCATATCGCTTTGATGTCCAACAGGAATATCTGTTGGCTCAAGAGCTAGCCAGGCAATTGTTTCGTTTACATGGTTTCCGTCCCAGCCTGCTATCACATCTTCTTCAACCCGCACCTGAAAACCTTCTGTTGTAATATTTCTTAGATCAGGCATGGCAGTGTCTCCTCCGTTTTCGGTCTGGATAGTTGCAACTATTCGAGGAACGGCAACAAAAGGAACTGAAAAAATAACATCTGTCCAATTGTGATCACCTGAAATTGTGCCAGTAACTAAACTCGTTAGCATAGGATCCACCACTAAAATATCAACTGTTTCTGCTAGATGTCCTCCATCCCAACCAGCTCGTAAGTCTTCTTCGAGCCTTGCTTCGAAACCAACTCTATTTATGTTTCTGATATCAACCTCAACTGTGTCTCCTCCGTTTTCGGAACTAATTGATGCAAATATATATGGATTGTTTTCCATAATCTTCAAGAAAGGCACTCGCACCCAATTTGACTGACCCACCTTTGCGTCTATAGAAAACTTTTGTGTGATTTCGGCTTGTGCGGTTGCCGGAATTGCCAACCAAGCAATACCTTCTTCAGCATGAACCCCATCTAACAAAAACGGATCTTCTTCAATTCGAAAATCAAATCCATTGTTAGTTAAATTTCGAATATCAATAATCGATTTATCAGCACCAACTTCTGATTGAACCTCTGCCAGAAGAACCGGTCTCGAAGCAAAAGGAGTAGGAAAAACTATAGTCTTCCAATTATGATCACTACTATTTGTTCCGCTCTGTGAACCAGATAACGGATGAGTATTGAATGCTGTCCAACCAACCCATTCAAAAGTATGAAGTCCATCGTATCCAGGTGGCTCTTCAAGGCGAATCTCAAATCCTGTAAGAGTTACATTGCGGATATCGATATTAACAATATCTGTTCCGAATTCGCTTTGTGTATTTGCAAGTATTTTCGGAATAGAAACAAAAGGTGTATTAAAGGTAACCTGACGCCAATTATGATCAACCAGAAGTGTGCCTACTTGTTCCGAAGGCGAGGTAGCAGACACTGCATACCAGCTCAAGCCTTCAATAGTATGTATGCCGTCAAATCCTGATCTGGTATTCTCTTCTATGGCAATGTCAAAACCTGTTGCCGTTATGTTTGTAAGATTTGTATACACCATGTCTGGTCCAAACTCTTCTGTGACTTGGACAAAGACTACCGGAGCAGCCGAAAAACTCTCAGAAAAGTTTACTCTATGAGGAGTTGTTGTAACACCTGTTGTTCCAGAATCCCTACGAATAGTATGACTAACAGTTAATTGACCGGTGCTGTAACTACAAACTTCTGCATTGATACCGTCTGTAATGCACCCGTAAACATAGTAACTGCCATTGTTCATTCCTCGAATATCAAATTGACATGAGTTAGTGCTCGAGTCTTCAGATATATTTGAGCAACCTTCTATGGGAGTCCCGTCAAAACCACTATTGTCATTGTCCCAGAACAGGTTTATTCTGGCGTTGCTATCAGGGTCTGAGTCAACCCAAGTTATGTTGTAAAACTGATCTGCAGTATCAGAAATCCCGTCGGGCTGAAGAATCGATAGGGTTGGCGAAACATTATTTACAACTGCAGCATAAGTAGCTTGATAGTTTATTGCTCCCCAACCAGTGCTTTCGTCGTAACCAGGAGATGAAACATCTATTGCCGTAGAATACAGTACTTCTTCAATTTTATTAACAGTAATATTAGGTTTTACAGCCCGAAGTAATCCCGCCAATGCAGACACTTGCGGGGCCGCATAAGAAGTGCCAATTCCCATGCCATTAGAAAAACTGTTATAAGCAAACGAGGTTTGACAACCGGGACTGGCAAAGAAGCAAGAATAGCTTCGCTGATAAACAGTGTCCCCGATACCTGCTCCATTTCCAACATAGGCAGACACATCAAGACCCGGTCCGAAATTAGAATAGAATGCTCTTTCTCCGTTAGGGCGAAGTGCACCAACTGCAATTGCACCTTCAGAGGCTGCAGGATATTGAACAGATGATGCTGTATTACCGGTTGCGGCAACAACCACAACGCCATTTTCTCTTGCCCACTGAATTTTTGCGTTAAACCGATATCTTCTACTGGTCCCGAAAGACTCATATTTATGACATCAGCTCCATGGTTTACGGCATAGTCTATTCCATACCAAAGCTCCATAGATCCGAATGATCTATTATGATAAAAGTTTGCCTTAATAGGCATAATGGTCAACTTGTGTGCAGGAGAAACGCTGCCGTAACCGTTTGCGACCAATGAGGCAACCAAACCGGTTACATATGTTCCGTGTCCGTGATCATCATTTGGATGCCCAATGCTTCTTTGTTCAGAAGACGAACATGTACTTATAAATGTACACCATACATAATCTGCAGTATTAACTCCGTAGACATCATCAATGTAGCCATTGCCATCGCTATCTGATCCACTGTTCTCTATTTCAGAAGTATTTTTTATAGATATTTATCATTGGTAGCGACTTGTCGCTATCAATGCTAGGACCAAAGGTAAACATGTCACTTCCCTGATCCAGAATGTCAAATTCATGATTATCCCAGGTGTCATTGATTGGACCACCGACAGTTGGATAATAAAGTTCTACAGTAGCTTGGCTTGAAGGACTACCTGAAACTGCTGTAATTATTGCATATTGATTCAAGGTGCCGTTAAAAACGAGTTTGCCAACCATTGCTGAAACAAAAGGTGTTCCTGTTAAAGATACCAGCGTATTTCCACTCGATGCACTAGAAGCGACTCTTCTTTCTAGAACCTGATTAACCCTAAACTTATCTCCCCATGGACTATCAAAGTTTTCGAAAGCGAGTCCGGTATCAATGACAGCAACAACAGCAGAATCGTTTCCTCCACAATTAGAACCTGCATTTGCACAATTTTGGTCATTCCAAAGCTCACGAAGTCGAGAGTTTTCATAATACCAATGACTGCTTGGAGTCGGACTTGGATTTATCAAATAATCGTTAGGGGTATCTCGTTGGGGGCCGTCGCTCCAGCTTTCGAGAGTATATATAAACTGAGGCTGCACATGTTCAACATTTGGATCATTCAATAGTTCGGTTATTTTCTGTTCAAGCTTTTGAAGTTTCTCTTTTTGATCAGTTACAGATTCTGCACTGGCAATTGTATATCTGTTTTGACTTTTTGAATCTACCCTAAGCAATCTGGGAGTATCTTCTTGTTTATACTTTACAAAAACAGATTCCAAATCATATTCCTGATCTACCGCCAACATTTCTCTGGCCCTTGTCAGATTTTGTGCATGCACAGAATCTGAGCTGACGAGATGAAACCCTATGATTACTTGAACGCCTAGGAATAAGACAAGCAAAAATATAAGCTGTTTTTTAAATAGCGACATCAAGATAATCAAATATGGTTTATTATACAGAAATCAGTTACTGGATTAAATCAGAAGCCGTAGTCAATGTCTTTCCTTTTTCGTCCCCGTTTATTCTTAGCAACAATTTTCTTAACTTCTAGTGAAGAAAATAGCATTTTTGATTGATAGACATCTTCTTGCGGGAGAACGAAGTTACTCACGCCCTTAGACATTAATTTTGAAACAACTTCTTTTTCGATAACTAATCCTTCATTTAGTATATACGCTTCCGACTTGTTTGCGTTAACAGTTGAACAAACCCATGTTAGAAAGGTTATCAAATCAGGACTTAGTTCGTATTTGATACCGCCAAACAATCTTTTTAAGATTGCACTCAAGTCAAAGATCACCGAATCAATGTCATTTTCAACTATAGACTTTACGGACAGCATTCCTAAGGGTTCCGAAATTACTGCCATCAGCTTGAAAGTTGAGCTTCTTCTAAATCCGTAAGATGAAACAGTCTTTTTAACTTCAATAAGCTCTTCTGCAGTATTTACCCTTGGAAGAGCTAAGTAAATATTTCTTAATGCTTCGCTATTTCTAAGAATGCTCAGTATCTCAAGTTCGATCTCTAACAGTTTTGGGTTCTTAACGAATTTTCCACTGCCAGCAAAATCTTTTGTATTGAAATTAATTACCTCGTTCCCCTTCATTTTTACTAGAGATTCATAATCTAAATCGTTTGCTTTTAGTATCAGCTTCTTTTCACCAAGTTCGACAAGAACTGGTTTAAGCGATGCAGCAACTTCTTTAATAAAACTTCTGCGATATTCTGGTTCTGACAAAAGATATTCTGGATTGACTGCTGCTATTTGATAATAATCGTTCATATCCACAAATAAACCGTCTGTATTTGCAAGATCAAGACGCGGGTCAGATGGACGAAATATCTGCCAAACCTTTGTTCCGGTTTTAATAACCTGCAACCCTTCTTGTTGCTCGAAACGAACATCTTCAAATTTCTTGATAGGTCCTTCGGACACGGAACTGTCTACAACTTTTTCAGATTCGGGAAGTTTTCCTGCACCGAGTAACACATCTCCTGATGATGCATCTATTGTAATAACCTCATTTTCCCGAAATATTCGTCTTGCCCCTCCGACTGAATGAACAGTTGGAATTTTGATTGATTGCAAGAACTCTTCTCTTGGAGATTTCTCTAACAGAAGTCCCCGTGCTTTGTTGATATCATCTACCTTATTTGGGTCAAATTCTTTAAGAACGATTATTTCGTCTCCAGTTAATCCGTCCCAGTCTTCTTTTTTCTCAACAAAATGAATTAGTCCGAACTGGGCACTTTTGCCGAAACCTATTCCTGAGACAATTTTTTCTAAGGAAGTTATCGGTTTTATATCGACGACAACTTCTCTTCCGTGCACTTCTACCCCCGGCTGATTAATAGGAGGTTCCTGCATAATGCCCCCGCTGATTTTTATCTCGGGTTTGTTTCTGTCATCAAACGGTATCGCTGAATTTCGGGCAATTTCGATTTTGTCTTCTTTCTTTTTATCCCTGGCCTTTGTTCTCGCTATCTGGACGCCTTCTTTTCTTTCTTCCTCCTTAGATTCTGGTCTGGCAATAATATTTTCTGCTTCTTCTTCGTCATCATCCCCAGAGACGACGGCAAGTCCACTAAGATCTCTTTCTTCCTCTTCAGCGATATGTCCACCTTCGGCTCTGGCTAAAGCTACTTTGGGTCCGCCACTCAGTTCTTGCATTTCTGGATAGAGTTCTTCGATCGGACGAGCTTTGTCCTTACTAATCTCTAAGGCACTTCTTTTGAGCAAAGTTTCTTCTTCTGTAACGATATTAATTATGTAAAACCTGCCTGCTTCAAATGCATATTCAATCTCTAGGTTCGAGGCATAAAGATTTCTGAGTGACGATCCGACACGACCAAGGTTGATAATAAATCGATCTTCTAGTTTTTGTTTCTTTCTCCAACTCGGAGAGATTGCAACCTCTGTAACAGGGTCGCTATGATCAACTCGCCCTCTGCGTACCAGCATTCTTTCTTGAGGAACAAGCTTTTTGTTGACTATTTCTTCTGTAGAAGGATTGTAGAAATAACTATCGGGAACCAAACTTAACCTTTCTATTCCAGATTGCAAACCCATTATTGCTTGGATTTCCATTTCTGTATCCATGCCACTCGTCTTATTCTGTGTATACACAATCCCCGAAACCTCGGCTTGAATGTGCTTTTGTATTAATACCGCCTGAGTTAGCGGTCCTTCGTAGGCAATAGATGCTCTAAATAGCAAAGCTTCTTCGCTAAAGAGTGCCGCCCAAAGTTCTTTAAGCGCGCTAAGAAGCATTTCAACTCCTTTTATGTTTTCTACGAGGTACCCTTCTGAAAAATTTACCTCATTCAGTTCAGGCCTCGCAGGAGAAGTTCTTAGCTCTACAAAAGCTTCAAGCATTCCTCCTAATCCTGAATATGCCTTTTCGATTGGAAGAGATACAATATCTGGAATTCTTGCATTAATTATTGCCTCCTGAATCTCTTTTGAACTCTGTTTTACCTTCTTCTTGTTTGTGTAATCAATATTATTAATTCTTTCTGAAATGAAAGGAACAAGATCTGCTCCAACAATAAAATCGTCAAAGGCTTGATTAGTTACAACAAATGAGGTAGGTATCGGGACTCCGACTTTTTCAATTTCGGCCAATAAGTTAGCCCTGTCTCCGACAAAAGGACCGGTCGCTTCGTTTACTTGAGTTGTACTGACAACATATCTTTTCGGTTCGCTCACTGGGCAGATTTAACTACCAAATTATATGTTATCGGCAGTGTACTGTAAAACTATCTGCTTCTTTTCTTATGCGTAGAAAACTTTCTGCGTGCAATTATTGCAATAATAACAACAATTATCAGCAACAACAGTGTATTGAAAGCCAAGCGTTGATAATCTATCTCCAGATCGATATCTAAGGAGAGATCGCTTATTGAAGTGTTATTTCCATCGGTAAATTCAACATAGCCTTCCAGCAGTTTTTTCCCGGAGTAAAGTGGATCATCAACCGAGACCCCCGTTATAGGGATTTCTCTGGTTGAACCGGGAATTAACCACTCGTATTTATACAGATGCTCATCAATCTTAGTTCCCATAATTTCTATCTCTTTAATAGAAACTGGAACAGAGCCTAAATTCGTTACGCGCAGATATAAAGGCAAAGCCACGGCCGAATACGCCGCGTCTTTTAAAAACAATTCGCCTGAGATATCCATCTCTTGATCTTGATTATCGAATGATGAAGTCTGACTCGTAATTACAGATGCAGGATCTATGGAATAAAAAGCAATATCCTTAAGCTCATCGTCTTGATTAATTATAATCCACGGAAGTGCGTGCGGAACAAAAGGAACTGTTTGCGAAAAACCATGCAAATCGTCTAGGTAAGGGTCTTCGCTTATCCAACCATCTTCTGTTTTAACCAGTAACCAGGCATGCCACTTGTAATTCTGTTCTCCGGGAAAGGTGCGAATACCAACAACAATCTTTGTAGGTATCCCAGCAGAATGGTAAGCTGCTTGAAAAATATTGGCATAATCAATGGGACTTTGTTTACCGAATGTTAAGCTTTCGATAATACCACTTCTTTTTGATAAACCATATTCAAAACTTGGATTTAAAAGGTCTAGCAATGCTTTTCTTATCTGCGAGCGTTCGGCACTCAAATCTATCGCCAGCGACTGTACATTGGCTTGATATTTTCCCAAAGAGAGATCTTCAGGAAAGGTAAAACCCGTATAAGGAACCCATTGACCCACGATTGTACCTTCGCGTAACTCATCTTGATTTAATCTTAGGGCTACATACTTATTACCATAATCGTCGAGGTAGCCGTAATCTGCTCCTGTTAGGGATTTATACTGAAAAAGTCCTAAACTTTCGCTAGGTAGCGGAATTCGATAATTTGCATCAGACTGCCCGACATTATTAATCACCCATTTAGCATTGATATCGAAAGTTAGTGGAATGTTTCCAAACACTAGATAAGCCCCTTTTGAACTGGGTAGCGAAATCTCGTATCCCTCGTTAGTTATTGACACCTGAGACTCATCAGCCTGTCTGTATAGAAGATCACCCTTGTTTTTATTTACAAAGATTGTCGTTATGTGTTGATTCTCTTTACCATCAAGCTTAAACCCAGGCCAGTTAATTTCTGAATAATACCTTTGCGAAGAGACAAAGCCATCAACCCTGTACGAGACTTTAATTTTACCAATGCTATTCAACCTTATTGGACTGGAACTGATGTCAATATTTATTTGAGATCTAGAAATATTGACCGGTATTTTCATACCGTCCTTTTCTGCAACAATTGAGCTTGGATTGGAGGGAAGGTTTATCGAAAAACTATTAACCAGATTCTGTGAAGATGTGTTTTGCAGCTCGTAATCTTGTTGAATATAAAGAGAGTTATTATCCTCTACAGTTATCCGAGTTGTGGATTTATACTCGACCTCATTTGCGAAAACAACCGCGAACCGAGGATAGAGAAAAAGATATGCAAAACATGCTAGGGCAATAGCAATGTATTTCATGCAGAAAAATCGTTCAATCTAGTTATAACTTCTTCTTTCTCAAGAATTTCTAGAACCTCGTAAAGTGGTGGCGAGAAAGGAGAGCCACATACGGCAATCCTTAGCAACATGAATACATTGCCGGCCTTCTCGCTATACTGTTCTGCAAGCCATCTTACGAAAGTTTCCCAATCTTCATGTCCCCATGATCTTATTGATTCTTTTTTTTCAAGTTCTAGACTAAAGTCTCTGACAAGATTCTCTGCTGTCTCTTTTGACATTTTTTTTAACTGCTTAATTTCTGACAGGTTTACTTTTTCAGGCTTGAATCGATAGATATCTAGTGACTTGCCCACCTCAGAAAGCGTTTTGATTCTATTTTGCTCAAGGACGAGCATTTGTTGGCTCTTATCTGGTCCGGCATCTTTAAAGAACTTAACTAGGTCTTCGTCTTTATTATATTTATTAAGCCATTCAAGATATGTGTTTTGGAACCTATCTGCAGACATTGCTTGAATATATTTTTGGTTGAACCAGATTAGTTTATCTCTATTAAAAACTGGACTGCTTTTGTTTAGGTCATGGATATCAAATAGTTCAACAAAATCCTGCAAACTAAAGAATTCTCTTTCTGCTTCACCATGCTTTCGAGCTACCGGCGAAGACCAGCCAAGTAACATCAAAAAGTTAAGGATTGCTTCTGGCAAATAACCTTCTTGAAGAAATTCGTCTGCAGCTACAGCTCCTTTTCGTTTAGAAAGCTTTCCACCTGATGGATCTAAAATAACTGGCAGATGAGCGATAACTGGCATCTCCCATCCTAAGGCTTTATACAACAAGATGTGTTTCGGAGTGCTTGGTATCCATTCAACTCCTCGAAATACATGTGTTACCTTCATTAAGTGATCATCAACAACGACCGCTAAATGGTAGGTTGGGAATCCGTCAGATTTGAGTAAGATTCCTTCGTCAACATCGTCTGTACTAAACGTCATTTTCCCTTGAAGGACATCTTCAAAAACCAATTCGACATTTGATGGGACCTTAAGTCTAACAACATACTTTTCTCCATTGGCAATCCTCGCTTTTGCTTTTTCTAAATCTAAGTCGCGATATTGTGAACGAAAGGCGTCATGCTGATTATTCTGTTCTTTTATCTTTCTATGTTCATCGAGCTCTTCTTTAGTTTCAAAACTGTAGTAGGCAGCCCCTTGCTCGACAAGTTGTTCTGCATACTTTTTATACAAAGAAAGACGATCTGATTGTCTGTAGGGTCCGTAGTCTCCGCCCCTGACAACGCTTTCGTCTGCGGGGAGTCCATATTCATCTAATATTCTATAGATCGCTTCTTCTGATTCTGGAACATAACGATTTCTATCTGTATCCTCTATTCTTAATAGATATTGACCGCCATGCTTTTCGCCTGTGCATATGCGTAGAGTGCTGTACGAATGGCACCAATATGTAAAAACCCTGTTGGACTCGGAGCAAATCTTGTTCGGACCATAATAGTAGTGGTTATCAATTATGTGATTTTATCACCAATAGTGTCACAGTCCAACATGGATGTGTATAATCACTTTATAATGCTCTTAAATCGCATCATCGATTCGCCTCGCAAACTGCTTTTTATAGTGGTTAGTTTGTTTGTATCTTTAAGCTTTATTAGCGGAGTTCCTTTTATCTATTCGGATGGCTACTGCTATTATCATATTGCTCGATCGATTCATGATCATTCTTCTTTTGTTTCACCATATCAGCCAGAATATTTCGACTACAAGGGACATGTCATCGAAGAATACAGGGGTAACCATGCAACGGTTTGTTCTCCAGGAACTGGAATGATTCTATATCCGGGAATTACAATCTCAAAATTGCTATTCAACGAGGGCACTATTTATGACGACTATTTTAAAGCATTCAACGGACATTCATTTACAGACGGTTTATCTGTTCTGGTGACGGCGAATGTATTTGCCATTGCAACGATCATTCTTCTCTACAAGCTTCTGAGAGAGGGAGGCTTTTCGCACAGGGTTGCCTTGATCTCAACCGCAGGTGGGTATCTAAGTAGCTATGCTTTTTGGTATGTGTTCCTTCAACCGTCCTATACACATACATACGAACTGTTTATGGTTACTCTTTCAACATTCTTTTTTCAAAGATATACGCTTTCTAAAAAGAAAAAGCATGCTCTTTTTGCTGGACTTGCGATTGGTTTCGCTTTCATGATCAGGCCGCTTGCAGTTGTGCCTGGCGGACTGTTTATTTTGATATTACTTTACAAAAGAAATTTCAAAGCCACACTTCTGCTTATATTAGGCACAGTTCCAAGCGGCCTGCTCTGGATGCTATACAACTTTGTCTCTTATGGAAACTTAATCAGTTCCGGATACAGAGAGATTCGTGGAGAACACTTCACCTTAAGTGAGTTTAATGCACATAATGTTCTTCTTTCTGCTGAACGGGGCTGGCTTATCTATTCCCCTTTGTTTTTTATTGCTGTAGCGGGATTACTTATCCTTGTAAAAAGAAAGCACTTCTTTGGACTCGCAGGGCTGGCGTTTGTTCTAATTACTGCAATCTTTTATGGTTTTTGGCCTGCCTGGAACGGAGGCGGTAGTTACGGAAGTAGATTTTTAATTATGTTGCTTCCTTTTGCTGTCTTCGGAGTTGCATCTTTTATTAAATGGAGACCCAAAGAAATGCCAGCAAAAATATTACTGTTAATTATCATTCTTACTACTTCTTGGTCGCTAGTTATTGCAGGTCTCTACAGAATTACTCCCGAGTATAAGATTGGCAACAAAATCGGTGGCTATGTTATTACTGACTTTTTAACATATAACTTTGATCGAATTAATACTTCCACTTCTCTTAAACAACTGGCTGATTCAATTGTGGCAGACTTCAGCGGAGGCAACAGCATCGCCGGAATACTCATCGGTTTATCTGATCCAGTATTAAGGATAGACGAAAGAGACTCAACAGAAACGAAGATACGATTTTTATTGCCTCCAATCTATCATTCAGAACTACCAGAACATATAGACCTCATCATTTATGACGATTTTGAACAAAAGATATTTTATGGCAAGTTATTTAACCCAACAGATCAAGATAGCTTTACGATTCTTTGTCCAGACATCTGCACCCAAAGTGGCAACTTAACTTTTGAAGAAATACCAGATAGGCAACTTGCTCTATCAAAGTTAACGCATAAGGGATTCTTCTTATCAGACACCAATAGGTATCATCTATTCTATGTTCGAAGTGGCAACATTCAAATGCACGGGAGGCCAATATATCTAAAAAATGACGAGCCCAACTATATTATTAATATCCCCTCCGACGCCGTTCAATAAGCTCAAACAAAAAGGTAGCCCAGTATTTTGGCTTGAGTGGTTTATCGTGAGCATGAAGCCATCTTTGTTCATATCCTCCAAAACCTTTCTTGAAGAAAGTTAAACCGGCCCAAGGATGTTTTGGATTACCGTCTCTTGCAATACCGAAAAAAGTTGTATGTCTTCAGACCTCTTCTTTTAGCTTCAAGTATCGATTCCCATTGAATTAAATATGGTGCAGGGTATTTTCGATATTCAGTCAAACTGCCAGAATGATGATAGTACGCCTGATCTTGGTAATAAATAAAGATTGATCCTGCTATTGGCTTTCCATTAAGTTTGGCTATAAACATGTTTGCAGAATTCTCAGCCGAAAAGACCTCAAATTCACTTCGAATATATTCTTTGGAATATGCCTTCCAGTTTTGTCTACGGACAGTATCTTGATATATAGGCCAGAATTCATCTATCGAGTCTGCATCTGAGCTGACCCCTATTTGTATTCCGTCTCTTTTAGCACGGCTTATAGCGTAGCGAGTATTTTTTCTCATATTCTCGAGAATTGTTTCTTCTGACAGAGTAAGGTCAAGCATCCAAGTGATTTCTGCGTCTACATCGTGCAACTGACTCGGGACATAACCTTTTCGCTTTAGAAACAAATGTGCCTGACCATTAACTAAAACAAGTGGACTTACTCTCACAAAGTCCATGTTAAGATCTCGGGCAAAGACTTCGATAAGATCAAGAATTTTATTTAACGAAAAACTTTGATCCCACTTCAGCAGAGGTCCGTTTCGAAAATGCAGGAAATTACCCCTACGGGCGGCTACCTCAATAGCCAAGCCTATCCCAAGCAGTTCTTCTTCTTGGTAGAAACCCAGGAAGTGAACGGTTTTATTTAACGATTTCTCAAAAAGCCCCCACTTCCATGATTGAAAGAACGAAGTGGGAATTTGCGAACCAGCAATAAATCCTTCCCACACAGCTTCATTGTCGATATGTTTAATTTCTATTCCCATTATTCAGATATTTCTCTTAACACACTGGCAGGAAGACTGCCCTCAAGTAACACAACATCTCCATCAACTAGATTTTCAAGAAGAATTCCGGTAAAGAACTTGGCAGATTCCGTATAAATTGCATTGAACTCAAGATCAATGTCAGCAACTACGGACCACAGATATTTGTCTGATGTAACAAGTACATCTGCACACCTAACAATTTGTTCTGCCATTTCTAGGTATCTGCTTTCTTTGCTTCTACCTAGCTCGATGAATCCTTCGGTAACCACATATCTTTTTCCAGTTGTTTGATAATTGGCTAGATATTTTAGAGCTTCCATAAAACCAACAGGATTTGCATTGTAGCCGTCATCAATAAGTATCGTTCCAGAAACTCCCTCACGAACATTCCAGTAAGGAACCTCGATATTAATATCATTTACAGTTTTTACAACTAGATCACTAGAGAGCCCCAGTTTGATTGAGGCTATCATAGCAGCCATTAAGTTTGAGATATCGTGAAGAGCTCTCAGATCAGTTTTAATTTTGTGTGTTTTTCTTCCGTAAACAAAATCAAAAGTTATTCCATTTGTTGATACTTTAATATTCTTGGCATAGGCATGGTTGTCTCTTGGAAATTTTTTACTTGAATCTTTCTCTGGCTCCACATCTGTTGTAGATACTATTTGATCGTTTACCGAGAAATATAATATTGAATCGTGTTCTGTTCTTTCTGCCATTCTTAAACAATACTCGTTGTTACCATTTAAGACTGCTATACCTTCAGCTTTTTAAGCCTTCGACAATTTCATATTTTGCATGAAAAATATTCTCTACCGAACCGAATATCGAAAGATGCTGATCGCCAACCGCTGTGACGATACTAATATCGGGAGGGGCAATTTTAGTTGAGTTATAGATCTCACCTTTTCTGTATGCACCCATCTCTGCAATAAACACTTCTGTGTCTTGCTTTATTGAATCTATAATTGTCATGGCAACACCCACTTCTGTGTTTTTATTTTCTGGAGTTTTTACTGTTATGAAGTGCTTGGATAAGATTTGATAAAGCATTTCTTTGGTTGTTGTTTTTCCATAGCTTCCAGTTACAGCTACTATACGCAGTGTTTTGTTTCTCTTAATTATCGAACTCGCCTTTTTGATTAGTCTTTGTCTTCGATATTGCGACAAGGGCTCTGTTAACGAAACAAATACAGTTACAATTAAAAATGTCAGTAGATCAAGCAGTAGAGCAAATATTGAAGCAAACACAAGAACATAAGCCGCATAGGCTATTGCATAAGACTGTGAGGGAGTTAAGTCCGAAAAAACACCACCAAATAACTCTGGGAGATTAGCTGCTACCTGCTGATTATTGTTAAATATCAAGTATCCTATCAACAAAGCAATTGCTGCGGTTGAAAAAGAACCTGTCAAAAGAAGTATATTTCTGATGCTCTTAATTCTTGGTCGAGTTAATCCTTTAGAAATTATTGATCGAACAGCGTTTTGAAAGGCTATTACATAGAGTACATAAGTCAAGATTGGGATTAAAATTCGAAGTTGTCCAAAAGGGACTAATAGTAGAATAACCGAAGCACCAACCAACAAGATTTTACTGATAAATTCAAATCTTTCTTTTGGTTTATATTCTCTATCAAACCGATAATATGATACAACCCTGTCAATTCGATATTCTTTGATTTGCCAGAAATATACGAACCAGAGAACATTTTTGCTTATGACCACCAGAGCGGGTAACAGAAAAAAAATTATAAGCAAACTTAAGGCGCTCATGTTCAAGCTTTAATATATGTATAAATTAAATTTGCGACCAATTCTGGTTGTTTTATCGGTAGTCCGTGAGTTGCGTTTTCAATGATTTCGAGTCTTGAGTTTTTAATCTTTTCACTTAGCAGTTTACCCATCCATAAGGGAGTCTGACTATCTTTTTCTCCCCAGATAATCAGCGTATCTTCTTCAATTTTTTCAATTTCTTGATCAAGATTTTTTAGCAAGGATGTTCTTCATTGTGGACTTCATATTACCTGCTTTTGCGTAATCTGACTCTCTAACAATAAATTTATAAAATAGTTTCCTTGAGATTCCTTTAATTATTGAAAACGGAGGAATAGATAGAACGGCACCAAAGATTTTTGCAACGATTAGCATGCTCGTTTTCTTCATACCGTTTCGAGGATTAAGTCCCGAGGCATTAATTAGCACCAACCTAGATGCAACTAGAGGATTCTTTATTGCAAAAGCCATGGCCACTTGACCACCGAAGGAATGACCTACAATAACGGGCTTGTAAATGTTTAGTCTATTTATGTAGTTTGCCAGGAATTCAACATAGTCACTTATGGTCATTTCTTCTTTACTCATCGTACTTTGACCAAAACCAGGAAGATCGAGATTAAAAACCTGAAATCCAAGATCAGACAATTGATCTTGCAAGGGAGCAAGGCTAGAGATAGACCCACCCCAACCATGCAATAGTATTAGACTTACCCCTTCCCCTTTAACTTGATAGTTGATTTTCATTGAACAGCAGACTTGTTAAATAATGGTTTACTGTCATAATTGCTAATTGGCATAAATTATGACATACTTAAGCGGTAAGACTATTACATCTTAGACTATTTTCATGAGTGTTGACGATTTCTCGAAACTCCTCTTAGTAATTGTATTTAGTATAAGCATTTTAGGGCTCACATACCAGTGCATGCGTCTACTCGGGGGCCTTGCCGATAGCATCAAAGACCTTAGACAGGTTCTTCAGGCTTTCGGAGACCTTTCTGATCGATTTGTCGAAGATTATGGCTTTATAAGCAGAAGGTTAAAAAATACTGTTGATTCAATCAGCAATTTTGCCAATAACATCATCGATCCACTATCCAGCATGTTTGGCTTTGTAAAAAACTTCTCAAAAAATAAAACTAAAAAAGAGCCTTCCGAAACAACAGAATCGGAAGTAGAAATATAATTTAGATTTTAATCGTATATTGATGCAAAACAACAATTCCGCAGGCGCGATTGGATTTCTTGCAGGTGCAGTATTGGGTGGCCTAGTTGGTGCTGCAGCCGGATTACTTCTCGCTCCACATACAGGAGATGTAACTAGAAGAAAAGTAAAAAAGGCAGGAGACAAACTTATCAAAAAAGGACTAGATG
Source organism: candidate division WS6 bacterium OLB21 (assembly GCA_001567305.1). GTDB lineage: Bacteria > Patescibacteriota > Dojkabacteria > B142 > OLB20 > OLB21. Next base: position 43,440 of record JYPD01000025.1, on the reverse strand, counting down.
CTTTCGATGATTTTCAAGAAGACCGCATAGAGCCATTTTTAGATCAAGTAAGTTCAAAAGCTTCAAAAGTAAAAGATAATGTCGAAGATAAAGTTAAAGATATAAAAGCAAAGGTTTCGCAAAAAATTCCTTCAAGACAACCACTTAGCAAATAATTAATTATAATTAAAAAAATAATACAATGGCTTCACAACTAACCGACACAGAATTTCAAGCAGAAGTTGCAGAATTTAACGGAGTTGTACTAATTGATTTTTGGGCAGAATGGTGTACTCCTTGCAGAATACAAGGACCAATTATCGACAAGTTAGCAGAAAAATATAAAGAAAACCCAAATATTAAAATCTTTAAACTTGATGTAGACGAAAACCCTGAAACCCAAGGAAGCTTTCATGTAATGAGCATTCCAACGCTTATGTTCTTTAAAAGCGGACAGCCTGCCGAATCAATGGTAGGTCTGCGTTCAGAAGAAGATATCGACGATAAAATTCAAGAACTTCTCGGAAACTAAAACACAAGCTAGGTTTCAATATTTCCAGTCTTGGTGGTATAATCATTAAATACTTTTACTTTGGCAGTTAGGTGACGCTTCTGCTGAAGTTCATAGATAAATTATTAAAATACCAATAATGTCACTCTCCAAAGAGAAAAAGGAAGAGGTAATTGCTAAGTTTAGAACTAGCGATTCCGATACGGGTTCACCCGCAGTTCAAATTGCCCTACTAACAGCTAAGATTGAAGATCTAGCTTCTCATCTAAAAAACACACAAAAAGATAATCACTCCAGAAGAGGACTTCTTGGAATGGTTGGACAAAGAAGAAGACTTCTAAAGTACATGTCTGAAAAAGAGGGAGCCGAAGCAACAGATAAACTTAAAAAGGACTTAGGCCTTTCATAATGACACTAGTAACCATTAAGGCCTCGGCTTAAGCCGAGGCCTTTTTTTTTTTCAACAACAGTTCAGGGCTTCTTCAGCTATAATATAATTAAGTATGAAGCTGCCTTTCACTAAACCAAAACAACGAAGACAACCATCGCCCTTTCAGAGACGACTTAGACCTCGAGCAAACAGATCTGACAACCTCCTAAAAAAACGCAAGCTCGCAAAATTAAAAGATATTCTAAGTAAAATATTTGAACAGAAAAGACTCATCTACTCTGTTTCGGGTTTTATTTTGCTTGTAGTCTTTTTTCTGGTTAGCGGGTATTTATTAACATCAGATTATTTCTCAGTTAAGCGACTGGAATTTATTGGAAACACAAGTGTCAGCGATAAGGTTTTGCAGGACAACTTAAACCAAATTGTTGGAACAAACATTTTTCTGCTTCGAGGCAATGTCGTTAAAACCCAACTAACAAACAACCAAATCTACTTTCAGAATATCCAAATTAAAAAATTTCTTCCGGACAAATTGATTATTACATTACAAGAAAGACAACCAAGCATGACCATCATTAACTTTACGGGTTCCTATCTAATTGATGACCAGGGGAATGTCATTGAAGTAATCGACCAAGGAATAATCAATTTTTCATCATCTGACATAGACATAATAAAGGGTTTTGGAGATCCCAACGGTGATTATGTTCAAGCACGCATGAAAACAGATCTCGATATAACCCCCGATCCAGAAAACCCCGCCGACGCTAACGAAACCTTCGATTTCTCAACTTATAGTTTAAGCGAAAAACTTGCCACACTCGAACAAATTAGGTCAGAACTTATGGGTAAAGCTTCAGAAATTCATAGCAGATTTGCCCAGGCCGCATCCAGAAGCGACTACGCTGCCCTTCCCAGAATTTATGAATACAGCAACGAACTTTACAATGTTAACGATCAAGTTAATCTGTCAAAACTTGAACTTACTCGAGAAGCACGCACCTACTTTTCTGCGAATCAATCTCTCATAATTGAAAGAATTACCTGGGAGGGACCCTATCTTGCTAAGTTCAACTTTACAAATGGCAAGACCATCCTATTTGGCACCAACAGAAACATTTCTGAACAAATCGAAGACTACATAGTCATCAACGAGCAACTCCGTTTAAATGGAAAAGACTTCAGTATTATTGATTTGAGTTCCAAAAAAGTTTCTGTAAAATGAATTCTGCCAGTAACAGTAAAAATCATTACATGTTAGAATAGCTTACTGAAGAAAAGATGGTATATTGTGAGCCGTAAATATTTTAGTTAGAATAGATTAGTGTAAATATTGCACATGGCCAACAGGATTATTACTGCGCTTGATATAGGATCAACAAAAATCTCAGCCGTCATTTCTTCCCTAGAAGAAGGACAGCCGCCATCAGTGATTGGAGTTGCTACTTACCCGAGCCAAGGATTAAAAAAAGGAGTTATTGTCAATATTGATGATGCTATTAATTCAATTGCCGCAGCTCTTGAGGCAGCAGAACGAATGGCAGGTCTTACCGTTTCCTCTGTATACATCTCGATTAACGGAAAACACATTACCAGCACCAACAACAAAGGTGTAGTTGCTGTCGCGCAAGACGAAATTATTGCCGACGATGTATTCAGAGCTATCGAAAGTGCTAGAACAGTTTCAATCCCACCGTCCAGAGAGATATTACATGTAATACCCAGGGAATTTATTGTAGATGCACAAGGCGGAATCAAAGATCCAATTGGAATGTCGGGTACCCGTTTAGAAGTTGACGCACATATAATTTCTGCTACATCCTCTGCTCTACATAACCTAGTCAAGTGCGTTCAGCAACTCGGCCTTAGAGTTGACGATATTGTCTTCACAGGATGGGCAACAGCAAACGCAGTACTTACACCTACAGAAAAAGAATTGGGAGTTATGTTATTAGACATCGGTGGAGGATCAACCTCAATTACCACCTTTGTCGAAGACGCAATCACCTATAGCGGAAGTCTTCCTCTTGGAGGCGCTAATCTAACATCAGACCTTGCTATCGGACTAAGAGTATCCCTAGAAGATTCAGAAAGAATTAAACTAAATGCAGAAGAACTGTACAGACTTACGAAAGACGACACACCTCCTAGCGAAGCTACTCAGAAAAGACAAAAACTTTTGGGCCGTGGATCAGACGATGAAGACGATAAAAAATCTCCCAAAAAGAAAAGAGATGTTATTGATGTCACTAAACTAGAAATCGATGGAGTAAAGACTGTTTCAAAAAAACTTTTCGAAGAGATAATCGATGCACGACTTAGTGAAATATTTGATCTTGTAATAAAGCAGGTCGAAGAAGCAAATCACGAAACAAGGCTTCCCGCAGGTCGTAATTACAGGTGGAGCTGCTCTGGTACCAGGAATAACAACAATAGCTAAAAAGGTCTTTGGAGTTCCTGCCAGAATTGGTTATCCAAAAGGTCTAGAAGGATTAGTAGAAGAAATCTCCAACCCGGCCTACTCGGTAGTTCAAGGACTCGTAATATACGGAGCAATGGATGAAGGTTATGGAGGTGCACGCAAACAGGTGAACCTTAAAAAAGGTGCTCCAAAAGATGGGGTACTCTCAAAAATTGGCGGGTTTTTTAGAAACCTTCTGCCTTGATTATTATGTCCAGTATTGGTATCTTTAAGTCTAGACTATTGCACGACTTTGCCACTTTAACTATTCCAACCTGTATTGGTCATATCTTTATTACTCAAATAGAACCATGCTTGTAAAACCACAAACATCAAATATTGCAAAAATTAAAGTTGTAGGAGTCGGAGGAGCCGGAGGGAATGCGATTAACAATATGATTCAAAACTACGAAATAGAAGGAGTCGAATTCGTTGCCGTAAACACTGATTCTCAAGCTCTTGGCAACAACAGCGCAGAAATCAAACTAAAAATTGGCGAAGAAATCACTCGCGGACTAGGAAGTGGCGGAAATCCACAAATCGGAAAAAAAGCTGCAGAAGAAAGTGTAGATGTTCTTCACGAACACCTAGCAGGTGCAGATATGGTATTTATTACCGCAGGTATGGGTGGCGGCACAGGAACAGGAGCATCCCCTGTTATTGCAGGAATATCCAAAAACCTAGGTGCAATTACGGTTGGAATTGTAGAAAAACCTTTTAGCTTCGAAGGCAAGAGAAGAATGCAAACTGCTCTCGAAGGCATTGCTCAAATAAAAGACAGGGTTGATACTCTTATTGTTATTCCTAACCAAAGACTATTGGATGTTGTTGATAGAAACATCTCATTCATTGATGCAATGAAAATGGTCGACGATGTTCTTGCCCAAGCAGTTAAAAGCATATCCCAGTTAGTTACGCAGTCAGGAATGATCAATGTAGACTTCAATGATGTCAAATCAATCATGTTAAATGCTGGAACAGCCCTAATGGGTATGGGCAAAGCATCAGGAGAAGACAGGGCCGCAGAAGCAACTAAAATGGCTATGAACAGTCCTCTACTAGAAATGTCAATTCAAGGCGCAACAGGAGTCCTGTTTAACATTGTCGGAGGCAAAGATATGGCACTATTCGAAGTTAACGAAGCTGCCAAACTAATTTCCGAATCCGTTCATGAAGATGCTAATGTGATCTTCGGTGCTCATATCGATGATTCTCTAGAAGATGAAGTTCACATCACTGTTCTGGCAACTGGTTTCGAACTTGACGAAAAAGGAACACCCGTTCCCATTGGTCAGGTCGAGCCTACTCCAAAAGTTGTCGAAAGACCATTGTATACAAGTGAGTTACCAAGTAGACCTAAAGTGGAGGAGGATTTTGAATCATCTTTTGAAACAGACGATTTTTCAGATGTAGACGAATCGCCAATAATCAACCGGCCTAAAAAGGCTTCGATTATGAACGATGACGACGAAGGTACCTACGAAACTCCTAGCTTCCTAAGAAAAAAGAAGTATTAGCAATTATCTTTTTACACAGGTCGAGCTACAGCCACAAACCTATTGGCGCTGTTACCGTTTGGAAAGCAGGTGAACAAAGTGAGTGTTCTGGTGTTTTTCTGTCCGGTAACAATAGAAATATCATCAGGGGCAACTATTTTGCTTCTATAAACACGGTATTTATGCATTACTCCTTCGATTTCTACTTCAATTTCATCACCAATTTTAATTTTGTTAAGTAGCGAAAAGGCTCCGGCAACATCTCTTGTCCTCTCATAATAATCTCCAGAACTACTGTGTCCGTAAATAACAATATTGTTGTCTACATCAGAAATTGGAAGTCCTGTTCCTTTAAAATGGGCTAGTCCGGAAGTAAGTACAGAGTCATATATTGCTTCGTTTCCGCTGTCTACATTAGCTGTTACTGGCAAATTACTTAATCCCAGAGCCGGGATTGAAAGCTTGAATCGGCCATTGTAATTATTGCTGTCTGGATCTGGAGTTAACACATGGGCACTTTCTGCCTGTTCGTTAAGCTCTGCAAAATATTGCGAGCCTGGATTAGACAAGAATTGTCTTCGTTCAATATAGTCGCCGGCAACAAGAGGAACGGTTGTAAGGTCGTAGTATCCGAGTGTATACTTAATCTGTTGCTCTACTTCTGGCCAGACCTCGCGGTAGATGATGTTTACTCCGAAAAGTATGAGAATTAACGGCAATAACAGGCCCGCTACCCTTGATTTTACCAAGGCATCTGTAAAGTCATTGAATAGCCCCGAAATAATGTCCCACAATGTAAGTTGCGTTTTGAATGTTTTATATTGTGGCTCGATAACAATTTCTTTATCGGGGGCAGGTTCAGATGGTAAAACCCTTTGCTCAAAAGGTATATACTTAACTGGAGCTTTAGTATATTTAGTTATAGGCACAAAAATGTCGTTAAAAGTACTGTCTTTCAGATCATAATAACAAATACTAAAAGGAGTGCTCAACTAATAAATTATTGGAAAAGGTATGATACAATTGCACCTACTGCGTTTTAATCATCAGAACAAATTATAGTTTTTGAATTATCCAAAATGGCAATCAGTCAAAAAAAGAAACAGCTGGTTAATCAACTTATCGATCTTGGCAAGCAACAAGGGTATTTGTCTCAAGACCAACTTCTTGAAACATTTCCACATATAGAAGAAGATATGTCCTTGCTGGAATATATAATAAACACTCTTCAAGAAGAAGACATCGAACTTATAGAGCCAGATGCAGAAGAAATCGAAAAAACAACAGAGGTTGCAACTCCTGCTTCTGGCAAAGGAATGACCTTTGAACAGAAAATTAAGATCCTCAAAAAAATCAGATCTCATGTTTCTACAGATCCGATTCGAGCTTATCTTCACGAAATAGGTAGGATTCCGCTACTTAACGCAGAAGAAGAAGTCGTTCTTGCCAAAAGAATCGAAGCTAACGACAACGAAGCCAGAGAACTTCTTACCACGGCAAATCTACGCCTTGTCGTTTCAATTGCCAAAAAATACGCAAAACGCGGCCTAGATTTATTGGATTTAATTCAAGAAGGAAACATAGGCCTTATGCGAGCTGTCGAAAAGTTTGAATACCGCAAAGGCTTTAAGTTCTCAACTTATGCTACATGGTGGATTAGACAAGCAATCACCAGAGCAATTGCGGACCAAGCCAGAACAATCCGAGTACCTGTGCACATGATCGAAACAATAAACAAACTCAGCAAAATTTCCAGTCAGCTTGCCGCCAAACTTGGCAGAAGACCGAAAATCAAAGAAATTGCAGAGGCAATGGAAATGGACAGCGAAAAGGTTAACGAAATTATTCGTATTGCTCAAAGGCCTGCCTCTCTCGAAGCCCCTATCGGAGAAGAGAAAGACAGTAAACTTGGCGACATTATTCCAGACGAATTCTCTGCCAGCCCATCTGAAATCGCAACTTGGGCATCACTAAAAAAACAAATTACAGAAATCCTTAACGGCTTAACAGACAGAGAGCGAAAAGTCTTAGAGCTTCGATTCGGACTAAAAGACGGCGTTTCCAGAACCCTAGAAGAAGTCGGTCACGAATTCAAAGTCACCCGAGAAAGAATTCGACAAATAGAGGCAAAAGCACTAAAAAGGCTTAAAAGCGACGAAATCGCCCAAGCCCTTCGAGACTATTTACGCTAAGTGCAGAAAGATAAAGTTCGATCGGAATTTAAGAAGAGAATCTTGTCTTTTCAAGAATCTTCCAATTCGGCAGACGAAAAAATCTGTGCAAAACTCTACTCACTTGATATAGTTTCGAGCTCAAACAGTATTCTCTGTTTCTACCCTCTAGCTACCGAACCCGATATCAAGCCATTTATTCAAGGCATAATCGCAGATAAGCAAGTATTCCTGCCTCTAGTTGATAGTGAGGCAGTTGGGGAAATTAGTGACCTTGAATCGCTTGTTACGGGCAATTTCGGGATCAAGGAACCTGTAGCAAAAACCTTGTTTAGTTCATTTGATGTTATCTTAATACCTGCAATTGCTTACGACCTTAACGGAACTCGCCTTGGACACGGAGTTGGTTGGTACGACCGGTTTCTGCTAAAAGTATCATCAAAGGCTGTGCGCATCGGAATCTGCTACCATTGCCAAATCAGTAGTGCTCTACTTCCCAAAGCGACACATGACCAAGTAGTTGATATAATTCTAACAGAAGAAATTATCCATAAAACACATGCTCGCAAGTATCAGACTCTTTAAAGCTTTTCCTATTGTGGCACTGACTGTATCCATGCTAACTATTCCAGTTTTGGCAAGTAGTCAGTCTTCCTTAGATAATTATCTTGAAATTCCAGCAACACAACTAAACACAAGCTTTTCAGGTAGTGCAACTGGCAATATTCGCAATCAGGAAATTACATTTGAATCTAAAGAAGTCGGTAATGATATTGAGGTGTTAAGTGTTGAACTTGTATTTATACAGCAGGGCTACAGCAATGGGATCATGCGAGTTGTAAACCGCTTGAATATGCAGATTATTGAGGCGAAATCTCTTAGCTTGAAGGTCAAAAAAAGACATCAGACATTCCCTTTCAATTAAACTCTGACGGTAAGATAGAGGTGTCACCCCTGCTTCTGCAAACTTCTGATTTAGAAGTAGATGCAGTAATTAACTTGACCGACATAATTGCAAAGGTAAGCTATCGAATAATTGATTCTGATCCCCCTCAGATACTCGAACTAGATGTGTTTGATGTAACACCATCTACAGCAAGCATCTGGATGAAGTCGAGTGAAACTGTGACAGTTGAGATCAAGCACGGAAAAACCTCAAGGTACTCTAACTCAATCAAAGTTGATCAGGTGTCAGAAGTCATGGAATATACCATTAGCGGACTTAGCCAAGGGACAACTTATCACTATTCCCTAATACTTACAGATAAGTCTGGGAATATAACTGAGACTCCAAACAGAACATTCACAACTTCTCTGGAAAACGGACAGATACTTGGCTCTAATGTGACAACTGTATCAAAAGATAAATTGTCCCCTCCAATCATTACCCTTTTAGAGGCAATTGAAGAACAATCAGCAAAAAGCATTCAAATTAATTGGAAGCAAGGAGACGATCAGGATGTTGACGGATACATTATATACAGAAGTAATTCCGTAAACGGTGAATATTTTGAAATCAAGAAGGTTGGGAAAGAGACTTTTTCAATTATCGACTATGAAGTTGAAGAAGAATCCACATATTATTACAAGATCCGTTCAATTCAGGGTTCCAATCAGTCTATTCTATCTGATTATCTTGCAATCTATATTCCTGCAGAGATAACAAGTCCAATCAGAATCAGCAACGAAGAACAAATGAGTAGTATAAGTAAAACCCTTATTCTTTTAATTGCAGGGATCATTGTGGTAGTTGGTATTCTTTACAAGATAAGTTCAAAGATCGTGTCAATGAAAAGAGAAAGTGAGAACAAAAAGAAGAAACGCCAAAACAAACTAAAAGATCCTGCTTACTACTCGGACAGCTTTTGAAGTATTTGTTCTGAAAGCAAACCTGCTTCGTTTGTGTTCCAGATTTCTTGGGAAATTCTTATTTCTAACAGAGCTTCTTGATAATTTTCCTGATTATAGAGTCGCACTGCTGAATTATAATGATTTCTTGCTTGAGTCATGGGCACGCCAACAAGGAACAAGAATAGTAGGCAGACTACAGAAACAATAGCAGAGGTTAAAATCATGAACAGAAAATCTTTAGTGAGAAACTTAGGTCGTTTAATCATGGCGCTGTATGATATCTAGCACGATAAACCTCCATGATCGTTAAAAAGAACACAGCAATTAGTGGCCCGTAGATTATTCCAATTATCCCGAACAGATTAAGACCACCAAGGACGCTAAATAGAGCCACTACAGGATGCAGGTTTGTATCCTTTTTCAACAACCTTGGCCTGAGTGTTGTATCAATCACATTGATTGCAATAGCTGAATAGACAATTATGAACAATCCCTCTAAAGGTCTTCCTGCAATTATCATAAGAATCCCAAGAGGAGCCCAAACAACACCAGAGCCGACAGGGATTACGCTCATGATTACCATAATTACCCACCAAAGAACAACAGGTTCAATGCCCATGAACCACATAGGTATTGCCACCGAAGTTGCCTGCAACAAAGCAATTACAAAAGTACCCTTTACAACTGCCCTGGTTGTTGATCTGAATTTATCAGCAAAGACTTCGTCTAAGTCGTCTGGTAATGGACTAATCTTCTTAAAGCCTTTCCCTAATCTTTCGTAGTCAATAAACAGATAAATCATGGTAAATATCATGAAGAACAACCGAATAACAATATTAGCGAAGTTATTGACGATCGCCGATACAATTCCGTAGATAAGTTGACCTGTTTGAGCACCCGCCTGTATAAGTACATCGCGCAGACTGATTTGTTCGATATTTATCCCCAAAGTTGCCAGAACAGGCTTGATTGGTTCTAAGCTAACAGTTCCGGTGCTATCAACAATACCTGCGTTCTGAAGAAACACACCAATTCTGTTACCAAACGAAACAGCTTCTGCCGCAGCAAGAGTAAGAATTATTGCCAGCGGAATTACCACTGTAAGAAGAACAATAACTGTAGTAACGATTGAGGCTGCCCAATTAGGGAGTATTTTGGCAATCTTTTTATAAAGGGGCATAAAGAACTCAACCAATATTAGCGAAGCCACTATCACATTGAGAAATGGCGCAAAGATCAGCACCACAAGAATCACTAATATCAAAATTAGTGCAAATAAATACCACTCTTTTAGTAACGGCGACTTAATATTCATAGCTATTAATTGTAGCAGAATGAATGAGGCAAATACTATTCAAGCGATTTTTTTACATAATTAATGCAAAGAGTGTTCGCAGAAACGGCTTTGGTGTGGTACAATTACCTCGCTATGCCTAAAAGAACATATCAACCAAAAAAATTAAAAAGACTTAGAAAGCACGGATTTCGAGCTAGAATGGAATCAGTCGGAGGCAGAAGAGTGCTTAAATCAAGAAGAAGTAAATCTCGCCTAGACCTTACAGTATCAGACGAGATACGAAGCGACAAGAAAAAGCGTATTTCACGAAGCCGCTAGATGCTGGCAAAACCTCACAGACTTAGAACAACAGCCGATTTTGATAGAGTTTATAAGCAAGGGAAATGCTACAAAACAAGGTTCTTTCGCGCCTATATTAGAAAACATGTAAAACTGTCTCCAAAAGAAGGGATCACAGCTCTACCACGCTTTGGCATTGTTGCCAGCAAAAAAACTGGCACAGCAGTGCAAAGAAATACTGCTAAAAGAATTCTCAGGACAATAGTAAAAGAACAACTTCCATCTCTTCACAGCGAGTTTGAAATGGTAATAATTGCCTACAACACCCTACTTGATGCTGATAGCAATACGCTTAAACTGGAGCTAGAAGAAATTCTCACAGCAGCAGATTTAAAAAAAAGACAGAAAAGTTGACGCAGGGTATACAAATTCAAACCTCTTTGGTATACTAGGTATACTATTAAACAACCGTCATGAATTTCATTACTCCTCTCCGCTTTATAGAAGTTTTAAATATTTCTTCAACCAAAGCTTGTGTCTACTATCTTCACAACAACACGGTTCTACCAATTATTAAAATAGGCGTTGCACACGAAGGCATGCTCAAAGACAGGCTCCGTAAAGAAATCCGCACAAAAGGTTCTAGCAAGGCAACTCATTTCAGTTTTATCGAAACCGATTCCATTAGAGATGCTATTTTAATTGCAGAAAAAGAGATATGTATCTTTAACCCCATCGGAAACAAAGCCAAACAAGAACTTGTACGGGTACAGCAAATAGAAGCAAGGGTATAAGTGCTCTTTATTCGAATCTAGATACAAGTGTATACTGAAGTCGATACATAAATATGCACACAAATGCAGTTCTCTGTTCAGACTCATATATCAAGTTCCAGTTTACTTTGCAGACTTCATTTTCATGATCATCAAACCGAGCGTAGGTATCGCAATAAAATTGGTTCACAAATTCAACAGCTACTTGACGATCTAACTACTGAACATAAAATTGCCTCTAAATTAAATGGGTATATCTATCTTTATCTAGAATCTGCTTCTGATCCAACAAGATTAAAACGAGAGCTAGAAATCGCCGTAGAAAACGACAGCGTCTTCAAACCAAACAACCCAAACAATTCATTAATTAGACAAATATACTGTATACCAAAGCTATACGAACAAGCTCTACTAATTACAAAGCTACTAGGCTTAACAGACTGGTCCAGCAGAACAACGGTGATTCGTCCTACAAACCTGCTTGATATCTTTGAGAAAGATGTTGCACTTGCAGATCAGGTTCTCATGGATATAACCCTTACCATATAAAAAGGTGTAGAAGAAATTTCTACACCTTTTAGGCTTAACAAACAAACAATCTTACCAAGATAAATGGCTGAATGCTTTGTTTGCTTCTGCCATTTTGACTGTGTCTTCTCTTTTCTTGTATGCTGTACCTTCTCTTTTTGTAGCAGCTAGTAACTCTTCTGCAAGTCTTTCAGCAGTGGTCTTACTACCACGGCTATCTCTACATGCAGCTACAATCCAGCGAAGTGCTAACGCAAGTTGTCTTTCTTCTGATACAGGAACCGGAACCTGATAGTTTGCTCCTCCGACTCTTCTGGATCTGACCTCGATTTTTGGTTTTACATTATTAATTGCAATATCCAAAGCCTCAAGAGGTCTCATTTTTGTTTTTTCGGCAAGAGATTCTAATGCCTGATACATTATCTTTTCGGCAGCTGTTTTTTTACCGTCAAGCATTAGATAATTAACGAACTTTGTAACCAGAACACTGCCGTAAACGCCGTCTGGTTTGATTTCCCTTTTGCGGGCTTGCTTTCCTCTCATTAAATTATTCTAAAAATTAAAAAACCTGCACAGTGATTGTACAGGTTTTTAATATCAGTACATCACTTCTCTGTTATTCCCTGATTGCCAGGGCAGATACTACCCAAATATTATTTCGGGTTGTGCTTAACTCTTATTTTTTGGTCTCTTTGCTCCATATTTAGAGCGTGCCTGCCTTCGTCCATCGACGCCTGCAGTATCGTAAACTCCACGAACAACCTGATACCTGACTCCTGGAAGGTCGGGCCTTCTGCCTGCTTTTAGCAACACCACTGAGTGCTCTTGCAGGTTGTGGCCTTCTCCCGGGATGTAAGCTGTAACCTCTTGCTTATTCGAAAGTCTTACTTTTGCAACCTTACGCAAAGCAGAGTTTGGCTTACGAGGGGTTCTGGTAAAAACTGCCAGACAAACTCCCCTCTTAAACGGGTTGTAACGCTTGGTGAACCTATTCTTTATGCTGTTATAGTTGAACTGCAGTGCCTTGTATTTTGTTGTGGCGCTGAATTCTAACCCTTTGAACTTAATGGTTCCCCGCTTTGAGTTACGGCCTTTTCTAACTATTTGTGAAATGCGTGCCATATCTACGCGTTATCTTTTATAAATAAAAATCTTATCGGACTTCGCTCCCTAGGGGAACTGTACGCCCAATTATAACATTTTCTTTCAATCCTCTCAATTCATCGACCTTTCCAACAAGTGCTGCATCTGATAATACCCTGACTTGTTCCTGGAACGAAGAAGCAGACAAGAAACTTTCTGTCTTAATTGATGCCGTTGTAATACCTAATAGCTGTCTTACACCAACTGCAGGGTCTTTTCCGGCCTCTTTAAGAACAGCGTTTTCCTTGGCCAGCCTTGAGTGATCAATGTAATCACCTGGCAGGTATTCTGTATCTCCAGAATCGATAATCTTACTGAATCTAAACATTTGTCTAACGACAACTTCAACATGTTTGTCATCAATTCCGATTCCTTGAATACCATAGGTTTCTTGGATATTATCGATTAGATATCTTTGGGTTTCATCGATATCTACGAACTCCATAATTTCCTTAGGATCTTTAGATCCTAGAGTAAGAGCTGTTCCTCGAATGACATTGTCTCCGTCTTCGACATCGATTATATCATTTGGTCCAAGATCGTACTCAACCTCGATCTCCTTATCTACAGTATAGATGAGCTTATCTTCTTCTCTTTTAGCCAGACCTTCCATCTCGGCTTTCACAGCTTCTCCATTAGCTCTGGTGAGTAGAATCTCTCCCTTCTTCACTTTTTTGGATCGCTTAATTAGAGTGGTGTCATCTGCTTTGATCTCATAAATTTTATTAAGTTTCTTGTGCTCAGAAACCTTGATTGAGACAGGAACACTAGCATCGTCTTTGACGATTGTAACAACACCATCTACCTCAGAAATAATAGCCTTTGCTTTTGGCGTTCTAGCTTCGAACAATTCTTCGACTCTTGGAAGACCTTGGGTAATGTCGGTACCTGCTCTTCCGGCCAAGTGCTTTGTGTTAAGTGTAAGCTGAGTTGCTGCCTCTCCCATAGCCTGGGCTGCAATCACTCCAACAGCTACGCCTTTCTCTGCCACTGTTCGTGTTCCTAGATTATAACCATAGCACTTCTGACAAATACCATGCTCCGTCTTACAGTTCAATACAGAACGAACCAGAAGTGAGTCAAGTTCAAGAGCGTCAATCTTTCTTGCAAGCTCTGGGACAATCTCATCACCGGCTTTTGCAATTATTTCGCCCGTCTTTGTGTCAACAACATCTTCTGCCAAGAAACGACCGTTGATACGATCAACAAAATCGATTCTTCTGTTTGAAGACCTTAGAAGTCTGAATCCTTCGGTTGTGCCGCAGTCAAACTCTTTGGTAATAACATCTTGTGCTACATCAACAAGTCTTCTGGTTAGATATCCTGATTCAGCTGTTTTAAGAGCTGTGTCAGCAAGACCCTTTCTGGTTCCTCTAGCAGCAACGAAATACTCTAGAGTACTTAATCCCTGTTTGTAGTTTGACCTAAGTGGCAATTCTACAATGTTTCCAAGAGGGTCAAGAATCAATCCTCTAATACCAGAAATCTGTCTTAATGGGTTTTGTACTGGAACAGCTCCTGAGTTTTGTAGAGTAACTAGGTGATTGTTTGGATCTTTCTGGTAATTTTCCCAGGTGTCAGCTCCAACTTTTTCAATAAGTTCCATCCACATTTGCTCAGAAAGTCTTCTTCTTTCCTGCTCTGTCAAAAGTCCGCTATAAAAGTCATTTGTAAGTTGATCGTCTTTGTTTTCTACTTCTTCAAGCAACTTATCTTTATTTGGACTAATGACGAAGTCATCCATCCCAACTGTCATTCCAGACTGAGTTGCAAATTTGAATCCATATTCTTCAACTGAGTTAAGGAAATCTGTGGCAGCTTCGTGACCGAACTTTTCTAAGATTTCAGCAGAAACCTTTGCCATATCTGACTTGTTGAGCTCCTTATTTACATATCTGAATCCTTCTGGAGTTATTTCGTTGAAAAGAATTCTTCCAACCGAAGTTTCAAGAAGTGATCCGTTATGAAGGACTTTTATTCTTTCTCGTAATTTAAGTGCCTCCATCTCGAATCGGCCAAGAGCTTCTGTGAAAGATGCAAAGTATTTAACTAGTCCATCTGCTGGCTCCTCGATTCCAGTCATGTAGTAAATTCCAAGAGCCATGTCTTTTGCAACATTAACTACTGGGTTTCCGTCTGCCATGAGCAGAAGATTCGATTTGGTAAACATTTTTTCTTTAGCTTCTTCTACTGCCTTATCTGATAGTGGAACATGGACAGCCATTTGGTCTCCGTCAAAGTCAGCATTGAATCCTGTACAAACCATTGGGTGAAGCTTGATTGCATCTCCCTCTACAAGAACAGGGAAGAATGCTTGAATACCTTGTTTGTGCAAGGTTGGAGCACGATTAAGCAGAACAGGTCTATCTTTAATTACACGCTCAAGCATATCCCATACTTCGTGCGATCTTGATTCAAAGAAGTGTTTTGCTGATTTAACATTTGGAGCAAGTCCATCCATGATTATTTCACGCATGACAAAAGGCTTGAAAAGCTCTAGTGCCATTGTTTTTGGAAGACCGCATTCGTTAATGTTAAGATCTGGACCGGCGACAATAACCGACCTTCCAGAGTAATCAACTCGTTTTCCAAGAAGATTCTGTCTAAATCTACCCTGCTTACCTCTTAACATATCCGATAAAGATTTATAGGGCTGACCTCTGGTATTTTGTACGGCATTACCTGGTCTGTGATCATTATCGATAAGTGCATCTACGGCCTCTTGCAACATTCTTTTTTCGTTGCGGAGAATTATTTCTGGTGCACCAAGATCGATAAGCCTTTTCAGACGATTGTTTCTGTTAATAACTCTTCTGTACAAATCGTTAAGGTCTGATGTTGCAAACCTTCCACCAGGCAGCTGAATAATCGGTCTAAGGTCTGGTGGTATTACGGGTAGAACCTCGAGTACCAACCAGGTTGGATCGATTCCGGACTTGATCATACCTTCAAACATGCGTAGCCTTTGTACAATTTTGCGCAATTTAAGAACAGACTTTGTCTTTTCTTTCTCCTCCTTAAGTTTCTGCTCTTCAACAACAGGATCAATTGTGGCAAGCACTTTTTTAACTGCTTCTGCTCCCATACCTGCCTCAAAATAATCTGTGTCGTAGTCTAGAAGTTCTGCATAATCATCTTCTGAAAGAGTTGTCCCTCTTTCCATTCCGTCTACCAAAGTAATTATTTGATTATATTTATTCTTGGCTGCTTCCTCTTTTTTGGCATAAACAGATTTTATCTTTGCAATTTCTTTCTTCTCGTCGTTAGTCAGTCTGTCTAACTGGAAGTCCAACTTCTTTTTGTCTTTAACTTCTTTTCTTGCAGCAGCAGCTTTTTCTTTAAACTGGAGCTTAATTTCGTCTAGTCTTCCTTTCAATTCATCTTTTATCTGAAGCAACTCTTCGTCTTTTCGTGCCTTAATAGAAGCCAGGACTTCGCTTTTTCGATCTTGATCGACCTCGGTGACAAGATACCTAGCAAAGTAAATAACAGTTTCCAGTTTTTTCTGTGGAATACCAAGAATCAGAGAAAGTTTATTCGGGACCCCATAAGAGAACCAAACATGAGTTACAGGAGAAGCAAGTTTGATGTGTCCTAGTCTTTCTCTTCTTACTCTTTTATGAGTAACTTCAACTCCGCACTTGTCACAAACTATTCCCTTATATCTGATCTTTTTGTATTTACCGCAGTAACATTCAAAATTTTTGGTTGGACCAAAGATTTTTTCATCCATTAAACCATCAACCTCTGCACGATGGGTTCGATAGTTTATTGTTTCGGCCTTTTTTACCTCTCCAAATGACCAACTTAGAATTTGCTGGGGTGAGGCAACTGCAATTTTTAGCGCTTTAAAATCTCTTATCATTATTTTGCCTATAAATAAATGTAAATAAAACTATCAGCGTGCATTAAGATTCATCGACTGCTGCTTGGTCGGCATCTGGATCATCTTTAATTTCGAGATCCTCTACTGCCTCAAGCTCGCTTTCACTCTCTACGGGTGCGTTTTCTGTCATTTCGTCTACAACACCTTCGATAAGCTCTGCATCATCTTTTTCGTCGTCTTCTTTACCTATAAGCTCTAGACTCATTGCCAAAGCTCGCATTTCAGAGATAAAGACTTTGAACGACTCAGGAATATTTGGTGCTTCAAAAGGAATTCCCTGAATAATCGACTTATATGCCGAAGCCCTTCCAACAACATCGTCTGATTTAATTGTCAGCATTTCCTGAAGGTTATGAACAGCAGAATGTGCTTCTAGTGCCCAAACTTCCATTTCTCCAAATCTCTGTCCTCCGAATTGTGCTTTTCCGCCAAGAGGTTGTTGTGTAACCATTGTGTAGCTTCCAGTAGACCTGGCATGCAGTTTATCTGAAGCAAGATGATTTAGTTTTAGGTAATATCTTGGACCGACTAGCACTTCTTGATCGAATGGAAGTCCTGTTCTACCATCGTATAACTGTTGTTTTGCTGTGTAGTCAACCTTCTTTTCTTTTGCCAGTTTTTCGAGTTTGCCCATATCCAATTTTGCAAAAGGTGGAACAGTAACTCGAATTCCAAGTTTCTTAGCAAGAGCGGCTGTTTCCATTTCACGAATCTGACCAAGATTCATTCTTTTTACAAACATCGGTGAAAGAATGATGTCGATTGGAGTACCGTCTGCCATGTATGGCATCTCTTCTTCTGGAAGGATTTTCGAAATAACACCTTTGTCTCCGTGGATTCCGGTCAATTTGTCTCCGACAGAGATCTTTGATGTTCTAGCGATCCAAACCTTAACTTGTTTTAGCACTCCTGGATTAAGCTTGTCTCCTTTAACTTTGTCCAAAACTTGAACCGCAATAACAATACCCTTGTCTCCATGGGGAAGCCTTAGAGAGTTGTCTCGAACATCTCTGGCGTATTCTCCGAAGATTGCTCTTAAAAGCTTTTCTTCTGCGGTAAGCTCTGTTTCTCCTTTTGGAGCGATGATACCAACCAAAATATCTTGGGATTCAACTGCTGCTCCAACTCTAACTATTCCTTCGTCGTCAAGGTTTCTAAGTGCATACTCTCCGACATTTGGAATGTCTCTGGTAATCTGCTCGTTTCCAAGTTTTGTTTCGCGGATATCTTGTACATACTCTTTAACATGAACAGAAGTTAAGACATCTTCTTTAACAAGTCTTTCTGAAATGACAATTGCGTCTTCATAGTTGTAACCTTCGTAAACCATGTAGGCGGCTGTAAGGTTTATACCCAGCGCCAACTCTCCGTTTTCGGTTGAAGGTCCATCAATTAAAATATCGCCCTTCTTAAACTTGTCTCCTTTTGTAACCTTTAGTGTTTGCGAGAACGATGTATTCTGGTTTGTTTTATGGAAGCGAACCAGTTCAATCTGTTCTTTCGATTTATCCTTGTATTGAACTGTTACTTTCGCAGCATCGCTTTCTAGAACCTCTCCGTCTTCCTTAGCAAAAACTGTTCTACCAGAAGCTTTTGCAACCACTGCTTCGTAGCCCGTTCCTACAATAGGAGCCTTTGGTCTAAGTAGTGGAACTGCTTGTCTCTGCATGTTTGCAGCCATCAGTGTTCTAGTAGGGTCGTCGTTATAACCAAATGGCACAAGCGACAAACCAAGTCCTGCAATTTGGCCTGGATTGATGTCGATAAAATCAAGTTCTGTTGTTGGAACTTTGCGGTAACCACCAAGGTGGCGTACAAAGACATTTTCTGAAGCCAAAGCTCCATCTTTGCCTACCTGAACGCTGGCAGGACCTATTCTAAATTGTCTTTCTTCATCTGCATCAAGATAAACTGCGTTCTTTGTTGCAGTTGGTTCAACTTTAAATGTGCGAATTTTAGCTTTTTCAATTTTTTCAATATCTGCTTTTTTGAGCACCGTTCCCTGCTTAACCACTACTTTTCCGGCTGCATCAACAACATCTTCTCTTGTTTTGGTACCAACTAACCATTCTTTGTTTAACTTCTGGTCGTCAAGATTGATATTGCTTAAAACACGGTAATATGGTGCTTCTAGAAAACCGAAATCGTTAATTCTGGCATAAACTGCCATGTGCGAAACAATACCGATTGAAGGACCTTCTGGTGTAGTAACCGGACATAGTTTTGAATAATGTGAACTATGAACATCACGCACAGAGAAAGTAGCTCTCTCCTTGGTAAGTCCCCTAGGACCACCGGCAGTGATACGCCTTTTTGTTTCAAGCTCAGAAAGAATGTTTTCCTGATCCATGTATCTACTAACAGGACTACTACCGAAGAATTGATTAATTGCCGCAATTACTGGTTTTGTGTTTACCAAAAGAGAAGGAGTTACAAGATCTTCTGATCCGTAGGTGCTCATTCTGTCGCGAATGTTTTTTTCCATTCTTAGGACACCCATTCTAATTCTTTCTCCGATAAGCTCTCCGACACCTCTTGCCCTTCTGTTTGCGAGAGTGTCGATGTCGTCTACCTGTTTAATTCCGTTATTCAGTTCTATAAGCGCTCGCACTATGTGGACCAAGTCTTCTTTATGTAAGACATAGTCTTCTACTCCGAAAGGCTTGTCGTTACCAAGCTTTTTATTGAGCTGATATCTTCCAATCTTACCTAAGTAAAATCTGCGTTTGTTGAAGAAGATGCTGTCTAAAAACTCTTTTGCATTTTCAATGTTTACAGAATCTTCTGGTCTAAGTTTTCGATAAATTTCGAGCAAAGCCTCGTCTGTGTTTGTTGTTACATCTTTTTTGAGTGTGTTTTCAAGATAATCTGTTTCTCCTTGTACTTTGCCTACAACATGTCTAATCTCGCTATCAGAAGAGTAACCAAGTGCTCTGAGCAGTGTTGTGAGGAGGATTCTTGGTCTTTTATCCACAAGCTTAACTGACATAAGTCCGTGTTTGTTTACCTCAAAGTCGAACCATCTGCCTCTTAAAGGCATAAGCTTTACAGCATAAAGGGGCTGTTTTGTGCCGGTTGCTTTTGTCTCGAAGAAAAGGATTCCTTCTGCACGGACAACTTGCATAACAACTACTCTTTCGTGACCATTGATAGCAAATGTACCCAAGTCACTCATCATAGGAACATCTGCTACAAAAAGCTTTTGCTTTTTGATTTCTCCGGTTTTCTTATTGATTAGTTTAGTATTTACATAGAGGGGACGATCGTACGATAGCCCTAGCTTTAGAGCTGCCATCATATTCATATTGTCTTCTCCCCATTCAAGCTCTTCAAATCTGAGTTCCCAGGATTCACCTGTGTAGTCACTAATTGGATTAACTTCTTCGAAGACTTCGTAGATACCCTCGTTCATCAGGTCGCGAAAAAGAAGCCAGATGTGCTTCTATCAGGTTTGGAGATAAGGTGGATAGCTCTTCTGCAGCAAGATTAAGCCGCTCAATTGGTTGATTCTTCATATTTTTGTAAGACCTACCTGAAGGAATAAAATAATTTTTTGCTAGCTGGAAAACCCAAGCTGCATATGCCTGCAACGATAACTAAACGCAAAAGACGCACCTATGTGCGTAGTGTTTATATAAATTATTTATTTGTTAGGAAAACTGCTTCTCTTCAAAGGTTCCCAAGTATTTGCAAGGCAGTTATCTCTATAACATATTTGCATAGAGCAAGTCAAGATCAACCCGCATAAAACGGGTATAGATATAGTAACCTTGAAGATTAATAATTGCAAGAAGATTTAGGACAATTTAGCCGATAAGTATTTAATCTGTCAAGTGATCTGATATTAGTCCCAGTCTTCTATGTAATACCTGCGCCCCACAAGGTTCTTGGGTAAATATTCTTGATTAACTTTTCTTCCTTTTTTTTCTTCAAGCCAAGGATAACGGATATGTCCTTTGCCGTAGCCAAACTGCTTCATAAGCTTGTTGCTCTCGTTACGAAGATGAAGTGGTATGGGCTCTATGCGCTCATTTTCAAGATCTGCAAGCGCCTTAAAAATACCCTCTGTTGAAGCTATCGACTTTGGTGAAGTAGCAAGATATG
Source organism: candidate division WS6 bacterium OLB21 (assembly GCA_001567305.1). Classification (GTDB taxonomy): domain Bacteria; phylum Patescibacteriota; class Dojkabacteria; order B142; family OLB20; genus OLB21. The sequence goes on along the minus strand of JYPD01000025.1, from coordinate 22,570 downwards.
TGGCGGTTTGTGCCAAAATAAGTTGAGATTCAGGCATACCAATCATGGAAACAGCTTGCATACAAGTCGTTGCCAGCACAAGAGCGTTTGGTTTGGCGTTTCCGATGTCTTCTGAAGCAAAGATAATCATTCTGCGAGCAATAAACTTGGGATCTTCTCCTGCCTTTAACATTCTTGCCAAATAATGAAGTGTTGCGTGTGGGTTGCCCCCGCGCATACTTTTAATAAAGGCAGATATGGTGTCGTAATGCTCGTCACCCCCCTTGTCGTAACGCACAGATTTAGATTGAAGGGCGTCTTCGATGACGGAAAGGTCTATCTTCTTTTTGGCAAGCGATGCCGAGATTTCTACGGCATTTATTGCAGAACGAGCGTCCCCGTTTGCAAACTTGACTATAAAGTTTATTGCTTCTTTGTCAAACTGAAGTAGCGGAAACTGCTCCGCCGCTCTATTTATTACGAGCCTAATATCGTTATCTGACAACGGATGCAGCCTATACACCCTCATTCTGGAAACTAGAGGTGCGTTTACTTCAAAACCTGGATTCTCTGTGGTTGCACCTATCAGAATAAGTGTTCCATCTTCAACATGTGGTAACAAGGCATCTTGTTGAGCTTTATTAAATCTATGAATTTCATCGATAAACAGAATTGTTTCGGAATTATGGTACAGCGCTCGTTCTTTAGCTCTAGCAATGATTATCTTAAGATCGGGGATTCCACTGGTTACAGCAGAGATGCATACAAATTCTGCTTTAGCGTAATCTGCACAAAGCCTTGCCAGCGTGGTCTTTCCACTTCCTGGAGGCCCCCAGAGAATCATAGAGACAAGCTTGTGGTTGTCTAGAAGTAGCCTTAGTGGTTTACCTTCACCAAGCAGATGTTCTTGACCAATATACCCGTCAAGATTTTTAGGCCGAAGCTTTTCAGCAAGCGGTTCTGACATATTTCTAGGTATTGAAATAATCCTCTTCTTCTGCAAAACTTGCAGGCTGAAAATCGAGCTGCTCCTCTGGAATGTTAAGCGATCTGGCATATTCCCATACAGGAATTATTTCGTCTGGATTAGCCACAACAAAAGACTTTTCTTTAAACACAACGATCAATTCGCTGTCGTTGTATAAATGTGCGTAATATGGCCCAGCCTTAATCTCTTTTTGCAGCTTTGAAATAAATTGATCTTTCTCTGATGGTTTGACCTCGAGAGCCAATATATTTTGAGAGCCGTTTTCGGATTTTACATATGCAAAAGGCAAATATTGGTCTTCAAGCGTTGAATAATCTGATAGAGATGATCGCAGAACAATGGCGTGATACATTGCATATTTAGAATAATTTTATGGTATACATGGTATACCCTGTTTTACTTTTTGTCAAAATTTACCTTGTCTGCAACTACATAAAGCGGTCTGGCCTGCACTTCTCTGTATGTTCTGCTTACATATTCAAGCACAATCGCCAATAAAAACAGCTGTATCGAACTAAAACAAAGCATGATAAACACCTGCGAAGTCCACCCTGGCGTATTTATTCCCATATAGTGCAGAACGGTAGCATAGACCAACAGTACCATTGTGATAAACACAGAAAACAACCATGCTAAATGTGCTAGTTTCCTTGGAAAATCCGAGAAAGAAAAAATGCCGTTTAAGGCAAGATTAAACATTTTGCCTATACTATAATTTGTTTTTCCGGCAATGCGTTTGTCGCGATCAAATTCTACAAATGCCTGTCTAAAACCTACCCAATTTGTTAACCCCCTGATATAACGATCTCTTTCGGTGATCTGCCTTAAAACATCCACTACTCTCTTATCTAAAAGCCGATAGTCACCAACATTTTCCGGAATCTTACTTGTCAGGATCGAATTAAGAAATTTATAAAACACCTTGGCTGTTGTTCTTTTTAACCATCCGTCCTTTCTGGTTTTACGAACGGCATTCACAACTTGAAAGCCTTGAGTCCATTTATTCACGAGTTCGGGAATTAATTCTGGCTGATCCTGCAAATCGCTATCTAGGGTAATCACAGCATCCCCTTGTGCGAAGTCCCATCCAGCAGATATTGCCGACTGGTGACCAAAATTTCTAGCAAAATTCACAATCTTTACATTTTTATTATCTGCGGCAATTGCCAGCATTTTTTCGAGAGACGAATCTTTACTTCCATCGTTGATCAAAATCAACTCGTAAGCTTCGTAATTCTTCTTCGTTACCTCAACAACCCTTTCTACAAACACTGCTATGTTGGCTTCTTCGTTGTAGACAGGGGCCACAATACTAATCATTTTTCCAGATAATGGATTTTGTTTCATTAGCAAATTAATAAACTATCTAGAAGGATGATAGCAAATGCTGTCGATTTCTGCTTGTGTTTAGATCTTTCAGCTAATAAAATAGAGTTAATAGAAAACATCAAATGGCTTCAGAACCCGCACAAACAAAAGAAGAGTTAAAGCAAGAAGAAGAACTTATGAGGCTTGATGCAGAAATTGCACGAGCAAAAAAATACAAAGAAATCCTCGAAGAAGAAAACCGTGCACTAGAAACCGTCTACACCTGGAAGGCTCCAGAACGACTTTTTAAGCCTAAAGCAAGGGAGTGGTATGTTACTATGGCAGGTGCTTCAGTTTTAGTCATCGTACTTGGTGCTCTCACAAACAATTTCGGGCTCATTTTTGCAGTAATAGCTTTAACATTATTTGTTTACGCCCTAAATACAATTCCTCCAAGAGAAGTTACGCACGAAATTACAAACAAGGGAGTTAAGACTCAAGGATTGCTCTATTTATGGGGTTCAATAGTATCTTTCTGGGTCTTGAAACGAGAAGGAGAAATGTTCATTCATTTCGATACCATCGAAAAGCAAGAAGACCTTCCAAAAAGGCTAATTCTATTAAAAGGTAACGGCGATCTAAACTTTATTGTTTCTTACCTTGTCGAACATGTCGATTATCTTTCCAGCAAAGAAGTGTCGCAAGGCTGGTTTGGAAAAATGATTCTAGGTGAATATCAGCCCCTACTCCCTTTCCTTGAGGGTAAACATAATGTTAAAACCAAAGACCCGAAAGATACTCCACAGAAAAAATCAACAGAGGAAAATTTGCCAAAGTAAGGTATAATCGACAACAGAAATAGATGCACCAGTAGCTCAGTTGGATAGAGCACGACTTTGCGGAAGTCGGGGTCGCAGGTTCGACTCCTGCCTGGTGCACCATAACCACTCGTCAACCACTTGCTTAGGCAGAAGTTTTCTGCAAGTATTTTGTATGTCTAAAGCAAAAGCATTCTCTTTCTATCTTCTATTTCTGGACTTCTTTATCGGATTTATTTTCGGTTCCATCGGATACTTTTTTGCCTTACTCGCCTTTCCCATTCTGGCAATATTTCGCGGATCAATCGTCGGATTATTCATTAACAAGACCGATCACATAGCCAAGCTTAGGAAGAATGCTATTGCCGGTGCCTTGGCATTTCTTTTAGGACTACTACTGGGAATAATGAATCTAATATATTTTTTAGCGCCAAGATACGAACTTTATAGACAGCGTTTAACTTTACTTGATGAAAAAAATCTTGGTTTGACGCTTGGGATAGTTGCGGCTCTATTTATTGCCTGTCTTTTCTTTCTAATCTACAGCGCCGTAAGCTATATTGCCGGATTACTAATCTATAAAGCTGTAAGCCGTTAACCGTTATTTGGTGCTATAATTCAAAACCAAGGAGAGGTGCCAGAGTGGTCGAATGGGCTTGTCTCGAAAACAAGTGTGGCAGAAATGCTACCGCGGGTTCGAATCCCGCCCTCTCCGCCAATTAGGAAGCTTCTTTGTTAGCCATCATATTGGTCAAAAGTAATTATCAGGTTATAATCTTAAAGAATGATGGGAGATACAGAACAACAGATTGTGCCGGAAACACCAGACACTAATACACCCGAAGCAAAAATCAGCCTAGAAAAACAAGACATTATAGAATCGGCGGTAATATTTGCAGACTATTTAACTTCTCGTTTCCCTCAAGTCGATAATATACCAGTACCAACAATTGACGCCGATAAAGAAGGAGTTAAGGATCGAGCACAAGAATTACCAGAAGATACCCAGATAATGCCTATGCTGAATTATTATCTGGCAGGCTCCTTGGCTATTATGCTTTTAGCACAGGCGGAGCAATTTACTGAAGTAACTGGTAGTGATGAACCGGGAGTGAAAGAAGGCGAAACTCGCCCAATTTCAGAAGGTACAAGGCTTATTCTGGCATCCTTTGCACGACCAGTTGGCGATTTGGATTATGTAGCTACTGAATACTATAGAGCCCGAATGAGGCGTGTTCAGGAGTTCTACAAGAAAATAGAAATTAAGGAATATCGTCAAATGAGAGAAAATTATCTATGGAAAGGGGGCGGACCAACATTTGAAGAATTTCCAGAAGAAGCGCTGATATGTCTTGTGCGAGGTGAGGAACAGACAAGGATTATGATAGATCCAGTAGAAGCCTACGGCCCAAACCTTGTAGCAAAGGTTGTTGTTGATGAAAAAGAATATTATATCGCAAGACCAGACGCAATTTTTACTTACAAGGTATTGCATTTACTGCAGGGATATGAACATAAGCCAGAAAAGTTTAACGCTGATTTTAGTAAACTGTTTTCTGCTATAAAAGAGATGTATAGCGAAGATGATTTATTGAAAATCACCTTGCAAATACTAAGTGATTATGAGGCTGCTATGAAGGCTACTCATATGCGACTTAATACGGTCTATAATTCTGATGAACCCTACGAACATAGAGTGCCTGCCTTTATAAAAAGAACTCTAGACAATCAAAGTATTACTCCCGAAATCAGAGAATTTATTCAAAGAGTTCAAAACACCTTTCTCGCTGAGGAAGAAAATCAGTAGTTCGTCGAATGTAAATCGCCACATTTCCAGTTTCTTGTATAATCAAGCAACATTTTAACAAATATATATGAAAGGTTTCTTAGATTTTATTCGTGAACAAGGTGTAGTGGGTCTAGCTGTTGGTTTTATCCTTGGAGGAGCGGTTTCAGGTCTGGTTAAGGCTCTTGTCGATGATATTATTAATCCCCTGCTCGGAATAATTCTTGGAAAAGCAGAAAGCCTTACAACGCTTGTCATTACTATAGCGGAAGCTGAAGTCAAAGTTGGTAATTTTCTGGGTGTCTTTATTAATTTTGTAGTCATTGCCGCAGTTGTCTACTTTGGAGTAAAGGGACTGAAACTAGATCAAATCGACAAAAAGAAAGATACGCAAGACAAAGCCAAAGAAAATAAAAAGAAAAAATAATCCTAAGACTTATCTTATGTTTTAGCTTATACTTTTTCTATTACTTCTTAGAATAATGCAATGGTAGCTCCTGCTGAAACTGCTTCGCCACAGCCAACCAAATCAGCTGGCGGATTATTAAAATCTTTAGTTGTCTTCTTCTTCGGTGCATTTATGGGCCTAGTTGCAGGCGGATTGGTAGGATTTGTAGCGGCCTCTGCAGTTAGCGCACCCGTTATCGACAAACTCGAAAAAGAACTTGTTTTGGCAAAATCCCTGGTGCTCACAGACGAAGTCGTAGCATCTGTAACACCAACGCCGACTCCAGCTGTAGCAACCGGATGCGCTGACACAGAAGTTTTCTACACTCCCGGTGGTCTATTTGATGCAGCTCTCAAGGCCGAGCTTGAATCCAAAATTTCTGATCCCCTAGATGCATATCAAAGAGAAAACGGCTTGTGTCCTTTGGTGGTCAACTTTCAAACAAATCCTTATGAAACAGACTACGATTACCTAGTCGATGTATTCTACCGAGGTGGTGTCTACGAAGGCAGGGTCGTTGATGGTGTTTCTGGTTCAATCGAATACTGGATTCCTGAATGCTTGGATACAATATGTACATTCTCGTCTGCTTTTGAAGCTGCCTTTCCCGAGACTGTAAATGCTTATCGAACCGCAAACGGTTTATAAATAAATTTCTTGGCAATTCTTTAAGCAGAGATTGGATTTATGGTGCTATAATTTAATGCACTTGCTGCTTCTTGCCAGAATATTCTTATGCTTAACACAAGCTTTCAACTGCGTACGATCGGTAGTATGCTCAAAGACCGTCGTAAGGAACGCGGACTAAAAATCAGTCAGATTTCTGAAATCACCAAGATTCGGGGAGAATACTTATCCGCCCTAGAAGAAGGTTCTTACGACATCTTTCCATCCGAAGTCTATCTCAAAGGATTTTTGAAGAATTATGCTAAGTTCTTAGGAATCAACACCGATAGAGCCATTGCAATCTATAGACGGGAAAGAGACTACAAGAAACAGGAACCTATTATTACCAGCACAGAAAAAATTCAAGACAGAACTCTGAATCTCACCATCACGCCAGCAAAAGTGATTACCTTGAGCATTGTCGTTGCAGTGATCTTGGCAGTTGGTTATGTAGGTAGCTACATTGGTCGAGTATTTAACGAGCCGGATTTGCGAATTGTCGCCCCAATATCTATTCAGGCCGGAAGCGAAGATAGCGTTCGCACAACAGAAGACTCAATCAAGATCGAGGGATTGGTCGAGGTCGGTTCGCTGTTAACAATTAACGGGCAAAGGTTTCAAACAAATAATTTCGAAAGATTTACCGAAACACTAGATCTGCAAAGTGGCTTAAATCAATTTACGATTATTGCAGAAAGTCAGTTTGGCAGAAAAAGCGAGGTAGTATTGAATGTATTTCGGGAATCTAGCCAACAAGCCTTTACAATAGACGGCGAGGCATCGGTTGCCGGAGAATCTGCCGAAAACTCAGGCACTACCTTTGAAGCAGAGGTTACAATTGTTAACAGAGAAGCTTACCTTGAGATCAAAGAAAACGGGTCAATGACTATCGCCAGAGTTCTGCAGGTTGGAGATAAAATCCAGTTAGATCAACTTACATCTTTAGAAATAATGACTCCAAGGCCAGATTCTGTCTCAATAACAATAAACAACGAGGACGATTCTATGTCTGGAACCTCAACGAGTTGGGAATTAGTAGACAATAACATCAAGAAAAATTAGAAAAGCTATTCGGAAGACTTTCGGCTATATTATAATTGTAAAAGACTAATGTACCCAACACTAACCAAAAGACAAAAAGAAATCCTCGATTACATCAAGATATATTCTGAATTAAACGGCTATGCCCCTTCTTTGGTAGATATTAAGCAGCATTTCAATTTAACAGCAATATCAACCGTTCACGAACACATCGAAAACCTTAAAAAGAAGGGCTATATTCACAAAGAAATTAACCAGGCACGAAGTGTTCGTGCTATTAACAACAAACATGGAATTAATGACTTTACCGAGATTGCCGTCACCGGAATAATTGACGGTATCGGCGTGAACTATACAAAGACTCCAGGACAGACATTTCTGCTTCACAGAACCATGCTTTCAAAAGATGTTTTGTATCATGCCCTGAGCGTTTCAACTGATGCCTTACAGAATAAAGGCTTCTTCAAACAAGACCTTCTGGTAGTTCAAGAACCGACTACAGATAATTATCAAGATACTTCTTATGTCGTTGCCGAAGTCGACAAAAAGACCCTCCTTATGGGGCGAATAGTTACCGAAAATGGATCGAACCTATTCATGCCTTTACAGGAAGGGAATCTTGCAAAGTTGTACAAAAATTTTACTGTCTCTGGAATTATTGTCAAACTAATCAGGGACCTAAATTAACCACATAATTTGAATACAGATGATGCATAAACCAGCAACTCCGGCTGCTATCTTCTCTGCCTTAGGGGAGCCAAGCAGACTAAGGGTTTTTGAGACAATTATCGAAGAGAGCCGAAACTTTGACGAAAAGGAAACTTCTCCTCTTTCAAAAAATACTGTCGGGGGATTGGCACAAATAACAGGTTTATCACAATCTACAATCTCTTATCATGTCAAAATCCTTCATAAAGCGAGATTGATCAAAACACAACGAGTTGATAACAAAAAATACCTATTCCCAACCCAGAATCCAATAAATGTGTTTCAAAAAATTTCCACAATTCTTGAGGATTCTTTCGTAAACGATGTTAAATTTTGTCCATTGTTGCCACTAAAAAATATCGAATTACAAAAAATTGAATCCTTAATAGACTTCTTAACACTAAATGGTTATAGAGTAGATGGCACTACTGGATTGAAAGGGGCAAGTTACGGTTCAATTCGTTTCCATATATTCAACAGAAAACAGCCCCTTGAAATGCCAATCCATCTTAACTATTTTCCCATCACCGGAGAGGTTAGTTTATCAGCAAATATTGCTTTGTTTGATTCGTCAAAACTATCCATAGATCAACTCTCGCAACTAATTGAGAAATACCTTAGTGTTGTTTAGTTTGCGGCTTATCAAGGGACTATGATAACCTAGAATGTATACCCCTTTAATTATTAAATAAGAAAAAATGTCGGATACAACATATTCTCTGCCCCAAATTCCTTTTGACAGTAAAGATGTTGAAAGCGTACTTTCAAAACAAGTTGTCGAGTGGCACCACGGAAAACATCATGCCGGTTATGTAGCGAAAGCAAACGAAATCGAAGAGGAACTCAAAAAAGCTTCTTCTTCAGCGGCTAATGCAAATTACAGCCAATATGGAGAGCTCAAACGCAGGCAGACTTTTAATCTGAGCGGCATTATCCTACACAACATTTACTGGCAAAACATGGGAGGAGACGGCAAAGCAGACGAATCACTCGAGATTGTCAAAAAAATTCTTGCTGATTTTGGTAGCTTGGAGTCTTGGTTAACAGATTTCAAAGCAACTGCAATGTCTTCTCTGGGATGGGTTATCACTGCAATTAATCCATTAACTGGAAATATCGAGAACTTTTTTATGTGATATGCACAACAACGGAGCAGTATGGGGTGCCAAACCAGTAATTGCTATTGATGTGTTCGAGCATGCTTATTATAAAGATTATGGACCCGATAGATCTTCATATATCGATGCTTTCTTAAAGAACCTTAATTGGAAGCAGATAAACACTATCTACCTATCTTAACGAGTGTTGAATAAGAAGCCCCGCCGTCTCGGCGGGGCTTAATAGTTATGACTTTCTCTTTTCTCTATTCTAACTCTAAGTTACTTTCTTCAGAAGGAATTACTTGCTCTTGAATGTTACTTTCCGAACTTGATCCTCCAAGGGTGTTATCACCAAGAGTGGTGAGTCTTCTGCGAAGTTCTTTCCCAAACTCACTGTCTTCAGAGATGTTTGGAAAAGCGAGAACTGCATTATATAAATCTTCAGCCTCAGTCTTATCCTCTTTTTCTTCAAGAATAGAACCAAGTGTCAACACAGAAGCTGAATAGTCTGGGCGAAGGTTATAAGCGTTCCTTAAAGCAACTTCTGCCTCACTCGTTTTGCCGTTTCTGTATAAGAACAATCCGAGGTTCACAAAATGGTTCGGATTGAAAGGTTCGACTGTAATACTGTTTCGTAACGATGCGAGCGTTTCGTTTCCGTAGCGAGTGTTGTTAGTAAAGTTGAATATTGTTGCATATATCTGTGCTGCCGATTCTTGCGATTCAACATCAAAAGGATTAAGAGTTACAGCAGTTTGAATAGAATAAACAGATTGTCGAATCAACCCTTCTACCAGCTGAAGAGTCTGATCAATATTAGCCTCGTCTGTTTCTGAGGTTGCAATCAGGTCTGCGTATCTAACACTAATAATTGCAAGGTTTCTTTGGATGTAGGCCTGATCAGGCGCATAAGTAGTTGCCAGCTGTGCATGTCTGATTGCCTCTTGTAGATTCCCGCTTTGAAGATAACCCAGGGATTGTCGAAGCTCAATATCTGCACTGTATCTGCGTGCAAACATCCAGGCAAAAGCGACCACAAAAAGTACCATACTTAAAGCTGCAAGCTTAGCCACAAATACTGTTCCTTTCTTTTTATCTGTCTCACTAAAAGAAGAAAGCACAATATTATTTAGCCCTTGCTCTTTTGGATATAGATGGTAGTAAGACGCTACAAACATTGCAAGTAACAAGAATAGTGTTATCCAGCCTAATGCTTGAAATGGGATAACAAAAAGAAGCAAAAAGACAAAAATTAAGGTGGCTCCGATAGCAACCAGCTCGTACCTACTGCGAACACTTTCTTTTCTAAGTAGTCTTGTTTCAGTTACAACCACTCTAGTTACCGAGCCAATTAACCAAACAAGCGCAGTTAAACCAAGCAACCCTGTTGCCTGCACAATATTAAAAATTTCTTGTGCAGAACTATTAAAACGAAGGTTCCAAAAATCGTTATTATTAAATTCAATTGGTTTAAAATTACTGAACGCTACAGAGAATGTCTGTGGCCCCGCACCAAACAATAAAGTACGGAGGCCGTTATTGGTTAGTGATTTTGTTGTAATTTCCCAGCTAGTTCGAACATCAACCTGCGGTTCGGCATTAACGGGGGGGAAGATTTAGAAAACTCTGAACTCCGGGAAGAACGAATGCAAAAACCGAAATAAGGATAAATGCAACTATTGCAAGAACATTGAATCCATACTTTTTTAGATGGTTTCTATATCTGTACAGCATTGCTGCACCAACTACTCCTAATAAGAAGGCTGGAAGTGTAAAGGAAACTGCTCTTGCAACAGAGACTGCACCGGCAATTCCAACCAGAATTGCTGCAACTGTTATTGCTAATGAAAGAACATGAGCACGGCCCTTATCGATTTTGTAAAGTAGCGCTAGTAACAAAGGAACCGTTACTGTAAACAATAGGACTAGATTCGCAGAGCCTCCAACAGGAAGGAATGCGTTACTGTATACAAAGTATCCAGATACTTTATTTAACTCTGTCCACAAGGGGTTTAAAACACCGAGATATTGCAATAGTAGAAATACTGCCAGCAGGGTAACCGATGCGGACCAAACTGCGACAAGCCTTAATATATTCTTCTTAGAGAAATGATTGTTTACGAAAACATAGAAGAGTAATACCAATAAAACAACAGCTACAAGACTTCCGCTAATGCTTCCATAATGCCCCCAAATACTTGTTGAGGAACTGATAGAAAAGATTGACGACAGAGCATATACCCCCAAGAGAAGCATTATTTGTTTATCAAAAGGTGTTCTTTGAAAACTTACCTTTTTAGTAAGATATGTGTCACGAGCGCAGATTAAGAGAAAACTGAAAATAATGCTTGCTAGGAGCAAGTATTTTGCCGAATCATAAAAATCAAACCCTATTGGCAGATAGAACCAGGGAAGAAGCCCAACTAGCATGGCCATTAACCCCAACTTAACTCTATAGCTATTTAAAATGCCGGATTCTTTTTTTTGCTTCGAGGTTAGCTTTTTCTGTCTTTCTTGGCATATAAGTTTTTTTAATAAAAAAGGATACAATATAGAGTAGCTGAGAGTCATACTCTTGTAAATAAGGAAGTTTTACTGTAAAAGGGAATCATGCCTGTTAACAATAAAATCAAAAAGCCAAGAATAACAGTCTTTGTCCCTGCCTACAACGAAGAGAAACTTATCGCGCAAACCCTGAACTGTCTAAAAAATCAAGATATTCACGAGGACTACGAACTGTTGGTTGTAGACAATGCCAGCACAGATAAAACAGCACAAATTGCTAAAAATAGCGGAGCAAGAGTCGTATCAGAACCACAGAAAGGGAACAGGTTTGCTGTAGAAAGAGGTTTTGCCGAAGCACGCGGAGACATTGTTATTCAAACCGACGCAGACACAAGGCCAGATAAATCCTTTATTAGAAAAATTGCACAAGAATATGACGATCCAAAGGTTGTCGGAGTAGGTACTAGAATCAAATTCTTCGATGCAGAACCCTGGGTTAACCCCACCTTCAAGTTCATGACAATATTTAATTTTCGCGAGTCTATGTGGGGTGCATCATTATCTGCCAGAAAGGATGCTTGGAGAAAGGTCGGTGGTTTTAACCACGGGTTCGACCTTAACTCAGATGCTTACTTTACAATCAGACTAAGAAAAATTGGAAAAGTTGTGATAATCAAAGATTATTACCTAGAAATGTCTGGGCGAAGGTTCTGTGGAAACATCGTTGATGTTGCTCAAAACAGTAAAGATCTATTCCTTAATGGAACCTATATGATGTTTACGGGTAAACCCATAAGTAAAAAACCTTTCAAAGACATCCGCTAAGCAAAAGGATCTTGTCTGTTTGCTTTTAGAGTAAACTTATCTGGCACCGGATCGTAACCACTCTTGTTAAAACCGTTGCAACGAAGAATTCTACTTGTTCCCATCGCAAGTCCTCTAATTACACCAAACCTCTCAACTGCTTGAATAGTGAAGTCTGAACAACTTGGATAATAGATACACACTCTGAATTTTTCGGGTCTTGCCCAAAAGCTATGGTCAAACGAAAACAACTTTTGATAAATTCGTATAAATGTTTTGACCAGAAATTTTGCTATTCCAGATAATATTTTCATGCATTGATTATAACTTTTTTAAAAAACCAAAAATCCACTTGCAAACTTATCCACATTTTTTGTATTCTGAAATCACCCAAAACAAATTGCCCTTCAACGCTTAATTTCATAAGTATAATCATGGATTTACAGGAAATCTGGAAGATAACACTCGCCCAAATAGAAATAAAGCTCGATTCACCCGCTCAGTTTAAAACATGGTTTAAAGATACCAAACTTAGAGAAATCAGAGGATCACATGCAATTATAGGTGTTAAAAATAGTTATACAAGTGACTGGCTTTCTAAGAAACATTCAAAATTGATTAAAGATACTCTTTCTTATGTTCACGGTTCAGACTTAACTGTTGCCTTCGAGATCGATAGTTCTCTTGCCAACAAACCAAATCCTGTGATTACACCAGAAGAACTTACTGCTGATACCCCAATCTTTGGTCTTCACCAAGGGCAAGACAGTAGTACAGATCAGATACTCAAAAATAGCGGGTTAAACTCAAACTACTCTTTTGCAAACTATATAGTCGGTCCCTCAAACAAACTTGGACATGCAGCAGCGCTTGCTGTAGCAAAGAAACCAGGCGAATCTTACAACCCTCTTTTTGTCTATGGAAAAACCGGTCTCGGAAAAACTCATCTTGCTCATGCTGTTGGAAGAGCTATTCTTGAATCAGATCCTTACAAAAAAGTGCTGTATGTATCGAGCGAAGGCTTCTTAAACGACATGGTTAAGGCGATTCGATCTGGAAAAAATATTCAATTTAGACAAAAATATCGAACCCTAGATTTATTAATTATTGACGACATCCAATTTATTTATAAATGGAAAGAAACCCAGAACGAGTTTTTCAATACTTTTAATGTTCTTTATAACGATAAAAAACAAATAATCTTAATTTCAGATAGATCTCCAGACGAAATTCAGGGAATAGAAGACCGTTTGCGTTCAAGATTTCAGGGTGGTATGACTGTCGATATTGAGAAACCAGACTTTGAAATGAGGCTTGCTCTTGTTGAGTCCAAGTCCAAGACTATGGGGATTTCACTTCCTATTCATATAAACGAATTCATCGCCAAGAATATTACCGAAAATGTTCGCGAGCTTGAAGGAGCCATTCAGAAAGTATCGTTGTATAGTTCCATGGTCCAAGAAGACCTTTCTCTCGAAGAGGTAGCAAAGATACTTGGGAAAGACACTTCAAGCAAAAGAGAAAAAACGAAAGTTCCGGCTATTCTTAAATGTATTGCTAAAGAATTTAATACAACTGTCAAAGATTTGAAGGGACCAAGAAGGACGGCTGATGTTGCATTTGCGAGACAGGTTTGCATGTACTTACTCAGAGAAGACTATGGCTATAAACTTGAACAGGTAGCTGCCTATATAAACAGAAAAGACCATACTACAGTTCTTCATGCTGTAGACAAAATAAAAAGTAAATTAATGATTGACGAAGGATTTAAAAACCAAATTGATTCCTTGCGAGAAACGATTTCAGGAAACGATGATTAATTATCCGCAAATCTCTACACCAAGGTTTCCACATCAAGACAAAGTCGATAAACAGTTGCAGTTAAGAAAGAATCAATAATTGCGATTTAGAGTTATCCAAGGTTTGTACACATATATTTTTAAATGCCTTGTTGTGTCTGAGAATACTTTTCGCATAGAATGTACACATATGCACAGTGCCTATTAATAATACGACTATTAATATTTATATACATTTATTATAAGAAAGGATATCCACAATGAAAGTATCTTTAATGCAAGAAAACTTGGCAAAAGCCTTGAGCCATGTAATAAAAGCAGTAAGTAGCAGACCCAATATTCCTGTTCTTGCAAATGTATTAATTGAAACAGAAAAGACACGAATCAAGCTATCCGCAACGAATTTAGAAATCGGAGTAACAACAAGAATAGGAGCAGAAGTTTCCCAAGAAGGGAGGATAACTGTGTCAGCAAGATTGCTGTCAGAGTTTGTAAACTCCTTGAGAGCAGGCAGAATAGAGCTTGTTTTTGCCGACCAAAAACTAACAGTTCACTCTGTGGATAATAATGCTGAATTCTTTGTGATTCCAGCAGAAGATTTTCCCAATGTGCCAGGTGTCGAAGGAGAAAATCTACTCGAAGTTAATGCCTTTTCTTTCGCAGACGCCGTTTCTCAGACTTCCATAGCAGCTGCAACAGATGAGTCAAGACCAGTTCTTACTGGCCTTCTCATGCTTATCGACGGAAACCAATTAACTCTTGTTGGTGTTGACGGTTTTCGACTTTCAAAAAAGAACATAAAACTCAAAAAGTCTGTAGATGAAGCAATTAAAGAAATTGTTCCTGCAAAAGCCCTGGTAGAGGTTGAAAAACTAATAAGGGATGTTGCCGAAGAAGACGATGTGCTTAAAGTGTACTTAATGAGTTCAAAGAATCAAATGTTGTTCAAGATTGGCGATGTAGAACTATCAACAAGGCTGATCGAAGGAAAGTTTCCTCCATACGAAGATATTCTTCCCAAAGAGCAAAACTTACGCTTTAAAATGTCAAAAAAAGACTTTGTAGACATGCTTAAGGTTGTAAATATTTTCGCCAGAAATGCAGTTGGTAACAAGGCAAAGTTCAAGGTAGATGCCGATTCAGGCAAACTTTATCTTATTGCTAATGTCGCCGATATTGGAAACAACGAAAGCAGCATAGAGATTACTGATGTTGCCGGAGAAGATTTCGAAACAGGCTATAATGTAAGGTTCTTAACAGATATGGTTTCTACGGTAGCATCTGAAAGTTTAGTTTTTGAAACAAACGGACCAACATCACCAGGGGTCTTTTATGATGCAAAAGATAAAGACTATATTCATGTAATCATGCCAATGTTGCTTAAATAGTTGTAACATTAGGAAACACATAGAAGAAAGTTATAATTTTTGTTGAAAGACTCTATTCTTACAATTCTAAAAAAGCATCGAGGTTTCTTTTTGGCCACTTCCTTAGCTACGATATTCTTTTTGGGGAATCTTATTTGGATTTATAAAGACACCGGACTACCATTTATTGGCGACGACTCCAGGTATTTACAGGCAACATACGAGATGTATTCTCCGATTAAGGATGGAAACTTAAGCGAAGCATATAATAGATGGGAGACACTTTTTATACATCCAGACAGATTTCCGCGTACTCCCCTTTTTGCAATGTTGTCTGTCCCTTCTTTTTTGATTTTTGGAGTAAGCGAAGATATTGCACTGGCAACAAATGTTTTTGTGCTGTTTGTAAACAGTCTGCTTTTGTTCTGCCTTACTCAGATTCTTTTCAAACAAAAAAGTAAGGCGCAAGCAGTGTTTGCAGGACTAGTAACAGTTCTTCTCTATAATACGATGCCTGGATTTCTTGGATATGCGAGGCTTTATATGAGCGAAACTTTGCAGACAACATTTGTATTGTTAATAGTTTTGTTTGTATTGAAATATGGAAAAAAAGCAGGTATTAAAGAATTTTTTGTCTTGGGAATCGTTTCGGCATTGGCAATACTACTAAGGTTTCTCATGCCGTTCTATCTTCTAATTCCTGCACTTCTGTTGATTTACCTGCAGATTAGTAACAAAGAAGCGAAAGTTCAATATTTAAGAAGAATAGTCGCCTTTCTGTTCGGTTTTATCCCTTTGTTTTTGACCTGGTACGGAAACAACCTTGCCGCTTATATCGAATTTACAAAATTTACCAGTTCAGGTAGCTTGGCAAGTTTTTATTCGCTTGGCCCTGTCAGTGACCCAATGACCGCGATAAGGTTTGGTTATATTATTGTTACTTGGCTTTTTGGCTGGCCTGCGTTCTTGTTGAGCATGTTTCTTTTGTTAGTATTTATCGTTCGTTTAGTCAAAAAATACAAACAGATCAACTTCAAACAACTGCTTTTAGACAAAAGAGTATTGTTGCTACTAACTCCTATTCCTTTCTTAATAACTTTGTTTTTAAGCGAAAGTAAAACCGCAAGATATTTTGTTCCGGTTATGGCTCTTTGGCTTCCTCTTCTCTCATATTTATCGATAGACATGATTAAGAATATAAAAGCTGCAAAGTACCTAGTTGGATTCCTGTTGATTCTGATAGCCTATCCTTTTATGCAAACCATATTTGGCTTTTTGCCAAGAATGCCTCTTACAGGTATGAATCCTGCGAACGCTTTTTACCGTGAACAGATGTCTGAGAATCTTCCTTACGATTTCTTCTTAGACGCATACAAACAATTTACTGATAAAGACTACAGAATCTACAATTTAGCTGAACAACCCAGTTTTAACGACGCTCAGTTGATTTGGTATGCAACTCAAAAAGGTGTCTCAATCAAAAATTCGCACGAGTTTTCCAGGTACACAAGCCTTGAGGATGGTTATAAAGAACTTGAGAAGGCTGATATTGTTGTTGTTACAAATAATCCAGAGGGAGACGGTTTCTGGATAGAAAAGTATTTAGATATCGCAAAGTATGTTCGAGAGAGTAATGATTTTATGCATCTAGTAACTTCCGAAGAGTTTACCAGCGGTAGAAGCTACTCAATATATTTATCAACGAAAACCTTTGAAAGAATTAGTCTTTAAACAGATTGAAGATAAGAATCTCTGGAACACTTTTGTAGATAATTCTCCGTGGGGAGATATTTTGCAGTATTGGCAGTGGGGAGAAGTAAAAAAAAACAGAAGGATGGGAGCCTTTAAGGTACGCCATTTTTGAAGCAGACAAGATAATTCTGGCAGCTCAATGTCTGATTAAAGAAGCTGGGTTACTCGGTAAATATCTTTACATTGCACACGGTCCTGTGTTTCAGAGCGTAGATGATCTACAAAAAGCCTTACCCTTTTTTGTAGAACATGTATCAAGGGTTGCCAAGCGACTAGGCTGTTTTACAATTGAAATTGAACCAAAACTTGGCTATCTTATCGATACCGATAAACTGTCTAAGAATATCGAACCCTTTGTTGACGAGAAAGCAATTCAAATATTTTACGATGCCGGATTTGTCTACACCGGAAGAAATATGCAGCCTAAATATAAGCTTCTTTATGACCTAGAAAAGACAGAGCAGGAACTGTTGTCTCAGATGAAAAAAAAACACCAGATACAACATAAACTATGCACAGAAAAAGGGTGTAGTAATCAATCGATATCTTCCAAATAGCAATGTGATCAGCAAAAAACTTAATGAATTCTATGGACTTCTTAAGGAGATGCAAGCAAGAGCGGCTGGATATCCGATTCGACCGTTCTCTACATTTGCCGCACTGGTCGCCGAATTTAAAGAAACAAACGCCATCGAAATCTTTGAAGCAGAATACGAAAAAGAAGTAATCGTTATGAATATATCCGAACGAACTAAACACTGGGCATCTTCGTTTTATGCTGGGTCAAATAGAAAGCATGCAAATGTTAAGGCCAGTTATCTACTTAGGTGGTCTTCTGTGATGGCCGCGAAAGATTCGGGCTGCAAGGTCTATGACTTCTGGGGAATTATCCCTGGTTCTAAACAACATCAGGGCTATTCGGATAACAAACTTAGTTTCGGAGGTGCTCGCATCGACCATATAGGTATTCTTGCCCTGCCGGTTAATCAAATAAGATTCTTAATTTGGACAAAAATTCTACCTATAAGAAACCTACTTTACTCGTTATTTAGGAAAAGCAAATGAAGTCGATTTTTATTGCAGCCTCGCCAAACACACAGATCGATGATGTTTTGCTTGCTTTTCGGCATCTTCTAAATCCATTCTCCTGGTTTTCGAACAATAAGGTTACCGCTTTCGAGAAAAAGGTATCAGAAATGCACAATGGATACGAAGCTATTGCAATGGATTCTGCCAGATCTGCATTTTATCTTTTACTTAAGGCATATGGAGTTAAAGCAGGTGACGAAGTAATTTTACCTGCCTTTACCTGTCTTGTTATCGCTAATCCCGTCATTTGGCTTGGAGCAAAGCCTGTTTATGTAGATGTTGGCGAAGATTTTAATATCGATCTTAACGAACTTCGTAGCAAGGTTAGCGAAAAAACAAAAGCAATTCTAGTTCAGCATACTTTTGGAAAGCCGGTATCTGTTTCAGCTGTCAGAGAAATTGTTGGTCAAGATGTGAAAATAATCGAAGACCTCGCCCACTCTCTAGGATCAATCTTTGAAGGGTCGCTTGCAGGAACAAAGAGCGACGCTGCCGTCATAACATTTGGTATAGAGAAGGTAATATCAACTGTTAGAGGAGGTATGGCAATAACTAATAATAGAGATATTGCCAAAATTATTAGGCTAGAGGTTGAAAAGTCGAAAAGATTCAGTTATCGCAGAGTATTTGTTTCGTTACTAAACCCAATTTTCTGGTATTTTGTAACGCCGTTCTATTACCTAGGGATTGGCAAGGCCACACTTGGAAGACTGATTGTTTTACTTGCCAGAATGTTAGGGGTGCTAGGTAATATGATCGAAAAAGTCGAATACAAAACGGTTAAACCAAAATGGTTACCTGCTAAAATGCCAGGAGCGCTTGCCTCTTTGGGTCTAAATCAGTTAAGAAAACTGGAAAAATACAATCAGCATAGAAGAAAGGTTGCCGCAATCTATAGCAAGATACTGAATATTCAGTACCCTACTGACTCAAATTCAGAGCATGGATATCTTAGATTTCCTTTGTTGGTGGAAAATCAAGCTAAGGTGCTTAAACTCGCTAGAACAAAGAAAGTCGTGCTTGGAGACTGGTACAAGTCTATTCTTTACGCTCCTAAATCGAGTCTGCCACTTCTTGGATATACAGAAGGTGAAGCAGCTAAAGCCGAGTTGTTTGCAAATCATATCGTAAATCTACCTACAGCAATCAATGTTGACGAAAAGAGTGCAGAATTTATCGCCAGATTAGTAAAACCCTACAAATGGAAATAGTTGAAATTAAAGAGAAAAGCCAATACTTAGAGCAATGGAAAATCAAAAAAGCTCATGTGCTTCAGCACTGGGCTTGGGGTGAAGTTAAAAGACCTACATGGAATCCCACAAGAGTTGCTTTCCTTGACGAGAAAGGTGAAATTATAGATGTTTGGCAGGTTCTAGTTAAGAATCAAACGCCGTTTGCAATTAGGATTGCCTATCTTCCAAAACTCCGAATCGATGATATTAATAACGAAAAACTTGAATTGTTTGCAGATTTTGCCAAAGAAAGACTTAGGGTAGCGTTTGTTTTGATTGAGCACAATCATACTGACCCAAAAATTAAGAATATCCCTCAAACCGATTACCGTATTCAGCCAGAATGCTCGAATGTTGTTGATCTAAAATCCGAGGAAGACAACTGGAACAACTTAAAACCAAAATATAGACGGAACATTAACAAGGCGATTAGATCTGGTGTAGTTGTAAGGTTCTTTGACAGTGGAGATGATCCTTTTAGGGACTTTTTCTATGTTATGCAAGAGATCCATGCAAATACCCGACTGGTAATGCACGATAAAACATATTTCGAAAAACTTTGGACAGAATTATCAGAAAACGGACTTGCTCGCATAGCCGTTGCTTATTTGGATAATGCTGTGGTCGGAGCTTATTTATTGCTTAACGACGAAAACACAACATACGAACTGTATGGAGGCGTTACTTCTACAGGAAGGGAATCAGAGGCAGGATATCTACTAAAATGGGAGTCTATGAAGATGACATTAAACAAAGGGTTAGGTTTTTATGATCATTGGGGAGTTGCACCAAAAGATAGTCTGGGCGAATATCAGAAAGGCCATGAACTAGAACGAATATCTAAATTCAAAAGCGGATTTGGGGGCAAAGATGTTTGCTACCCCAAAACTAATGTTCTAGTTTTTGATGACTTGAAATACAGAATCTTTCAGGCGGGGATGCTTGTTCAAAAGATTAACATCAGTTTAAGAAAGATTATTAAATCTTCTTGAGTTTGGCAAATTCCCTAGAAAGCTCTTTTCTTCCGGAGGAGAATTCTATCAACAGTGTTGAGTCGTCAAAATCTAGGATTCTTCCCTTTCCAAAAAATATCGTGATAAACCATATCTCCAATATTAACCTCAATTCGATTCTCTTCTTGATATTCGTGACTTTCAACAACTTCTGACCAGTCGTTAGAAAATGACATGTTAGATCCAGAATCTTCGAAGGACAACAACTCTGAAGGAATGTCTGAAATAAACCTAGAAGCTGGATTACTTGTTTCTTTTCCGTAGAAAATGCGTGAATCTGCGTAAACTAAATACAGCCGCTCTTTTGCTCTGGTAATTGCCACATAGGCAAGCCTTCTCTCTTCTTCCATTTGTTCCGGATCCATGTATGAATTGGAATGAGGAAAGATACCTTCTTCGAGGCCAACAATAAAAGTATGTTGAAATTCAAGCCCCTTAGCTGCGTGTACGGTCATTAGTTTTACGGTTGGGTTGTTGTCGTCATCTTGTCGATTATAGCCTTCTATTAGCGATATGTTTTCAAGGAATAGCTCTAAGCCGTTTCGGCCAACAAATTCATCAAAATTTCTGGCTACGGTGATCAATTCTCGAATGTTTTCGAGTCTTTGCTCGTTCTCGTTGCTTCCGTCGCTGAGCGATGATTTGTAACCAGAGAATTCAATAAGGTCTTCTAGTAGTACTGAAACTGTTTGTTGCTCTGCAGTAACGATCATCTTTTTTAGAAGGTGACAAAATTCAGATACGCCTACACCCCACTTTCTTAATTCTGACTCGTTTAAAGAGAAAAGATACGGAAGAATTGCCAGATTAACTGTTAAGGCCTCTTTCTGAAGATTTGCAAGCGTTACCGAACCGATTTTTCTGCGCGGAACATTAATTATTCTTTTAAGACTAAGATCGTCTTGGTTGTTAAAGATAAGTCGAAGGTACGCCATAATGTCTTTAATTTCTTTGCGTTTATAGAATTCGGTGCTTCCGACAACTGTATAGCTTATTCCTTCGCGGAGGAAAACTTCTTCGAGAGCCCTAGATTGGGCATTGGTTCTGTAAAGCACTGCAATATCTTTGCTGTCGAGATTAAGTATCTTGTTTGCTACCCACTGTGCCTCGTCTTGTTGATCTGCTGCCTCGTAGACGGTTATCTCTTCTCCGCGGATGTTCTTGGTCCAGAGAGTTTTTTCTTTTTTGTTTTTGTTGTGTTTGATAACACTATTTGAGGCATCGAGGATTACTCCGGTAGAGCGGTAATTTTGTTCCAGTTTGATGATTGTGGCGTTAGGATAATCTTTTTCAAAGTTTAGAATATTTGTAATGTTTGCGCCTCTAAAACTATAGATTGACTGAGCATCGTCTCCGACAACACAGATGTTTTTGTGTTTGAATGCCAACAGATTAACTAGAACATACTGTGCTTTGTTGGTATCTTGGTATTCGTCCACCATAATGTGTGTGAACAGATCTTGATACTTTGACAGAACTGCGGGATTATCTTGCAAAAGATTTACAGTGCGCATAATTAGGTCGTCAAAGTCGAGTGCATTATTCGATTTTAGGATTTTTTGATATTCAGGATAAATCTTGGCGACCTGTTGTTCAAAGTAGTTTAAGGCATATTCGCTATAGCTTTGTGGTCCAACAAGTTCGGCTTTGGCTGACGATATATAATTAATGACTGCGTTTGGGTTGGTATATTTTGAGTCAATTCCTAGTTGACGCATCGCTTCTTTGACGGCATCAATTTGATCTGCCCTATCGTAGATACTGAATTCTGGAGAAATACCAGCTAAGGCATAATTAACTCTAAGTATTTTTACACAGATTGAGTGAAAGGTTCCTACCCAGGGTAGCGCATAACCTGCGCCTCCGTTTTGTTTAAGAAGGTCAGAGATTCTTTCTTTCATCTCATCCGCTGCTTTGTTTGTAAAGGTAACTGCCAATATGTTTTCTGGTCTGGCAATTGCTTTTTTTTAGAAGATAATACATTCGAAATGTTAGTACGCGAGTCTTACCGCTTCCTGCACCCGCAAGTATCAACACGGGACCCGAAGTAGTTTGCACGGCAAGCCGTTGCTGTTCGTTTAATGTTTCAAAGATGTCTGTCATATTGAAAATTCTTGCGTTCTTATAGTAACAGAAAAAGTAATTGCTTTACCTCATAAAATAACTT
>JYPD01000024.1 GCA_001567305.1 candidate division WS6 bacterium OLB21 | reverse complement strand
TACATATAAGTCCCAAAAGCTTAACAATAAAGCTAAAGTATCGCGCAGTCTGAAGTATTCAATCTGTTGATAGTCTCTTCTGTCTGCGACTACTCCAATAGATTTAACACCTATACTGTTACAAACATATAAGGCTCTTGGTAGATGAAATTCCTGTGTTATGAGAATTGCTTCGTGAACTCCAAATACATCTTTTGCTCTTAAACAGGTGTCAAAAGTTCTTCTTCCTGCAAAGTCAGCTTGTAAATCTAGATCTCGGACACCTCTAGCTTTAGCATAATTGATCATAACTTCTGGTTCGTTATAATCAACAAAGCGATTGTCGCCGCTCATAATAATCTTTTGAACCACTCCCGCTTTGTAAAGATCTATTGCGGTGAGTATTCGATCCTCAAGGATATGACTTGGTTGATTAGCATATTCTGATAAACCAGCACCGAATACAATTGCAATCCTAGTTGGGGGTATTTCATCGCCGATTTCATACATATAGTTAGTATATGAACTTAAGACCATATAGCGCAATGTAAATGGAACCGCCAAAAAGATCAAACCCGCCAAGATCACTATCGAAAAGACTCTTTTATAATTAAGTTTAATCGAAAAAATCTGTTTGAGATTTGTTCTTGATCTTTGTCTTTTGAATTTTTCTATTCGCATAGTAAACTATAACAAAACTTGCGGATCATTGATGAGAAATAATGCCTGGTTAAGCGAAAAAATGTACGAACTTTGGGAGAACAACTTTGTAGATGTTGCTCGACTAAATAGAGTTGTAATCAGCTTTGGAAGGAAATCAGTTCGACAATTAGGTTGCATCAAATGGGCCTCTGCAGAAACAAGAGGTTTAAAAAAGATATTGGCGGAAACCCCTAAAGAAGCATATGAAGATCCACGAATCAGCATGATTATTGTAACTGGCTACTTCAAGAATCCTGAAATCCCCGATTATGTTGTAGAAGGGACCATTGCACACGAGATGTGTCATTATTTCCATGGATTTAATTCACCTTTGCAACAACTATTTGATCACCCACACAAGGGAGGCGTGATTCGCAAAGAGATGCAAAAACGAGGGCTCGGAGATACTTACAAACAAGCTAATCTATGGCTGAAACAAAACTGGCATAGACATCTAAAGTCAATCCGCGGTGCTAGATGATGAAACTACTCTATAGCCAAGATCAGAAAGCACAAGTTGGAGAATTTTTAAGCTTTCATTTTCAGATTCTGCAACAAGCTCCTGATTAATAATTACTGTCTCGGATGCATCTTCAATAAGTGACTGCAAAGCAAGGTTATAGTCTTTATTCCGATCACTAGCAAAGAGCTGCCTCAGTATTCCAGAACTTGTTTCAACATTCAGATCTCCAAAAAGGCTTGCATCTAAAATTGTTGCCTCTGGTACATTGATGCTTATCGTTTTACTTTCTTTGTCAATCGCAATGTCATTTTCAGATAAAAGCTTGTAGTCCACTCCAAGGTCAACCCTGATTATCCCTTCGGTTGTAATTGTCTGACCCCACCAGAAATTTGACCAATCAGATCCTTGATCAATTCTTATTGTTTTCTTTTGATCCAAAAAGATGGTTTTGGTTACTATAAAGGCTTCGTCGTTAATCTTGTCCAGAATAATCTGCGAAGTGACAACTACATTCGGTTTATCATCATTTGAATCGCTATTTAACAGTTTGCCGCCTGCAAAGAATATTGCTACAGACAAGAGCAGCGTAAATAAAACTATTCCAAAAAATATCTCAAATTTATGTTCCTTCATAGATATTAATTAATAACTAATGTTCCTGCCGGATACTTTGCGATCTCGATATTATCATTTCGCCACTCATCTACTATCATGTCCGTAAATTTCCATGAAGCTTCAAGTTCTGCAGCAGAGGGAAAAAGGTTTTTGCTCATGCGAATTACATCTAATAAGATTTTCTCATAGGCATCGGGCAATATCTCTCTAAAGCTTCGATCATAGTCAAAATTCATAGTTACAGTTTCAAGTTTTGCATTATTGGGTTTTTTGACTTGCATCTCTAGACTGATACCTTCGCTAGGCTGAAGTCTAAAGATGAGACAATTCTTGCCCACTAAACCTTTTGTAGGTTCTGCAGATTTATAATGCAAGCGAATCTCTGTCTTTTTTTCTGGCATACGCTTTCCGGTTTCAAGATTGATTTTCAATCCATGCCATTTACCTCCTTTTACTTTAGCTTTTATTCGGACATATGTTTCAGTTATTGAATTAGTTTTTACACCCTTCTCTTCGGCGTAGGCGTTAACAAGCTTGCCTTCAACAACTCCCTCGGAATATTGAGCTCTGTGAACATCCCGCTTAATGTTTTCTATATAAATTGAATTCAGAACTTCTTCTTTATTCTTACTGATTGTGGACGCATCCATTGATTCAGGAATTTCTGCCAAGATTAGCGCTGCAAGCTGAAGCATATGGCTCTGAATCATATCTCTAAGCTGTCCATAAGAATCATAATAAGCTGCCCGATCTTCTACCCCTAGAGTTTCGTGCATGACAATATCTATTGTATCAATTCGCGATTCGGACCAATCACTCATAAAAACTGGATTCCCAGCCTTGAAATAAAGGATATTTTGTACAGTTTCTTTACCTAGAAAATGGTCTATTCGATAGATCTGCTCTTCTGCAAATACTGAGCTTACCTGAGCATTAAGCTTTAAGAAAGAATCCAAATTTCTGCCAAAGGGCTTCTCAATTACTACCCTTGTATCTTTCAAGTTTTGACAGATTTGGTTCAGACGAGTATGTCCGATACCTTGAAACACTCTTTCATACAGGTCGGGACTAATTGCCAAATAGAAGATCTTATGTGTGCAAACGCCTAAATCTGAATCAATCTTATTTAATTCTTTAGCTAAATGAGTGTAAGCTTGGTCTTCTTTGAAATCTCCATGAAGGTAATTAATTCTTCTAGTGAACCTTTTCCATGTAACATCCTCAATTTGTGCTACCTTGTACTTACTGATTTGAGATTTGCTGTATTCACAAAATTCCTTGGTTGTAAGATTTTTACGGGCAAAGGCAATTATCTGAAAAGTATCTGGAAGAAGCCCCTGTCTGTCTAAGTTGTATAAAGCTGGAATTAGTTTCCTATTAGTTAAATCCCCTGTTGCACCAAAGATAACCATGATAGTCGGTAAATTGGCAACATCTTGGAAAATCTCTGCTTTCATTGTCTTATTAATTGATCTGTAAATATTTTTGCATCTGCTGTAGATAGAAATAGAGCAGGATATTTATGAAGATTATCTTGCCATTTATTATCGGGAAAAGATTTATCAAGATCAGCAATTAACTGGAGTGTATGTTTTTTTTGCTTCTCCTTTAGCATAGGCAAAGACATGGTCTATGTTACTTATTGTATAAGGAGTGATTGTAATTCTTTGAGGGTAAACTGTGTCAAGTTCGTGTGCAACTGCATGCGCATTGTTTCTAAAAGTCTTCTCAAATAATTCTCTTTCAGCAGGAAGTATACCTGCAGTGTGTCCATCGGCTCCAATTCCCAACATAGCTATTGTTTCAAAGCCTTCTGTTAAGGCTATCTTGAATAGTTGGTCGAGCTCTGCGGCTTCTGACTTATGATTTGTACCATGTAAAGTATTTATCAACTTAGCGTTGTGAGTGGCAAAGAAATTATATAGGGATGTTTGCGTAAAATGTAGCCAATCCGAATCTTTGTGCATCGGATCAATATTCCATCTTTCATCTCCCATTACTACGAATAGATTAGAGAAATTTAGTGTGTCATCAAGCAGAGCATCGGCTTCGTTATAGACATCAACAGCACTTCCTCCGGCAAGTGATAATAATACCTTATTCTGTGCATCTGCCAAGGACTTATTGATCAATCCGGCCAGATGCTTAGCAGCATCTATATGTGGAATCTTTGAAACTTGAAATTTCATAGAATAAGGATAGCACAGAAATTGTAAACAGCAATAATTTAGAGGTTAACAAGTCTTCTGCCTAGTCTTCCAAAAAGTTCTCTTTTCATTGCTGATCGCCTTCTTGCTCGTTGTGGATCATTTTCTGCCAAGAAATCTGATATTTGTTTATATGTTTCTTCGATATCTTTTGTTTGTCCAGCTGTGTCAGTGCCTTGTTGAAGCATAAGCAGGCGCATTTGGTTTAGTCTCTTCTGATATATATATGCTTCCTCGATCAATAGACCTTTCTGTGAGTAATCGATAGGTTCAACTGTATCTTTTGATTTTGGCTTACTCGTGCCATCCTCGTTATCTAGTCCGAAAGGTTGTTTCCCAGCTAGCCATTCCATATTATTTCTCAATGTCCAAATTAACACCTTGTCGACCTGCGCCAAAGATAGTTTTTTGGACAGCTCTACGATATCAAGTAATCGTCTAAGTCTATCTGTAGGATCAGCAAGACTTGGTAGTCCAATTTCTGTGAAATTGACATCGGGCAAATTGATTGGGTTTACAATTCTTCCATGCTCACGAATTTGCCTGCGATAGATAGCTTCTATTGTGTTTAATAATGTAATATTTCTTCGAAATGTAGCAATTAAAATGGCTTCAGGCATTTCGACCCAACCGTTAACAAATGTCTTGTCTGGCGAATCCGGATCGATTGGGACACGGGCTATGTTAGCCGCGATTGAAGCTGCACCATAGTATGCATTGTATACCTGGATATTATCTGAATCTGTCAATAACTCACCTGACTGGATAGACCTTCTAAGTAATTCATTTCGAAAATCATCGTTGAAGAAAGTTAGAAATATCGAATCAGCAGTCGTAATAATATTCTTAGCTCGACCCTTCCAACTTACTGGTAAGAAGATTGGAGTATTGTGTGAATATCCGACTCTTGCATCAGGGACAACTTTTTTTAATTTCTGATCTAGCTAAAATATGTCCTTCAACCATATTATTTACTGCTGTTCGATAGCCTTGATAGGAATCCAACAATAACCGAATGGATTTAAACATCCTTGGAAGCATCCACTGTCTTGGATTCGGAAGATTCTCGATGATATCTTCCGGTTTGAGATCAATACCAAGCAACCTTGCTTCTTCTAAATAGTTTCCCTGAAGAATGGCAAGCACATCTTCTTGCTTTAAACCCTTAAACGGCGGCCATTCTCTTGCAATATATCCTGCAGGAATTGTGGCAGAAGGTTCGTTGACAGTTAGAAATTCCGATGGAAGCAAATCCCGCTCTCTTAAAAGCTCAGCAACATTTCGGGCATAATTGGCAAATAGCTGTGGTGTGTCCGATCCGCTCCAATCTCCTTCAATCCAATCTGGAAAAGTAAAATGTTGAAGACAAATCGTAGTGTCTAGACCCCTCTCCTTTGCTTCGCGTAATATTTCGCAGAAAAATTCAGCATTTTTCAGGTCAAGATTGTTGTCAGCATCAAACAATCTTGACCATTCTGCACTGATTCGAAAAGCATTACCACCCTCAGCTAAAATTCTGTCTAAATAGCTTTTCCAATATTCGATGTCATAAGCTGCACGATCGTCAAGCTTATCGTATTTAAGATTTTCCAGAATATCTGTTGTCTGCTCATCTCCATGGTCTATGATTCTTTGGTTAAGTATACCTGTTAACCTATCAAATCTCACATCACTATCTTCAGTAAGACTTAAATCGGGCCTTGCTAACTGATTAATAAATATTGTTGGTTTAATTCCCAATTTTCTTGATCGACTGAGTGCATTGTACAGTCCTCCAAAAAAAGCTTCGCCCATCCCATTATTTAACCCATCTGCTTTTTCGATGATATCAGCATCAATATGAAAAATTATCGTTGGTTGAAGATCCTCGTTAAAGATAACTTCTCCTTCAGAACCTCTGGATGTCAGGCCATCTATTTCATACTGTTTTAGCCTCCAGTCGACTTCATCTTCAAAATAAGATTCGACTTCAGAATATAGTTTCTCTTTTGTAGGTAAGGAATCAGGATAAAACATCTGCTGAACCTTACGAATAACTCTTCCAGTCTTACCCAAATGATCGTATCCGTTCTCGGAGCTATATATTAGATCGGCATAACGATCAAATAGCGTGCGTAGTTCTGGGCTAACACCCTTTGTTTCTAGAGCTTTACCCCAGATATCATCTGGAGACATAGCCGGAGATTCTTGGAAGAATGAAGTGGCAAATCCTCTATTCTCAATCCCCTTATGGTTTGCAAACAGTTCTTGTGTCAAGATTTATATAATAACTATTTACAATGTCCATAATAACATAGAGTTATCGGACTGTCCAAATCCTACAAGAGGGCTTCGTGCTTAAGGGAATTTAATAACTCAATCAACTCAAAAAAATCAGTTACGCAGTGATCTGCTTTAACCTTGACCTCGTTTCTTAACACAAATCCTTGAAAATAGATGAAAGTATTTGCCTGCCCATGAAGTTTAACTTCATAATCTGTATAACCATCTCCAATAATGATTGTGTTGTGTCCCCTTTTCAACTGAGAGACTAAATTAGATTTCCCCTTTGATTTGGCAAGAACAGAATCTACAACTTGTAATCTATTATTCGAGATAATGAGCTCATTAGCATGAATATTCTGCTCAAGCACTTTACAGTCTCGCAATGCTTCTACAATAAGATTCTTAAATCCACCAGAAATTATTTGCATATCTGGAAATTCTGTAACAAACTCTCTAAAACCATCGGCAATATTCTCTTTAAGAATATCAATAACTCTAGAAAAGAGCTGACTATCATAGTTGATTAGCGACAACCTTCTTTGCAAGGATTCTTCAAAACTAATCTTACCGGACATACCCTGCTCTGTAATCGCCTTAATCTCTTCTAATACATGTGAGTTAGATCCATGGCTACATAAGAATAGTTCCTCCATAGATTCTTTGGAACATATTGTGCTGTCAAAATCTATAAATATATCCATCTGCTTATCAAAAACTATATGTTATACAACATCAAGATCTAGAGTGCAATTAGCCCTCTTTACTAGAATCGCAATTAGTTATATGCTTATAGATGAAGTTGCACTTTTATGATTGTCTTAGAACCTTCAATCTACCCAAAACCCATTGCTCAAGAACGAAAACTTAGCTTTAAGCGAGTACTTCTCATAGTATTCCCTCTTTTGATTATCATGGGAATAGTTCTTGGCAAATCGATTTTGGCAAAAAACCAAGATGAAATAAATACATTCAGAGCAGTCGCCAATGATCCTAATCAACTTCAAGACAACAGGGAGAACGAGATCCAACCACAGGTTCAAGGGGAATCATTCACTACAATCCTAGAACATACTGACGGACTTACTTCGGTGCTTCTTGTCGGTGTTGATTCCAGAAATGTAAAACTAGAAAATGGAGTGTTTGTAAATACAAGACCAGAAAACCAGTCTGGTACTAGAAACACCGACACTATCATGCAGGTGGTTTATAACCACAAAGATAAAAATGTAACTATGATCTCAATCCCCAGAGACATGGGAGTTGATGTCGAAATTGATTGTCTAAAATTTCATGGAAGTATTCATTGGGTTTACGACAAAGCTGAAACAAAAAAATGTCCTCAGGGGGGGATAGAAGTATTAAAAACAACAGTTGCATCTGTTACAGGAATACCGGTGCATTACCATGTTTTTGTTACTCTTGAAGCATTTAACGAAATTGTCGAAATAGTTGGAGAAGAACATAATGGTAAAATGGGCCTCTGGATTGATAACCCTAAAGCGTTCTACGAGATTTACCCTTATAATGACCACGGCTGGGAGAGTCTTTATTTTCCTAAAGGTAGACATTTTATGGACGCTGAAAGAGCAATCCGTTTTGTTCGAAGCAGGCAGTTCACTCAAGATTGGGGAAGAGCAGAAAGACAACAGATTTTTATTCAAGCGGTCAAAGACCGAGTCTTATCATCGGGGACCTTATTAAATCCGACAAAAATTCTTAATCTGTTTGGAGTGTTTAGAGAAAGAATAGTATTCAGTCAATTAAGCTTCGGTGAAATTGTCGAACTTATCCAACTACTACCACAACTCGGTAATGACAAAATTTCTAATGTTATTCTCAGCCCTGAGCTTGCAGGTAAAGAAGCTTTGATTAACAAGCAACCCCATAATCGCCCTGGTGGACCCTACTACATGGTTCCAACCGATTGGAGGATATGCCTTGAAAATCCTTTTTGCAAAGTACACGATTACATTTCAGGTGTAATTAATTATCCTAGAGTATATTCAGAGCAACCCAAAATCGGTGTAATCTCAACAAGCAAAGACTCTGCAGGAAAACCTTCGTTCTCATCAGAGAAATACCTTGAAATCGTAGACTCTAAATTTCCTATCATCTTAAAAGAAGAGACAAAAACTGCCAGCATACTTACCGAAGATGAAGTTACTATTCTTGATTTCACAAACGGTGACAAGCCTTATACTCTAGCTTCGCTGCAGAAAATTACTGGCAATCGTGCAGTAAATGGTTCCACCTCTGGTTTTGCCAATACCGGTAACTATGATATCATTCTCGTTGTTAACCTCTGAACAAGTCCCTAATGTTGGAGAAGGATAATAATATTTGCATAAGTAGTCTTTATAGAGGCGCATTACACCTATTAGATAATACCAACGCTGAAACCGAAGCTCGTGATTCGATATTCTACTATCTTGGGAAATTAAATGACGGAATAATCCCATCTGAAGGAGTTCAAGAAATTCTATTTAAGGCCAGAACATCCCCAGATATTAATAGTACCCTAAATCAGATAATAAACTATGCAGAGATCGATCGTTTAGCAGATGATTATCATAGACAACAACAGATAGAAGCACTGCCATTAAGAAATATTTCAGAAATGAGACGAGAGGCACTAATCTCATTTGTTGGAAGTCAAATGCGTTCAGCAGACTCAATACTACTAGCTAAGCATATTGATTCCGAATGCCCTTTCGAATTGAATGATGATTGTAACCAAGATGTGCAAGAAAGAAAGAGCATTCTAATCGAAGCAGGAAAAAGACTCATTACAATCATAAAAACAGTATTAAGATCTGGAAGGGAAGATTATAACGATGAAGAAGCGACAGAAGCCTCAGAGCTATACAAACAGATGAAGAAGATGCGGATAGATTAATAAATCGGAGCTGCCAGACTCGAACTGGCGACCTCGCGCTCCCAAAGCGCGCATTCTAGCCAACTGAACTAAGCTCCGAAAATGCTAGGTAATTTTACCATAATCTACGGACAATACTCTATCGACCGTCAATGGTTTTGCTTATTTTCTCCCCGAACTTTGCAGCTTTGGCTTTGTGCTTGCTCTTCCAGTAAGCACCTTCAGGGTTAAGTAGATCACCAATTTGATAATGAACTTTGAATGTATACATTGAAAATCCAAGCAGTATTAAAGCTGCTGCAATCAGTATCCTGTCTACCTCATCTGAAATAAGTGCAGTACATGGTAATAACCCTGGAGTATATTGGATCGAGTCTTGTCCTCTTTCAACTCCGTTCTCAAGCAACAGAACACTGTTGGATAGCGTCTCGTTCGGAAGATTACCAGTTAAGGCAACCTGATACGAAAGTGTCAATGTTCCGTTTGCCGGTACCTCTAAGTTTTGCCAGGTAATGACTCCTCCGCTGACAGTTCCTCCGTTTGTAAGACTAGCCTGCACTACCATTGAATCTGTTATTCTTGAGTCTAATGTATCTCTGATCGTGAATGTTCTTGCTACAGCTTGATCATTTTGAGCAACAATTGTAAACACTGCAATCTGATTAGCTGGGGTATTTGAATCACTACATATTGTTCTTGCGCTTTTTGTTAATGGTACCTCGTTTAACAGGCTACATCTGTCTGCTTCACAAAGTGCCGGATTTGTTACACATTGATTAAGAACACATTGATTTGTTCCATTTACATCGGTACAAGTATGTCCAACAACGCATGCAGACGAGCCCTGAGCAGGATCGCAAGGATCACCGCAATCAGCAATCTGATATGTTGGTGTCGGAGTAGGTGTTGGTGTATATGGTACGCAAGCTTCTC
>JYPD01000023.1 GCA_001567305.1 candidate division WS6 bacterium OLB21 | reverse complement strand
AATTCAGGCAGCTGCGCATTCATTTATGAATGTGAGGAAAGTCCGGACTCCTTCGTTGGCAACAGCGAAATGGGCACTGTGGAGACACAGGTGGGCGTGAGCTTACGGAATAAAGGGCAACAGAAAAGATACCGCCTCTTGTTTGAGGTAAGGTTGAAAAGGTGAGGTAAGAGCTCACCGGTCGACTTGGCAACAAGTCGATGCATTGTAACCCCTGCTCGGAGCAACCTGGCAAATTCAGGGCATCCTTAGGGACCTTAGGTAATTACAGAAGCTTAGTAATTTCCGCAGGTAGAGAAATAGCTGTCTAGTTCAAGCAAAGCTTGAATCAAACAGAATCCGGCTTATGAATTGGTTAAATAAAGAACCCGCTTTTAAAGCGGGTTCTTCGTTTTATTAATCGTTTCTGCGCACTCCAGATGCTTGCATGGCAAAATATGCGAGCTGACCAAGAGATTGCAAAACTGCCGCAACATATGTTAGAGCTGCCGCAATTAGAACCTTTCTAACTCCTCCAAGTTCGGTTGCATCAAGAAGTCTAAGTTCGGTAATCATGCGCATTGCTCTTCTGCTGGCATCTAACTCTATTGGTAGGGTGATCAGTGTGAATAAAGTAGTACCGGCAAAGAATAAGACTCCTATCCAAGCAAGTTGAGAAATGCCAATAACAATACCGGCCATAAGTAATATCATTCCTAGGTTGCTACCGATTGATACAACTGGGGCAATAGTGGTTCGAATTGCCATGAGAGCGCTTCCGCTAATGTGTTGCTCAACATGACCAAGTTCGTGAGCAGCGATTCCAACAGAAGTTATTGAGCGTTCATTGGCAACTGCCATTGAAAGAGTAACGGTTTTGTTTAGCGGGTTGTAATTGTCTCCGAGTTCTTGGTCTGTGATTGCCATGCTTATCGGAAAACCTTTAGCTTGAGCAATCTTTTGGAGGACATCGGCGCCGCTAAGACCTTGAGAATTGATTCTTCTTCGATTCTCGTCGGTCCAGATTCTAAGCAGGAACATAGCAACAATGGTTACTAATAACCCCGGCAGTAAAAAGATAATATATAAAGGGTCTATAAACGGAACGAATGGCATGTCTATTAATTAATATATAATTTCATTCTTTTGCATCCTGCAATTATTATGGCTTCACAGAAAGCCTCTTAATGAGTTAGAATGTACAATCATTTTAGCAGTTAGACTCATTTTATGAAAAATCTATCTACCAAAACCGTGCTGTTTGCATCATTAATTATCGGTGTTTTGTTCCTTGCCGGTATTGTGCTTGCAGCAGGTAATCAAAAAAGATTCGGGTCCTGCACCAACGCTTCCCATACTCCTCGAAGAGTTCAGCGACTTTCAGTGTCCTGCTTGCGGTGCTTACTTTGGACTCATCGAAGAAGTGCTTGATGAATATGGTTCAGATATTGAATTCGTCTACAAGCATTTTCCTCTAAGAACAATCCATCCAAACGCTTTCGCTGCAGCAATTGCTTCAGAAGCAGCCAGAGAACAAGGTAAATTTATGGAGTACGCAGAAGAACTATTTGCCAACCAAAGAAACTTGGGAGATGAAACTTATGTAGCAATCGCAGCCAAACTCGAGCTAGATATAGACAAATTTGAAAGTGACCGTAAAAGTCCAGATATTATTGCCCGAGTTAATGCAGATATTGCAGACGGAAACTCAAGAGGTGTTAATGCAACACCAACTT
This sequence comes from candidate division WS6 bacterium OLB21, assembly GCA_001567305.1. Taxonomy (GTDB): domain Bacteria; phylum Patescibacteriota; class Dojkabacteria; order B142; family OLB20; genus OLB21. Next base: position 8,450 of record JYPD01000023.1, on the reverse strand, counting down.
TCTATATTGAAGGTAAAAAAGTTAATTTCGGAACAAGCGATCCTGCACTTAAACTCAGAGAGCTTCTTGACGAACAAATCCGAAAGGCAAAAGAGGCTGTTAGTTATACAGATTCAATAACTCCAACCGAAGTAGATCAGCTAGGTGAAGAAGAATCCGTTGAAGATAATCAATAAAAATGAATGTATATTTTGCGGCATCAACTCGCAACTTAAGTCAAAACAGAACAAAGTTTGTTAAGCTTTTAGAAGTGTTTAAAGAGCTTGGTCATGTCGTACTTCCTTCGTGGATAGTAGAAAAACTTTACAGTAAAGAATCTTCAGATAAAAGACCTCAAGAGCTGGTTCTAGATAATACACAACTTGTTCAGGAATCTGATCTTGTTGTTATAGACTTAAGTACTCCGTCTTTTGGAGTAGGCTATCTTTTTGGACAGGCACTGGCAAATCATAGACCTATACTCTGCTTGTATCCAGAAACAGTTTCTTTGGAGAGTATTTCGGAAATTGTAAAAGGCTCCACTTCTTCGCTTGTTACGCTCAAGTCTTATTCGGAAAGCAATGTCCGTGATATAATCAGGGACTATTTAGCAGGAATGAGTTTAGATTCTCTTCGCAAGTTCAATTTTATTGCATCCGAAGAAATCATGAGATTCATAGAAGATGGATCAGTCAAAGAAGGTAAATCTAAATCCGAATTCTTGCGAGATAAAATACTTAATGAATTGATTACAAAATAATATCTGCCCGATATTTTTTTTGATATGGAACGGGCAACTTCGCAATACCCAAAAATTGATCTAGGTTTGGTCAACGCTTCTTCAAATAGACAGCTAATGATATTACCACGGGAAATTAAGCCAGAACCAGCTTTTGAACAAACTAGAGGCAATGCAATAGTTAGATTGAGTGGCAATATTATTGATTATGAACTATCTGGACTCCCCTATAGAGATCATCCTTTTTATGGATATCAGCCTGCTTGGGGAGAGTTCCGCGAATTTGTTCTAGCAGGGTGTCTCTTTAATGGAATTCATCTCGTGTGTAATCTTGCTGATCGAATTCATGTGGACAGAATGAACCATTTTATCGAAGATGGTGCAAAAGCAGATATTGAATATAATTTCTCAATACCTCAACAAGGTTTCCCCTTTGAGCCTGAATATATGTCTTTGCGAGTAATAACATATCCAGAAGGTATTGTTCGTGAGTATCATGGTGATGGAGGTAAAGTATTCGTTTCTTTGTTGGATACTTTTAACATTGTGCGCTATTATCATGCCGTTAATGAGATCGCTTCAGATGGAGCAGAGATTATTATTGATGAATTTATAGGTCCAGCAGGTTTTACGACCACTTCAGAATTCAGGGCGATTCTTGAGGAAGCCGGTTTCGAAATTGTAGAAGAAGCTAGATATCTCCAAGATGAAGAAGTACCAGAACAGATAAGGGATAAAAATTGTCAACCTAGATATGGTGCCATTGCTCGAATCGTCTGCCGAAGACCTCAAGATGACGATGATGTAGATGATTACTCAACCATTCCAGATGGTGGAATTGGTGTTTTTGCCTAGAAAATTTTCTTGACCAAGATTTATATACAGGATATAATACCCATTACTTTTTATGGCGCCATGGCGCAATCGTAGAGTTTATTTATTTTAATTTTCTAATATGGAAATTTCATTACCCATTGAATTAGCTGAGATGTTTAATGGTATGGGACCAGAACAGCGTGAGGAGTTGATTCGTACCGCTAATAAAGAGGCGCGTATTCAATTAAGTGGATTCGAAGGAGGAGAAGCACCTGATCCAGATTTTTTTATTCCAATCTTCGAAAGTACTTTAATTGCACTACTTGGCAACGAGTTACGAAATCCGAACCCACTTGCTGGTGTGGAAGGTTTCGATGATCTTTCAATAGCTGATCTCAATTCCTAACCAGAACTGCCTTACCGTTGGCTACATCGGCTTCAACCTTTTTGTACTTGACATCTTTTTTAACGGTACCGTCGCTGTAGCGCACAGTAACCTTATCGTTGCGACCTATTTGAGTCTGTTTATCTTTTTTGACTGTGGCTTGTGTTTTTCCAAGCGTTTTGGCCTGTTCTTGCAGCTCTTTTCCCTTATGAAGCAAATCGGTAAGTCTGGCAGTCATCTCTCTGGTTCCTGTGTTTACATCTGAGACTTCGTCTTCGTTTGTTCTGATTTGCACTTGGGGCATTTGTCTGGCAACTCTTTGAATCTTGAGAATTCTTCTGGCAATTTGATTATTAATTGCTCCAATAAACCTTTCGAAAAGAATGAAAGCTTCGTTCTTGTATTCAACCAAAGGATCTTTTTGAGCATAACTTCGTAAACTGATTCCTTCTCGTAGGTCTCCAATGGCATTAAGATGTTCTGTCCACAACTCGTCCATGCTTTGCAGGGCGGTTATTCTGTAGATTTCCGGAAGCGATGCTGCAAACTCTTTGACTTTTTCGTCAAGGATTACGCGAATAATTTTGCTTAAGGCATCTATAATCTCTTCTGGCCCAAGTTTTTCTAGAATAGAGACAAGCTTATCTGTTGGGGTATTTTGGAGGGCATCTTTATAGGTTACTTTGATGGCTTTGTCTATCAGATTGTCGTCTGCGAGATCCAAGAAGTCTTTGATTAGTTGTTTATGATCGAATTCATCGCTTTCTGCTGCAAAGAAATGCTTTTTGACAATTGCTTCAATTTCGTCAACAAGAATTTTGTCGATGTCTGTTTTTATTTCGGATAACATTTCGACCTTTGTATCTTCGCTATCTGCTTTAACTGCCATTTCTGCTTTTCGCAGGATGTTGTATCTGCGGGTATAGAAGATTTCGCGCTGTTGATTCATTACATTGTCGTAGTCGACAAGTCGTTTTCGTACATCAAAATTGTGACCTTCCATCTTTTTTTGAGCAGATTCGATTGTTCTGCTGATGATTGGATTTTGGATTGGAATGTCGTCTGGAATCTTTGTCGCATTCATGATTTTTTGCACAATTTCACCACCTTGAATGCGCATGATTTCGTCGTTAAGTGCCACAAAGAATTGCGTTGTTCCCGGTTGTCCTTGTCTTCCGCCTCGACCTCTAAGCTGGTTGTCAATTCTTCTGGCTTCGTGTCGTTGTGCACCAATTATGTAAAGTCCGCCAAGCTCTTCTACGCCTTTTCCAAGTGGAATATCTGTTCCTCGACCTGCCATATTTGTGGCAACTGTAACTGCGCTCATTGCACCGGCTTTGGCTACGATTTGAGCTTCTCGTTCGTGATACTTGGCATTGAGAACCTCGTGTGTGATTGCTTTTTTATCGAGTAATCCAGATAAGTATTCAGAATCTTCTATTGAGGCTGTTCCGACAAGAATAGGCCTTTTTGTTTTGTTTATGGTAATGATTTCTTCGACGATTGCTTTAAACTTTGCTTCTCTATCTTTGTAGATTTTATCCTGCTTGTCTGAGCGTACTACGGGCTTATTTGTTGGAATTGCGTAGGACTCTAAATTGAAGATTTTGGCAAATTCTTCTGCTTCGGTAATGATTGTTCCTGAACCTCCGGCAAGCACTTTGTAAAGCTTAAAGAAGTTCTGGAAAGTGATAGTTGCCATGGTTCTTGAAGCTCGTTTGATTTCGACACCTTCTTTAGCTTCTATCGCTTGATGAAGTCCTTCTGAGTAGCGTCTACCTGGCAGTACTCTTCCGGTGAATTCATCTACAATAAGGACTTCGCCATTGTCTACTATGTATTCGTCATCAATCTTATAGAGGACTTCTGCCTTGAGTGCATTGTCTAGGTGGTGAGCATTTTGGTAATCTTCCCACAGGTTAGTTACACCGAGTAGTTGTTCTGCGTAAGCAACGCCTTCTTCGTTAAGAGTTACTGATCTTGTTTTCTCGTCTACATCGTAGTGCTTATCTTTAGTAAGCTTTTTCACCATGCGTGCAAACTTTTCGTATAAATCATTTGATTGCTCAGCAGGTGCTGAAATAATTAAGGGAGTTCTGGCTTCGTCTATTAGAATTGAGTCTGCCTCGTCGACAATTACAAAATATAGCTCTTTTTGAACTCTATCTGCTGTGTTGTAGGCCATATTGTCGCGCAGATAGTCAAAACCGAATTCGTTGTTGGTTCCATAGACGACATCGCAAGAGTAGGCATCTTCTTTAGAGCAGGTGATAAGATTAACGCCTTTCATGTCTGCCAGTTCGGCAATATTTATACCTTTTCTTTCTTCGGCTGCTTCTTTACCCTTTACGGATTCTAATTCGCTGTCTGGAACAAATTTATATGATGATTGCGGAGTGATAATACCGACGCTAATACCTAGGTCAGCCATTGCGTGTCCTGCGTATTCACCGTCTCTACGGGCAAGATAATCGTTAACTGTAATTACATGAGAACCTCTGCCGGTAAGTCCATAAAGTGCTGCTGGCAAATGAAATACCTGAGTTTTTCCTTCTCCTGTTTTAAGTTCTGCAAGTTTATTGCCTTGTGCCAAAATAACTGAAGCGATTAACTGTACTCGAAAATGGGGTTTCCCGAATTTTCGTCTATTTACTTCTCGAAGAATTGAAAATAGCTGAGGTATGTGCTTTTGAAGCTCTGCCACAACTTCTGATTCAAGAGATTTGTACTTTTCTTTATTGTCTTGGCTAAGAGCTGTTCTGGCTTCTTCGGGGATCTTATCGAGGATCGGTTGAATGGATTTTCTGATATCCGTAACTTTGGCTCGCAGGTCTTCGAGAGATAGATTTTTAAGTTCTTCTTCGAGAGTAAAAATTGAATCAACAACCGGAGTAGCCTCGCGAATTGCTGCCTCGGCAGGGTCGAACATTTTTTTTAAGAAACTAAGCATTTGAGTACGATAATCTATTAAGATAGCAGGCAGAATACCGTATATAATAGCACAGTAGTAAATGCTTTTTTAAGGGGGATTAAATGCTTAGATTCTCTTTCCGATTGTAATTAATCGATGAGAACTGCTTCCCAGAGGTGTGCAGGTGATAATTTTTACCAGATCGTCGTCTGCTGCGTTAAAGATAGCCATGTCGTCACCCTCGCGAACTGCTTGAGCCACAATTGAGTATTCATAGGATTGGCCATTGTCTGATTCTAGTCTAATGACATCGCCGACTTTGGCTCTATCAATGAACCAGCATGATCTTGGATCGTTAGGTCCAAAGTATCTACGATGGCAGAGAAGTATCTTTTCCCCTTTGGCGTAAGATGTCGGGTATAACCACATTCCCTGATCGAGTGCAGCATCTCCATCTGAACCTTGTATTACAGGTGAGTTAATATTAATAGAGTCGATTACAATGCGAGAGATTCCTGTTGCTAAAGGATGAGGAGTAGATTTTACAGTTTCGGCATATGCTTTGATTTCTGTGGTTACAAGATTATCACGAATTCCGGATACTACAACCTCTTGTTGCTTAGGTAACTCAACCTGATTATTGGTGCTGATTCCTGCAACATTTTGGTCATATCGAGATAGTGACTCAGCTCTCGCAACAACAGAAGTTGCATTGAATGTTTTATACGGGATAAAGAATCCGTAATCGAACTGAGCGTTAGTTTCGACGGCTAAAGGTGCATACTGCTGAACTTGTTGATTTTCGTTGTTGCTGGAATATGTTGGTCTTACGCCAATAATTGATGGTAAATCTGCTCCACCAAGCATGCCTAGGACAATGGAGAGTATGCCAAAGAAGGCAACCAACAATGCCCCAATCATTATGAAGATGAAGAATATTCCAGATTTATTCGAATTTTCCATATCTTATAGTAATCAGATACTACTTATTATAGCATAATCGGCATTTTCTAAATAATCATCATATATATAGATTATGGAGATAGCCTATAATGTGATATAATCAAATATATTTATTATGTATCTGTTTTATATCCTATGAAAACAGTCATATTTGAGTCACATAAAGACAAACAACTTCGTAAAGGGCTTATCGCTTATTCGGTTGTCCTTTTGGCAGGCTTGTTTGTCGCACTATCAGCAGTTCTATTTGCTGGAAGTTCAGAGGCCTTAGTTGTAGACAGGGGAATCTCTTGTAGCGGTGCCGCTAGAAGTGGAGCTGAATGCAATGTTCTAGGCTATCCCCAAAATGTCAACCATATGTTTGGTTGCTATAACAAAGGTGCAGGTTTTAAGTGTTACGAAGTTCCTGCAAACTCTAACGAAGCTTTGCCAGGCTGCTTCCTTGACACAGATGGTCAATGGAAGAACTGCGGTTGTGATATTGCAGCTTGCGAAAATGCCTGCAGAAATAACAATGCCAACAATCCAGGTAGCCATACCCAAGGATGGACATGTAATGGCTGCGGACAAAACTTCTTATGTGGATGTACTGTATCTCCAACAATTGTTCCAACTACAGGCACACCAACTCCACCACCTCAGGGATGTCCAAGCACACAAGCTAGATTTTTGGTCGGAAATAGCGGTCTTGTAAAAAGTGGTCAGTTCCAGTTAACTTCTGTCCCACCTTTTGAATATAGTGTTCTTATTAATGGAGATGTTAACCAGAAGTTTCAGGAACTGTAGTATTAACTACACCAAATACATCCAGAACACATAATAATGGTGATACCAGACAAGTACCAACACCTCATGTTGCCGGGAACTACAGATTAGTTGCCAGTCTAAACGGCGAGGTTTGCGATACTGCAGAAGTTAGACTCATTAACGCAGAGATTACTAATCTGCAATGCTGGGAAACAGGATGTAACGATTCTGATAAACAATGTGCTCCTGGATCGGGACTTAGCTGTGTAAATAATCGCTGTGTAAATCCACAGTATCCAAACAATCCCGATTGTAAACCAGATGTCACTCTCAAGTGCTGGGAAACAGGATGTTCAACTCAAGGTAATGTTTGTGAGAACGGCCTGAGCTGTTTAAACAATCGCTGTGTAAACCCGCAGTATCCTGAAAATCCAACATGTGAGGCTGTTCCAGGCATTACATTAGATAAAATGACACCAAATGGTCCCGGACCATACAATGTCGGTCAAATTGTTCCGTTTAGAATTACAATTACTAATACAGGACAAACAACCTATTCAGTAATTAGTTTTAGAGACAGCTGGAATACAAGTAGGCTCGATTTCATTCGAATAATAAATAACGCCAACGGCAACGATGTAACTTCTAACTTCACAATAAACCGAACTATGGGAGTTGTGAGTAGTAATGACATCACCACATTTCTTGGAGATCTTGGACCAGGACAGTCTTACAATCTGAGATTCGAGTTTAGAGCATTGGCAGCTACAAATCGAACCTGTAATGATGTTTCGATAGTGCCAAACGGAGGAAATCAAATGACTGACGATGCTTGTGTATCGATAAATCAACCTCCACCAACAGATATGTAATTGAGATTTATTAAGAGAAGGGGTTTGCAAGCTTTGCTTGCAAACCCCTTTAAGTTTCTGCCTAAAGAGCAATTCTTTGTATTTCTTTGTAAGTAGATCCTTTTGCGTTAAGTGTACTTGCAACCAGAGAGAAATGCTGCGGTTCAAAACTTGGAACCTCTCCGAAATTCGTCTGTTCGATTTTTGCTTTTATTGCTCTACTTTGTGCTCTGCTCATTCCTCGTTTGGTTCGTGCAATCGTGATGTGATGAATGAGCTTGGCATGGTCTTTGTAGCGTTTGATGTCTTCTACATTAAGCGATCTGGCAATATCATGAACCTGCGTAGTAAGGTCTTTCAGCTCTTTGTTTTCGACTATATCCCAGAAGAGGAGAGAAGGCATGTTCTGAGAAGGAAAGCCAAAATTAAGAGTAGACAATGTAAGTTTCGGTTTGGCAAAATTTCCGGATTGTTGTTGCAGGGCTTCGGTAAGCAAGTCTAGACTATCGTTTGATACTGAATTGCCAAGAAATTCGAGTGTAAGATGAAGTTGGTCAATAGGTACAAAATTGAAATTTCTGGCATCTTTACTGAATGTGCGAATAGAGTCTCGCAGATATGAACGCATATTTTCATCTGGAAAAATGGCGATGAAGAGCCTATTATGCTGAGATTGATCCATTGTTTAGCCGTTCTTAGGTTCAACCAGACCGTATCCACCGTTTTCGCGCTTGTAAAGCATTGAATACTTGCCTGATTCAATATTCTTAAATAGAAAGCTATTGTATCCTAGAAGCTCCATTCGTTCAATGGCCTCTGCTGGGTAGATCGGAGATTCGTCTTCGTATTGTTTGCGCTTAATTTGTGGAACATAATCTAAATACGTATCTGGTTCGAGAGGGGCTGAATGCTCATCAAGAGTTTCTTGTATTTCTGTTGCCTTCCAAGGAGTTTCTTTTGACCAGCGCTTGAATTGGTCGTTATATCTTTTTAGTTTGCGTTTAAGTATGTAGTCAATGTTATCAGTAATGCTTTCAATGTCTGAACCCTTACTCGAAG
>JYPD01000022.1 GCA_001567305.1 candidate division WS6 bacterium OLB21 | reverse complement strand
TTGTAGTAAAGATGCGCCAAGTTTAATTTTCTCGTAAGCATCTTCTGCAGAGAATATTCCACCCACACCAACAATTATGAACCTATCTTTGTAATTGGCATATGTTTTTTTGATTAGGTCGTTACAAAGCTTTTGTGTGGGTAGACCGGATATACCACCCTTTTGATCTTCTGGTAGCTTGTCTAGTATTAGTTTTGGATCTCTTGCTTTTGTTAGGTTACCAATTATTACACCCTGAACATTGTGCTTAGATGCAACGACAAGCAGGTCATTGAAATCTTTCCATTCTAAGTTTATCGGCATTTTTATAAAGACCGGTTTGTGATGTTTAACTCTATCTAGTCTAACAAGCAGTTTATTAAGTAGTTTTGGTGTAGTGAATGGTTCTCCGCCGAAAGTATTGGGACATGATATGTTAATAGTATAAAAATCACCTAAGTTCGCTTTGCTAAGTTTTTCGAGGCTAATTGCATAATCTTCAATACCTGCATCTTCTAGAGCAGTCTTGAGACAATTTGTTTTAGCAATGCTTACACTATATTTAAAGTCGTTATGTCGGATTTTCTGAAGCCTTTCTATGATTTTGTCTACTCCAATATTCTTTAACCCGTAGTAAACAACAAGAGCTTTTGATTTTGGTAGTCTTTTGAGTCTGGGTTTTTCGTTACCTTCATAACTTTCGGCAGTAACAGAGCCGACTTCCATATGGCCAAAACCGACAGAAGGTATGATTTTTAATAATTGAGCATTCTTATCGAATCCCGCAGACAGTCCGACAGGGTTTTTGAATTGGATTCCCAATACTTCTTGTTCTAATATTTTGTTCGAATATTTAAGATAGAAAGAAGTAATCCCTCTGGTAATTGGGTTAGACCCCAAAATCACTCCTACATTTGTAAACCTGTCGTGTACAAATTCTGGGTCAAACTTGAATAACACAGGTTTTAACATTCTTTTGTATATGTACCCAAGTTTAATTGCAGAAAAATATTGTACTGAGTTCATTAATCAATTAGTTCTGAAAAATGATGCAACGCTTCTGCAGGGTTTTCTGTTTTGTACTCTTGTAAAAACTGGAATGAAGTAATCTGATAATTGAACTGGTTAATGTTCATACTTAAGATTCTACATCTATATGACCCTGATTCGCTTCTGTATACATTTAAGTTAGGTAATTTTGATTGGGCAGTTTTCATATTACTATATTAACATATGTATTATTATCCGCATTTACTAAATCCGCAACTACGGCATAAGATGCATCCTTCAGCATATTCCAGATCTGAACCGCAATCGGGACAATCCAGCAAGTCTCCCATAGTATTCTTTTTTGTATACTTACTTGTGTCTACATCTGCAACTAAAGTTGCTGTAGTTGGCTTAACATCTACTACTTTGTTGGCAACTGGTTTACTATTCTGGATAAGGATCTCTTCGACTATTTCTTGACTAAGAAGTTTTTTTTACACTTGCATCAGTTATCGGAGTTTCTATAGCAGATGTCACCTCTGCAATAACCTCTTCAATCTGAGTAGTAGGTGCAATAACTTCCTTCTCTACAGGCAAGAAAGTCATCTGGTTTTTGCGTTCTTCAAGATGCTTCTTCATAACTTTGGCAACTGCATCTGGAACAGAATATACAATTAGTCCACCCTTGTTCATAGTAGGAGCCGATGTTCTGATGCCTTGCAGTTCGTCGATTATGGCATCTGGTTTGATTCCAGATCGTAGTGCCATTGAGACAAGTCTTCCGACTGCTTCTGTATAACTTGCTGTAAAGCTGCCGCTCTTACCAAGATTCAAGAAAACTTCGAAAACTCCTTCGTCGTCTTCGTTGATAGTAATGTATAGTTCACCCTGTTCAGTTTTCACCTTATGAGTTTGACCACGAACAACTTCTGCTCTTTTTCTAGGTTCAAGAGAATTTCTTGCAACTGTTGAAGTAGCTTTGACTTCTGGTTCATCTTTTTTGTCTGCTGTTCCGACCTGAAGAGCCGGATCTTTTGAGCCATCACGGAAGACTGTTATTCCTTTGCAGTTAAGATCGTAGGCAAGCTGATATACTCTTGCAATGTCTTGCCAGGTCGCACTGTTCGGAAGATTAATTGTTTTTGAAACAGCACTATCGATATATTTTTGAAAAGCTGCCTGAATGCTGACATGCTTTTCTGGTTCAATCTCGTGTGTTGTAACAAATACATCTACTACATCTTGAGGTATTTCATATTTTGCAGAAATGTCTTTTAGGTGCTTGCCATCAGCAATATCTTTGATCAAATCTTCAGAATAGAAGCCTCTTGCCTTAGCAACAGTTTCAAATAGATGGTCGATGACTTCTTGGTCTGTTCCGCCCATCGAATTTTTGCGTCTGAAACCTAGTGCAAAAACGGGTTCTATACCAGGATTAACATTAGCAATAATCGATATTGTGCCTGTTGGAGCGATTGTTGTTACCCTGGTGTTTCTCATTGACGATTGCCCCCTATCAAACCAGACAGAATCTTGAAATGCAGGGAAACTGCCCTTCTCTTCTCCAAGCTTAATAGAGGCATCATGAGCTGTTTCTTGAATAAAGCTCATAATTTCTTCTGCTAACTGAAGTGATTCTTCGCTTCCGTAAGTAATACCTAGCTTAATAAGTAAATCTGCAAATCCCATGATTCCTACTCCGATATTTCTGGTCTTTCTGGTCATTTGTTCTATCTCTTTGATCGGATAGTTATTGATGTCGATGATATCATCAAGGAACCTGACTGCTAGATGAGTAACTCTTTTAAGGTTATCCCAATCGATTAGTTCAAGTTTTCTTTCAAAATCCCAAGAACGAATGCTTTCGTCTGCAGCATATGGGAAACCAGATACCATACTTGATACATTGATATGACCAAGATTGCAGGTTTCGAATGGAATAAGTGGTTGCTCTCCACAAGGATTAGTTGCATCCATCCTGCCTAACTTTGGCGTTGTATTTGCAGATTCGGCTTTATCGATAAAGAATAATCCGGGATCACCGCTTTTCCAAGCGTGTTGCGCAATTTTCTCAAATAACGCCCTTGCTTTGACGGTCTTATAAATCTGTCCGTCATTCGGATCAACTAGATTCCAATCTGCATCTGATTTTACAGCTCTCATAAAGGCATCGCTAATGCCAACAGATATATTGTAATGAGAAATTGCGTTTAGATCATCTTTACATTCAATAAACGCCTCAACATCGGGATGATCCGCATTTAGTATTGCCATTGAGCCAAGTCCCCTGCCTCCTCGTCCTCTAATTGTGTCTTGTGCTCTGTTATACATTCGTAAATATTCAACAGGTCCGGCAGCAAATTCACCTGTTGTTTTTACTTTGGCGTAACTTGAGCGAATATTTGAGAAATTAAAGCCTGTTCCTACACCTCTTCTTAGACATTGGATGTTCCAGTTTAGAGTTTGGAAAATTGAATCTATTGAATCTCCTACAGGGAGTACAAGGCATTTAGAAAGAATGGTTTCTTCGCCCATACCAGCCCAGAGAAGTGTTCCGCCACTAAGGAATTCTCTTTTAGAAAGGATTTGATAGAATTCTTTAGTAAATATCTCGCGATTTTCAGAAGACTCGGCTTCAGCAACTTTCGAAGCAATTCTCATCCAAAGTTCATCGGCCGATTCAATAACATTTCCTGCTGAATCTTTTTTTAATGCCCTCTTTTCTAAAACTGTAAGTGCATGTTCTGTTAGTTCTTCAGTTTCGGAACTTGTAACTGACTCGTCTTTAGTCGATTGTTCATCGATATTTTCAACCTTTTCTTTTTTGGAAACATTTTCAAGTACCTGATATTGTTTACTTCCGTCTCGATAAATTGTTATGCCTTTACAACCAAGCTCCCAAGCATTAGTATAGGCTCTTTTCACATCTTCAATCGTGGCATCAGAAGGTAAATTGATTGTTTTAGAAACAGCTGCATCGACAGATTCTTGAGCTGAAGCTTGCATGCGCACATGCCATTCTGGTGATATGTCGTGCGTTACAACAAATACTTCTTTTGCTTCGTCTGGAACTTCATCTAAACCCTGCAATGAACCATGATTATCGGCAATTCGTTCCATAAGTTCTTCTGAATAGAATCCAGATTCTTTAGCATAAGTTTCAAAGTGTCTGTCAATATATAGCAAGCCCTTGCGATTTTCTTGTGCTTCGTCTTGATAAAAACTGTTTCGTTTGTAAACCAAAGCAAATACAGGCTCAATTCCACTTGAAGTATCTGCTACAAGACTTAAAGTACCAGTTGGTGCGACTGATGTCATAGTTGCATTTCGAACTTTTATACCCATTTCGTCCCATTTACTGCCTGCAAATCCGGGGAATACACCACGATCTTTGGCAAGCAATTCAGATTCTTTAACTGACTCATCTTGTACGAATCTAATTATTTTTCTTGCTAGCTCTGTTCCTTCGGTTGAATTGTAAGCAATACGCATTTGATAGAACATTGAGGCCAATCCAACGACACCAAGTCCCAGTTTGCGTGTCATTTCAACCTGTTCTTCAATCTTTTTAAGCGGAAACTTGCTTAGATCTATCATGTTGTCCAGGAAGTGTATTGCTGATCTGGTTGTTTTCCTAAGAAGTTCCCAGTCGATTTCGTAGCGATCATCAACTTTAATAAGATGCGAAGGAAGTACTATTGAGCCTAGATTACATGATTCATACGCTCTTAGAGGTTCTTCTCCGCATGGATTTGTTGCTTCTATGATACCTAAAGGCTTTGTTGGATTTGCGTTTTGTGTCGTATCTAAAAAGAACAATCCCGGGTCTGCACATTCCCATGCCTTTTGGCAAATAAGGTTAAATACTTCTCTGGCTTTTTTCTTCTCTACGGATTTACCTGTTCTTGGATTAATTAAGTCATACTCTTCGTCATCTTTGACAGCTTGCATAAACTCGTCGGTTATACCAACAGATATATTAAAGTTGCGAATCGAAGAATCTTGTCCTTTTAGGTTTATAAATTCAATGATGTCTGGATGATTAACATTAAGTATAGCCATGTTGCCACCACCTCGTTTTTTGCCTTGCAGGACCTGATCGAAGGCTTGTGAAAAGCTTCTGACAAAATGTATTGGACCTGCTGCAACATTAGGGGTGCCACCAACACTATCTCCTTTTGGTCTGATGTGCGAGAAGTTAAAGCCTGTTCCACCATTGTTCTTTTGCACAATAGCTGCTTCCTTCATTGTTTCGAAAATTGATTCAAGGCTATCTTCTATTGGAAGTACAAAACATGATGAAAGCTGTCCTGTTCCGTCGATTTCGTTTCCTGCCTCGTAAAGAACTCTAGAACCGGGTAAGAATCTGTTTTGTGCAAGAAGTTCGTAAAATTCTTTTGCCGTTCTCATTATTACTCTTTCTTTTCTGGCCTGAGCTCCTTTGACATATTTACCATCTTCAAGTGCCATGCTTCTGGCAACGCGCCAAAACATATCTTTAGGCTCTTCAAGCAGATCACCGTTTTCGTCTTTTAAGAGATGTCTTTTTTTCATGATCTCTAATGAATTGGCAGATACTTTTGGATCAAAAAGATCTGCCGGTGTATCAAGAATATCGTCAAAGAAGTCTGTTTTAGCTGTGTTCATCATGTAAATATAATGTGAATAAATTAATCGTTTAGTTTTGAAATAAAATCTGATGCTTTGTAAAGGATAAGGTAGTCCCTTTCGTTCAGATCTTTTTCTTTCCAATGTCATTTATATGAATCCATTTTACTTCGGCAATTTCTTCTGGAGATTTAATTTGGATATTTCCGTATTTATAGCGGCAGATAAATAGTTGAAGTAACTTCTCTTCAGTTTTATCCATAAGTAATTGATCTGTAAAAGGAATCGGACCATCTGCAATTTCTATTCCGGTCTGCTGAAATATTATCTTTGCAAGGGAGCTTTCCATAACTTCCCAGCTACCAACTGCTTTTGAGCTGAAAGCTCCGCTTGGAAGGGAAAACTTTTCTGCGCTATTATTTTTTCTGACTAATAAAAATTCTTCGTTATCATTTAAGACGATTCCGGCCAGTTCAATAGTAAATCTTTGTCTATTCTGTTCAATTTTGTCAAAAGCCTGAGTATAGACTTCTTTAATAATATCTAAGGTGTTTATTTCCTTTAGGTTTTCTCGGGTGATCCAAATTAATTCTTCAACCTCATCTTGTTGCGGAGTTAGAATTCCTGAAACATACTCTGCTAAATATGCGATGACCACAACTTTATCTCCGTTATCTTTAACAAATGCATGACTAGAAAGATATTCTGAGACTTCAATTTCAACTCCTGCTTCTTCTTTTATTTCTCTTTTAAGGTTTTCTTCTAAAAGAAACATCGATTTACCAGCCTGCAATTCACCATTGTAATCAAGTTTGCCTCCTAGATATGAATATAGACCTGGTTCGTGTAATTCTATTGAGGATCTTTTTCCAATCAGGAATTTCCCTTCTGTGTTATAGACAAGACCTATTGTGTTTATTGTTAGATTGTTCATAATGTTAGCCAGCTTTTTGTGTTCTCGTCTTTGGCATAATCAGAGAACAGTTGCTCCGTTAATGTTAAATTTACAGATGACTGCATATAATTATCTAGAAAGATTTGTGCTTCATCGTTAGAAACTTGCGCAAGTTCAGCAAATCCAGAACCAAGTTTTTGAAGATCTATCTTAAACGAAGGCTTCTCGTGAATAGCAATAAGTTTTAAGTAAGCAAGACTATCACCGAACGATTGAATCTCTACCCTTTCAATCGAAATGTTTGCATCTTCGTCTATGAGCCCCACCAAACTAAACTGCCAATTTTTTTGTATCTGTCCATACTCTAACAACATCTTTTTTGGTGTCTGTTGAAGCTTTAATCCTAACTCCTACAGATAAGTCTTTGCCGACTTTACTCATAAAGACATTGTATGAAATATTGAATGTATCTAATCCCACTTGCATAATTATTTAGTTAAATTAAGTACTTGCTGGTCTCTGCTTTTGTCACGATAAATTGTCAGTCCTTTTAGACCTAGCTTTGCAGCCAGCTTGAATGCAGAAATAATATCTTCTGTGCTAGCTGATTCAGGAAGATTTATTGTTTTTGAAACTGCATTATCTGTGAATTTTTGAAAGGCTGCCTGCATTCTAATGTGCCACTCGGGTTCGATGTCAAATGAGCAAACATAAACTTTTCTAATTCGTTCGGGAATTTGATTAAATGATGATAAGGTCCCTTTCTCGGCAATATTTCGCATGAGCTCTTTATCGTAAAGCCATTCGTCTTTAAGTTTTTGTTCAAGTAGTTCGTTTACATAAATCATTTCTGTGTCACCCATTGTTTCCATATTCTTGCGAATATAAGCAAGTGCAAAAAATGGTTCTATACCTCCATTACAGTTGGCTAGCAAGCTGGTAGTGCCTGTGGGAGCAATGGTTGTAACTGTCGCGTTGCGCATGTTCGTGTATCCTTCTTTGTGCCATTTTGAGCCTTTGAAGTTACCAAAGTCACCTTTGAGTTTGCCAAGTTCTTGTGATTTTTCATGTCCCTTTTCTTTAATAAAGCCCATTATTTGTTCAGCTAGGTCGAGAGCTTCTTGAGAGTTATAGGGGATATTGAGCTCGTAAAGCATATCTGCCCAACCCATGACACCGACTCCAATTTTTCTGTTCCCATGTTTAACCAATTTTTCAATCTCTGGAAGAAGATGCCTGGACACTGTGATCGTGTTATCCAGAAAATGCACAGCAGTTTTAACAACATATTCCAATCTATCCCAATCAATTCGATCATGTGTTTTCTTGTTATCTGTTCCTTTGATAACAAATTTATTGAGTACCACCGAACCAAGATTACACGCTTCGTAAGGAAGCAATGGTTGTTCGCCACATTGGTTAGTTGATGTCATTAACCCGACATGCAATGTTGGATTGTGTCTATTAATCTCGTCTACAAAGATAAAGCCAGGTTCTCCGCTTTTATGAATACTTTCTGCGATTTCTGTAAGCATTTCTTTAGCAAGGATTTTTCCATACACTTTACCTTCATGTTTAAGCTCGTATTCAGTGTTCTTCTCCAAAGCATCAATAAACTCGTCTGTGATTGCAATAGATATATTGAAGTTTGTTAGTTGAGTATTATCTTGTTTGGCCGACAGGAATTTTCTGACATCTGGGTGATCTATGCGCAAAATTCCCATATGACCAGCATGCCTAACGGCGCCTCTGTTCATTATAACTTCAGAGGAATAGTCGTATAACTTCATGAAAGAGATCGGACCGCTGGCTTCTCTACCCGTTGTATTCACAATGTCTCCTTCTGGTCTTATTTCTGAAAAATCATAGCCAATACCAGCTCCTCTTCTGTGCAAAACAACTGCATTGGCAAGTGTTCCATATATGGACTCTATGCTGTCTTTTATTGGTAATACATAACACGCCGCAACTAAATCTTGTTTACCCCTGTCTAGTAACGACATTCCAGAGAGAAATTCTAGATTAGCTTGTATTTCATAGAAGCTGTCTTCGATTTCTTCTAGTTCGCTTTGAGAAGGTTTCTTATAGCTCTCTGATTTATCAGAGAGGTCAAGATCTCCGCTTGCAATAAATCTAGCTACTCTGGTAAACATTTCGTTGACAGATTCTTTAACAGATCCGTCCGCTTCGAGCTTAAGATATCTTTTTTCTGCAATTAGATTAGCATTATCTGTGAGGTTGACTTGTTTGGAGAATCTTTTTTTAGTCATGGTTTTGCTTGAATATTAATCTATATTATTTGGAGCTTTTAATTCTGCAATCGCATCTTCAAAGTCTTTGATACTATTAAAAATCTCTGTATACAGATGCAAACAGCAAATATCCGATAGTATCTAACTTTTTAAGTCTTGTAAGTACCATTTTTCCGATCTCTGTGGAACGAATCTCTTTAGTTTGTCTATTGAGCAGTTTGAGTTCGATGTCGTCTATGAGATCATCAATCTCTGCTTCGGGGATTTGTCTTTTCTTTACAGCTTTTACTTATGCCTTTTTTGAGCTTCTCTCGATCAAATTCTTCTAAACTTACCACTTTTTTTACTACATGAAGACTTATTGTTTCAACTCTTTCGTATGTAGTAAATCTTTTTTTTGCATTGCAAACACTCTCTTCTTCTTCTGGTTACGCCTGTTTCTTTGTTATCTCTTTTATCAACGACCTTGGAATTGTTTGAATGGCAATAAGGACACAACATTAAGTGCAAGGTAATGTTTATTTAATATGACCACAATTTATTGTGGTGCGTAATAAACATAACAACTAGCGATTGTGACTGTCAAGCTGCAGTGATATTTAAATGGTATATATTATTTTCTCTCGTTTTTCTTTACTGACTATTACTTTAAGAGAAATGATGAATTTTGTCCTACAAAAAAACCTTAATTATTTTATTTCTAAGTTGAGAGCGGTCAAGTTTGTGCTAGTATTAGGTTATGCAGAATAAGTGGATTCATATCATTGGTATAGCAGGTGTTACAACATCCGCAGTGGCATTGATGTATAAAAACTTAGGTTGGAAAGTTACAGGATCCGACAAAGGTTTCTATCCTCCAATTAGTGATTTTCTAAAAACTCATAAAATTGATTTTAAACCTAACTATAAGGCAGACAGGCTTACGGATGCTAATGGTAATCACCCAACATTTGTTCTAATGCAAGGTTTAAAAGGTGATTCAAATCCAGAAGTTATTGAAGCAAAGAAGCTCAACATTCAGATTGTTAACTACACGGACATAATTGCCGAACATGTCATTAATAAAGATAATTCAATCGTAGTGGCTGGAACCTACGGTAAAACAACCACAACATCTTTGCTAGTAAACATTTTTCTTGCCGCCAATCAAAATATTAGTTGGATGTTTGGCGGCATCAGTTCAAACAGCATTTTGCCTATTAAATCAAAAACTGACAAAACAAAGTACTCCATAGTAGAAGGTGACGAATACATTATTTCGCTTCAAGATAGAAATCCAAAATTCAGCAAATATCAGCCAACACACTTGCTTCTCACTTCCTGTAAATGGGACCATACAGACATTTACAAGTCTGAAAATGAATACTTAGAAGTATTTGCAAGCCTTATTCGTCAGTTACCAGAACATGGCATACTTGTTATTAACGCTAACGACAAGAACTGTGTAAAGCTAGCTAAAGAATCATCTAACAAGAAGGTGTACTATTCAAGTAACTTGTCAAAATCACTTATTAAACCTGACTGGTATCTTCTTAAAGAATCTAAACCACTCATGACACTTGTTAAGCAAACGGATACTACAGAAATAATTCCATTTCAAACTACTGTACTAGGCGAATTCAATCTCGAAAACATACTTGCTGCAACAGCCCTATGCTCAACGCTTGGAGTTAGAAAAGAATATATTCAACAAGGTCTCGAAGACTTTAAGGGTATAAAAAGAAGATTAGAAAAAGTTTATGAAGATGCAAAATGTGTATTAATAGATGATTTTGCCAGTTCACCTGCAAAAGTAATTGGCTCTTTATCTGCAATCAAACAAGAATATCCAAGCTCAAAAATTCTTGTTATCTATGAACCAAATACCGGAAGTAGGACAACTGAAGCAATCTCTACATATAAAGATGCCTTCATACTAGCCGATAAGGTTATTTTTCCGAGGTTTACAAAACTTCCTGCAAGTGATCTTAAGCACATCGACGAAGACGACTTAGCAAGGCAACTTAAAAACTACGGCAACGATATCCAAGTTATACCCGATGACGAAACGCTACTAAAATTCATAAGCGAATACAAATCTAATAACAAGAATCATACGGTAATTGCTTTTATGGGTAGCCATGGATTTAGAAATATGATAGTTCAAGTTAAGAATAATTTGAATAATGCTTCCTAAACGAAAAGAGCCTAAATCAGCAAAAGACATACTTTTAAACAATGATTTCATAGATCGTTATAGTGAGGCAAATAAATATGTCTCAGAAGAGTTTCAAGACTTTGGTTTGCGACTTGCACATCAATTAAACGATCTTAAACACAAAGCTCTATACATTAAACTAGCAAAGCAATTACCCAGAGCTAAACTTGAAGCTGCAGCCTCATTTGCTTCTGATTATCCGAACACAAAAAACAAGGGTAAGGTATTTATGTGGAAGTTATCTCAAATTTGTAAGATAACTTTTGGAAAGAAAGACAAGAAGGTATTAACAGCCAAAAAGTCACAACTAGATTTATTTTAAAGCTACAATCATGAAAGATTGCATATTTTGCAAAATAGTTAGTAAAGAGGTAAAAGCAAATATTGTTTTTGAATCTGACAACTTACTTTGCATTCTTGACGCATACCCAGAGGAAGTTGGACATTGCCTAATTCTAACTAAAAATCACAAAGAAAATATTTTTGAACTTGAAGATAGTCAAGCAGAATTGATTCTTCCTCTTGCAAAAAAAAGTTGCCCTTGCGATTAAGAAATCAATGCATGCAGAAGGAATCAATATAATTCAGAATAATGGGGCTTTAGCTAAACAGGTAATTATGCATTACCATCTTCATATTGTACCCAGATATGAACAACCTCCGATTGAACAATCTCGAGAGCAAATTGCAAAACTTTTACAAGAAGAAATTGATGCACAAACAGAATCAGACTAAGCGAATCTCGGTTGTAATTACATCCTACAACGAGCCAAAAACAATCGGTAATACAATTGCCTCAATACTAGATAGAACATACTCCGGCTTCTTTGGAGAAATTCAGCTAATTATTGCAGCCCCTGATAGGCCAACATTATCAGCAGCAAAAACTGCTGTAACAAAGTTTAAACATCAAGACTGTGTATTTATTCAAGATGATAACAACGGAAAACCAACCGCACTAAATCTATGTTTAAAAGAAGTTAAAGGAGCAATTACTATTCTTACGGATGGAGATATTTCGTTCAAAAAGAATTCTGTAAAGATACTTATAGATGAGTTTGAAAGATATCCACACCTAGTTGGTGTTTCAGGCAGGCAAATAAGTATAGACACAAAAAACAATTATTTCGGCTATATTAGTCACTTATTTACAGAGGCACTTCATGTCAGTCGCATAGCACAAATGAATGGAAATTCTAATCAAAAATATTTCCCGTTATCTGGTTATATTATGGCAGTTAGAACTGAACTTCTGAATTTTACGATTCCTACAGAAGTATTAGTTGATGATGCCTACATTTCATTAATGATTACGAAGGATGGCGGAGTTCTAGGCTATAATCCAGAAGCTGCTGCTTATGTTAGCTACCCTAAACATTTGACAGACTATTTTAAGCAGAAAATTAGATCTACGGGTGGTTATATACAACTTAAGCAGATGGGCTTGGTTGATAATAGTAAACGGGCAAGGACATTAATCGATGATTTGAAAATGTTTCTATTCCCTCTTAGATATGCAAGCAATCTCAAGGAATTCTTTTGGTCTTTACTTCTCTACCCTATGCGACTGCTACTATGGATACGCATCTATAGCTTGAAATTCTTTGCACCTAAAAAGCTCGTAACTAGTTGGATAAGAGTTGAAAGCACAAAATAGCTATATATGCCAGTTCTCTTCAAGAAAGATTTCCCATTCTCGAGTAGTAGAAGGTTTCTTTAGAGCGAATGTATCACATTTATCTAAATAATAGCTTATGAGTTTATCTGTCACAGCTTCTTCAGAAATTTCATTATTGAACTCTTCTTCTAAAGGATATGTTGACCCACCAGTGTTATAAAATTGACCATCTCGATAATATAGAATCTCATAGTATTCTTTGTTACCGGCGATAGTTTTTTCTTGATGCTTCTTTAGATAATTGATTAGTGGATGTTCACCAGTTTTTCTTGTCAGATTTCATAATCGTAGTTTAATGTATAGTATTCTTCAGAAAATAGTCCTTTCTTGTACCAATCATAAGTCCATTTCAAAGAATGTTCAAATTGGCTGCGATGAGCTCTTAGTGCTAAATATTTTCTTATGCGAGCTTCCAAGTTTAAAGAAATTTTATGTGATGGTTCTAGAGGAGAGATTAATTCAGGATCAATACCCATGGATAGCATATCTTGAGCTGGCATAATTTGCTGTTTTATAGTTGCAAAAATTAAGGGTAGATTATATATATCTGTGTATTGCGTTACGGTTTGAGTCAGAGCGATATGATCAGGATGCCCATAGATCCCTGAAGGTTCGAGAGTAACAAAAAGTTGTGTTGCTTTCTGATTTCTCTCGAAATCGATTATTTTCAGCATTTCTTCTGTATAATTTGAAAGTCCACCATCGGGAAGATTTTCAATTGAATAGTTACTAACTCCCAGCTTTTGCAATGCATTAATTAGCTCATATTCACGAGTCGAAGCTAGATCCATATTTGGATCTAGTCTATATCTATTTGTACTGTTTTCACCTTTGCTCATGACAATCACTCTTACATCTAATTTTTCTCGTATTGCTTTATTAATTAAACCTGAGGTAAAGGCGCTTTCATCGTCCGGATGAGCAACGAAAACGAGTATTGATTTTACAGTTTTTGGAAATTTGAAGTCTGGAAGATATTGAGTTTTCATTAAATAAATAGGTAGAGTCGTAAAATAGAAATAAATCTATTTACAACAACAACTTTGTGACCTATTTAAATAATTCATGCTCAAATTATAATTAGTTATACTATTTTGTCAATTTCTTGTTTGATAAATACTCTGAGAGCGTTTTGAACTTAAAGTTTGATGATTTAAGATTGCGAATAAGACTGTCAGTTTTTTGTTTATGACTTTTAATGCCGACATAATGACGAAATCTTTTAAGGAAAGGAGCCTTTGTGATGTAAGGCTGATTTGAATCAAATTCCCAAGGATGAAGATACATCATAAAATAGTCGCTTGTTTTTAAGAATGATCTTATCCAATACTCCTGCAGAACAAGTGGATACAATCTATAATATCCTCCGCCTCCGAATGGCAGCGTTAAAAGATTAAAATACCTTTTAACCGGAATTGTAACTTCGGTGAGAGTTTTATAGGTAAATATTCCTGGTGAATCCGTTGCCTTCATTGGCAGAGTTAAAGTTCCATATTGGCCGTTCAATCTAAAATCATGAAGGCTGGAATCGTATTTATATCCTGCATTAACTAAACACTCGATAGCATGGTCATTAATCGAAAAATATGGCGCACGAAATCCTTTTACAGACTTACCGCTTAAATCCTCTAATATCTTTTTTGAATTATAAATATTCTTTTTAATCTGTGAATCCTTTTTCTCATAGAGCAAATCGTGGCTATATGAATGTGATGCAATCTCGTGCCGAAGATTGGCATCTGTAATCATGTTTATTATTTTCGGATTCTTTTCGGCAAGTTCTGCTAGAACAAAAAAAAGTAGCAGCAATGTCGTGTTCATTCAGAAGATCTAGGCAAGTCTGCAAGCTCTCATAAATTCTACTTTGAGCTATGTCTCTACTAGTAAGATATTCATACATAAAGGTTGTATGAAACCATTCTTCAACATCAAAGGTAAGGATAATACTTTTGCTCATAGTATTTTTAAACCTTTCTGTTTGAACAAAAGGACATCTTTTCTGGAAGGAAAGCCATAATAAGTATCTTTTAAATCTTCATTTTCGAACAATATAATTTTCTTCTGCTTATATCTTTTGACGACTTCAAATACTCCTTCTACTGCAACTTCTTTGGTTTGTTTGATTAGTTCTTGTAGCGTCATGTTCGGTTTTATCTCAATAGGCATTTCTAGAATGATATTTCCCTTATCAACTTTTGGCTCCATTTTATGGATAGTCACGGTTGCAAATTTTTCTCCATTAAGCATTTGCCAGAAGTTTGGAAAGAAACCTCTGTACAAAGGGATTTTCCCTGAATGGATATTGATTGGTGCTATCTTTGCTGTACTTAAGAGGTCTCTCGAAAATATCTGTGGGCAGGAAACTGAGATTAAAAAATCAGTCTTATACGATCGAATAACATCAACAAATGCTTTGTCGTTAACATTTTTAACTTTTTCAACTGTTATGCCAAGTCTCTGAAGTTGAGTTAACGGTGAATCCCCTACTCCAATTTTTTCTTGGATTTTTGCGAAAACATATTTGATACCCATTCTAAGGAAATCAAATGGTCCATAGAAAGATAGTGTTCGTTTAAGTAGTCCAAACAATGAATCCTTCATGGGGTCGAGCAGATATACAGCTTGTAACTCAAATGGTGACTCGCTATATCTTTTAATATATTCCTTAAAAAAGAATTTTGTATAGAATGGATCGTTTTGACTTAAAATGACTGCTTTCATGGGGCAAATTATACTTAAAGTTATCTACTCTGCCAAACTGTTGACAATTTATTATAAATCAGCAATAATCCTCAAGTCATGAATCTAAATTACTTTAACAATAAGGCTAAGAAACTCTCTATCTAAGGGGGCGACTTCCGTATTGTTTTTTTTGCTCCCATAATAGGGAGTTTTTTTATTTTTAGTAATATGAATAAACGCTTAATACAAACTTTTCAAGACATTGTTCGCATAGATTCTGTAAGTGGTGAGGAAGATGAGATTAGTCAGTATTTACAAAAGCTAATCTCGAAAGTGGGCATTTCTTATCGAGTCGATGATTACGGGAACATCATAGCATCGATAGAGGGTACAGGCGTTCCATTATTCTTTTCTGCTCACATGGATACGGTAGAACCGGGAAGAAACATTATGGCAGTTATTAAAGATGGGTACCTTGTATCTAAAGGTGAAACAATACTTGGAGCAGATAATAAAGCTGCAATTGCGGCGATTATCGAAACGGTTTATGTAATTACCGAAGGAAGTATTCAAAATCGACCTCTAGAGATTATCTTTACGAGGTCAGAGGAAACCGGAAATTACGGTGCGCTTGCTCTTGATGAGTCACTAATAATGGCCAAAGAAGGATATTGTTTTGATTCATCACAGGCAGTTGGCACTATGGTTATGTCATCTCCTGCCTACGAAAGATTTGAATTGGAGATATTGGGTAAAGATGCACACGCGTCTAGGCCTGAGGAAGGAATAAACGCACTTACTATTCTTTCTAGAATTATTCAAGATTTTCCGATGGGTAGAATAAACGAGCAGACGGTAATTAATATTGGACTAATTACGGGCGGTTCCGTTAGAAATACTGTGCTTGGAAGGATTCAATGCTCAGGTGAAATCAGAAGCTTTAACGAAGAGGCTTTAAACAAACATAAAATCAACTTTGAAAATGTAGTCTCAAAAGCTACCAAAGCATTAACTGCAGATTATAAGCTTTCTTGGGTAAGGGAGAATGGAGCATATGTCCTAACTAAAAGTGAAGCCAAAGATTTTGTAGAAAGAACTCGACTGCTTATTACTTCTATTGGTCTCGAGGCTCATGAAAGCAACCCTTGGGGAGTTTCAGATGCAAATATCTTCAATGATAAAGGTCTGTTTTGTATGAATCTCGCAGATGGCACAGAATTTTCGCATACAGTTGAAGAACGCATCAAGATTACTGAACTTGAAGAAATGCATAGATTAATGGTTAGATTGGCTACAAATGAATCCTGATTTACTTCAACAAAGAGTTCCCGGAACAGCATACAGAGAGCGTGTAAAACCTTTGGTGGTCGATATCAACTCCGGGTTGTATCTAGAAAGTGGCAACGATGATATGCGTTTTAATCGAAATTATGCAACAGGCAATGCATTACCACAAAGCATGATTGGCTTAAGACCAATCCTTAACGAAGGTTCTGTCGAAGAAATTTACGAACTTCAACTCAGAATTTCAGATACTAATCGTCGCGTAACTGAGCTTGCTTCATTTCTGGGATTAGAGATACCTGAGATAAGACCGATTTATGCCGTGACGGATGGCAATGGCATGTTATGTCTAAATGAAACAAAAAGGCTATACACACCGTATCAGCAATTAAGAATTCTTAATTCCTTGTTTCCTCTAGCTAACAATCAACTTCCCGTATACATGGCAGAAAACCTGCATCTGTTAAAACAGGCATATCCCAGACTAAGTATTGATCCTGATCTCACTACTCAATCTGCTGAACTTACAAGAAGACTAAATAGAAAAGATGTCTACTACGAAAGTGTGCAGAATCATATAGCAGTAATTCCTAGACATGTTGAGACACGACTAGCAAGGATAAACGATCTTCCAGATTCATGGGAAGAATTTTGCACACAATACAATGTTGATTGGAGAAAAGTGGTCATAAAATCAGCAGTTGATGCCGGAAGTGAAGTGAATGTGATTTTGACAGAGGAATCCTACCTAGAATCATTACTTGAACTGAGGCAACAAAATGCAGAGAAGCTTCAAAATCCAAACAGAGAGGAAGAAAACATTCCTGTACTAATTCAAAGGTTTGTAGAAACCCCCAAATCCGAAGATGTCGTAAAGAGCTTTGGAGTTGGTCTTAGTATCATTCCATCAGGAGAAGTTGGTATTATTGCACTAACATCACAACTTTACTCTGATCAATATTATGTTGGGAGTCATCTTGATGTTTCGGAAGAAGCTGAAATTCTTGATCAAATTGGAAGAGATCGGTTAGTTAACCTTGGCAGGATCTTTGCAGACCAAGGATACGCAGGTAGTGTTTTTTTTGATGGTATGAACGAAATTATTGACGACGAAATTATTCCACTTTTGATCTATGACGGTAACTTTAGAATTTCTGCTGCAGCATTTACATTATCTGTCGCATCTTGGTTAATGAGGTCAGGATTCGAAGTAAGTAGCATCACAAATGTAGGCTATCTTGGTAAGTATAAACACGCAGATATTTCCAAATTATTAACATCACTTAATAATGATGGGATACTTTTTGATAAAAGAACAGGAAAAGGGATAATTCCGCTTCCGAACGCCACAAGTCCAGAAGGATACGATTTGGTGTTTGTAAATTGTTCAAGATCAGAGGTAATTTCTGGATGGAATAAAGCCTTACAATATGGCAGTTCGGATATAAGCAACCTGCATTTCTGAAATAGTTAATAAATGTTATTATTTAAAATCTTAATAATTCAACAATGTACTGGGCTGACAAACTGTTAGAGAACTTCGACAAATCAAATAATTACCGAGTCGATGATATGAAAACCCCATCCGGACATGCACATGCCGGATCGCTTAGAGCTATTGCTACACATGGTCTGATCTACGAAGCATTAAAAGATGCCGGTTATAATGTTGATTTTACATATGTGATCAATGATATGGATCCTATGGACGGTCTTCCGGTATACCTAGATAAGACTGTGTACGAGCAGCACATGGGAAAACCTCTTAACTCAATTCCTTCCCCTGATGGTAAAGCAGAAAATTTTGCTATGTTTTATGCGAACGAATATATTTCTGCTTTTAACACACTTGGGTTTAAACCAGAGATACACAAATCTTCTGATCTTTATAAACAAGGACAAATAGATAAATATATTCGCATGGCACTCGATGAGGTCGAAGTAATAAGAAATATTTACAAGAAAGTTGCAGGACAAACGAAACCAGAAGGCTGGTATCCGTTCCAAGTTATATGTCCTCAGTGCGGGAAGGTAGGAACAAGCCTTGTCACAGATTGGGACGGTGAACTTGTTACATACAGCTGCGAAGAAAACTTAGTTGAATGGACAAAGGGCTGTGGGCATAAAGGAAGAATTTCTCCTTTTGGCGGAACAGGTAAGTTGATGTGGAAAGTAGACTGGCCTGCACATTGGGCAGCTATGAATATTTCAATCGAAGGCGCCGGCAAAGACCATTTCAGCAAGGGCGGATCAAGATACATTGCCGCCGAAGTAATTAAAGATGTATTTAAAACTGATCCTCCTTTCGGATTTTTACACGAGTTTCTTTTGATCGGTGGAGCAAAAATGTCTTCGTCAAAAGGTAATGCCACATCTGCTGCAGAGTTTGTAAAAATCCTTCCACCTCAGATTGGTCGATTCTTACATGTTAGAACACCTTATCAGCGAGCAATTAACTTTGACCCAAATATCAGTAACACAATTCCGGATTTGTTTGATGAATATGACCGCTGTGCCAAAGTTTTCTTTGAAACAGGAACCGAAACTGATCAAGGCAGATATTTTCAAGCTGCACAAATAAACAAAGACAAAATTGAACCTACTTTTTTACCAAGATTTAGGACAGTTGCTACACTTGTCCAAATGCCATCAGTCAATTTGCGGGATTATTTCTCAAATGAAAAAGGATCTAGCTTAAGTGCACTAGAAATAGAATTATTAGAAGAAAGAGTTGTTTATGCAAAATTATGGTTAGAGAGATTTGCTGCTGATACCGAAAAGTTTAACTTAGCAGAAGAAACGCCAATTCAAGTAAATGTACTTTCTGAAAGCCAGCTTGGATTCTTAGGTCTACTAGCAGATATGTTAAGCACGAAAGACTTTGCTGAAGGCGAAGAGCTTCAACAAGCCATTTTTGAACTCGCAAAATCAACAGGCATACAGACAAAAGAAGCATTTGCAGCAATATACATTTCATTAATCGGAAAAAACCACGGACCAAAAGCAGGCTGGCTATTAAAAGATGCCGTGGCAAAAGATAAAGAGAAATATATTAGTAGACTCAGATCAATAATTTAATTGGAAGTAAAAATTAATTTTCTTGTATATTTCTTAACAAATATTTTGTAAATTGTATTTAGTTTCAGAATAATTTGTTAATACTACATTTATGAAGATTCTCTTCAAGAGAGTTAATTTTTATTTATCCATATTAGTAACAACAAGTCTCCTACTCGCACAGATACCTTTCAGTTTTGTTACACCAGAAGTCGCAGAGGCTGCACCACCACCTGAACCCGAAAATGTTATCAAGCTTCTAGCTGCAGGAGAAAGAAGTGTAATTTTGCAGACAACTACAGATAACAATACAAAAAACCATAACGGATCTGAATAGTACTATAAAACCAACTTATGGATCGATTGGTTTTGCTCAAGCTGGGGACACAGTATTACTTTATTCAGCAGATGTAAATAATACAAATTCTGAATACAGATTATCTTGGCATGTATATACATTTGGTTCTGATTTATATCTTGATAGTGGATATAGGCTTGGCGAAGAGGACGGTTTAAACTACAGCACCGATCACTCTCGCTATATTTATCATGCAAATACTCTACCTGCTTACTATCCTTCAGGTCCTCAACTTAATGTGGATTTTGATGATCTAGATGGCTGGTCATTATGTTATACAGACACTTATGCTGATTCTAATCCAATCGAAGCTATCTGGACTTCATGTGATGGACAATATCTTTTGTTTGCCGGCTCATCAAATCCTTATAACAAAATAGATGTTGAATTATCTGGAACAAGTATTTAAACACACCTGGTGGAACCCAGTCCAACCTGCAAATATATACAGGGAATACACTTTCACTGAAACTATACGCAACGGACTCGGTAACGGATATGAATTGGGATCATTACAAGATATTCGTATCTGATTGTTCAATCTATGACTGTTCTACTCCGGACCTACCTACAGATGATCCAGGCGAATGGGACTTGGGGACTTTGGTCACAAACGGTAGCTATACAATCCCGAATCCTGCAGAGGGTAAATATATAGCGATCTATGCAGCAGATGATGATAATGGCGATCCTGTAACCATAGGAGGTTCTTATACAATAATTGCTGTAAAGAATACACCTGCTACATACAATGTAACTGACTGCGAAGAATTACAAGCGATCTCAGACGGACACCTCGAAGATAATGTCTATCTTTTGAATGACATTGATTGTTCAGAAACATTTGAGTGGAATGCAGGCGCAGGATTTGAGCCCATCGGAAATAATAGTGATCAATTTTTTGGTAAGTTTTTTGGAAACGGCTATACAATTTCGGACCTCACCATAAATAGACCCGGTGCAGATTATATTGGATTGTTCGGCGTATTAGGAGACGGTGGAGAATTACAAAATTTCACTTTGGATAATGTAAATATCGTTGGAGACGATTCTGTTGGTGCCGCAGTTGGATATCTTGGTGGCACAATGAACAATGTCCATTCTTCAGGAGAAATTAGAGGATATTATAATATTGGAGGACTAGTTGGAGAACACGCTGAACCACTAGGTACAGGCTCATCAAGTGTACTTCTATACACATGGGATGGAAGCGATTATACATACATGCATGATGTCGGCAGAGGAATGCCTAGGAATGTTGTAGGAGATGATTATGTTCAAGTTGACTCATCTAAACTTCAACCGAAGGATAGAAAATATTCACTTAAAATGGCGCAGGAATATAACGAGATTCCATTTTACGATGAGGCTAAACTTATTACTTTTGATCATGAACCGGGCTACAACATTGTAACTACACCTATTAGAAACAACGAGGGGAACTTCTTCTCTGTTGCTGATAATCCATCTCATCCCCTACAAGCCTGTACAGACAAATATGGAAATAACTGTTTAGATGATCTCGCAAGTGATGATGATAAATGGAGCTATAAACATGACAGTAACATTAACTATTGGAACCTAGATTTCGGTGACTTGTCTGGTGCTTCGAGAATAATGTTGATCCTTAGAGGTGCAATAGATTACACACTAGATGCAGATAGCTTAAGACTAGTTCAAGTTAAGAATTCTGTTGGAGAATGGGTAAATGCCTATACATCATCCCAAATATCTTCGCTTGGCGGTTCCCCACGATTACTAGCTATAGATCTTACAGGTAAATTTGTAAGCGATAATTACGAAGTTCGCATAGGTTACGATCGAACTAGAATTAATTACTTTGCAGTAGATACTTCTGCACCTGTAACCTACGAGATGACTGAACTGCATCCAGAAACTGCAAATCTTGGCTTCCGTGGCTATTCTGAAGTTAACAGAGAATACTACTGGGATCATAATTACAACAATGTGTCAGACCAACCACTTGAGCCATACGCGCCTCAATTCGGATGGTTTACAAAATATGGAGATGTAGCCCAACTTCTTTCAAGTACAAACGATCAATTTGTGATCATGCACCAGGGAGATGTAATTGACATGGAGTTCGAGTATAACCCAGTAGAAGATGGAAAAGAACGAAGTTTTATATTCTATAATTGGATAATTTATAAACATGCGAAAAGCGGTTCGTACGGACAAACTGTTGAACCATTGCCATTCAAAGGTATGTCAAAGTATCCTTATACCTCACCTGAAACATATCCATTCACACCAGTTAATGTTTCATATTTACGAGAATGGAATACAAGATTCATTCAAGGCAGTTTCAGTAATAATAGTAGTACAGTGTTGAATTCTTCATCGTCAGCAGATGTTTACGGAGAAGAAATAGTTGGAGGTCTTGTTGGTTATAACGAAAAACTAGTAGATCTCTCGTTTGCAACTGGTAATGTATATGCCGAAGACTCTTCTTACAGTCATGCCAGAGGTTTAGTCGGTTTTAATGATGATGATGGAACAGTATCCCGATCATACGCTACTGGAAATGTTACCGGAGATAGTGACTTCGGTGGTTTCGCTGGATATTTTGGTGGTTACGAAGATGAGGTTATTGAGTTCTCTTTCTGGGATATTCAAACAGCAGATGTAACCGATGCCTGCGGCAACACTGACTGTGAAAGTGATGCTGTTGCAAAAAACACTACAGAAATGAAAGCTCTAGCCACCTTTACGACAGAACTTGGCGCAAATAGTTGGGACTTTGAAGATATCTGGGCAATAAATGCTGCATATAACGATAGTTATCCATTCTTTATTTGGGCAATACCACAAGATTCAGATAACGATGGCATTTTAGATCAAGTTGAAGATGACGGTCCAAATAGTGGCGATGCAAATAATGACGGCACTCCAGATTCTGAACAGGAACATGTTTCTTCCTTCTATAATGAAGTGTCTTCAGCTTATAGTGTGTTGGAAGCACCTAATACATGCACTATCAGCTCAGTTACTGCACAAGCTGAAGCATCATTATCAGTAAGTGACTCCGGTTATAGTTACCCAGCAGGGCTCTTGAACTTTACGATTGACTGTGGAACTCCAGGATTCACAGCGGAGATTAAGATTTACCATTATGGGGAACTTGGAAGCGATTTTGTTCTGAGAAAGCACAATACAAATAATAATAGCTTTACCACAATATCTGAAGCAACTTTTAGCCAAGCTACAATAGATGGTCAACCTGTTAATGTTGTTACATACAGTATTACTGATGGCAGTAGCCTTGACTTAGATGACGAATTGAACGGAATCATTGTTGACCCTGTAGGATATGGTATTAGT
Organism: candidate division WS6 bacterium OLB21; assembly: GCA_001567305.1. GTDB lineage: Bacteria > Patescibacteriota > Dojkabacteria > B142 > OLB20 > OLB21. Next base: position 47,912 of record JYPD01000022.1, on the reverse strand, counting down.
GATTTGGGTGCTCCAGTGACAGGATTTGGCGGTAGACATAATAGATAAAGTCTAAATGGTATTGATAGGCGCCCTCGAAAGAGGGGCGCCTTATTTTTTTACTTCATTATTCTAAATCTATCTGCAAATACTATTAAGCTTGCTTTAGGCTCACCATCGTTGCTTAGATACGCATCAACATCTGGTCTTCCATCTACCATTACCAAATCGCCTTTTTTAATAGCTTCTGCACGGCCCGATCGTTTGCCAAATACCAATACATTGTAATACTGAGTATAAGTTTCTCGTTCTGCACCTGTTTGTCTGAATTCATTGACTGCTAACGAGAACTTTGCATATGACTTACCTTCTTTACTCTCTAGAACCTCTGCATCTCGGGTTGATCTACCAAGAAGGAATAGTTGCTGTAAGTTCATTAAATTAAAAATAATAAATTAATTAATGAACTATACTTTGCGCTGGTTAATTATTTCTGAATTCAAACTAGATACTCGGGGTTTCAAACACTTCTTGCTTGAGTGTAGCAATGTCGTTACTCCATTGATCTTTTTGATAATACTCTACTCCCTTGAATTGAAGCTTGTAGATATCTGAAGCTTTTCTTACAGAGCCTAGATAGATATACTCTCGTCCTTCGTTTTGAGCATATAGTATTGCCTGAATCATCATCGCCATACCTAAGTTACTTGGATATGCCTCAAAATCATAAAATGGATAGGCGTAGTGCATGATACTACTATTAGAGTAGGCAATTGCATAACCACAGTTTTGATCTATTATCGAGTATTTCAGAAGAAAGTTAAAATTAAGTTCTTGGGTGGTTAGTATCGTTTTAATTCTCGAGGCTGTAAAGATACCCGGACCGAATTTATTATTATAGAAGTCTTTTCCCAGTTTATGAATATGCCAGTCGTAATTATCGGGTGATATTGGTAGCTTAATTAGTTCTAATGATAGGTTTTCAACTTTTCTTAAGACTCTTCTGTTTTCGCTACTTAAAGTGAAATCGGCAAGTTTAATCCTAACCGATCTAGTTTGCTGAAGTATGTTTTTTTCCAATACGCACAAAAACATATCCTTGATCATATAACGCATTAATCTCTGCGTCACTTGTAGGATCAATCTGAACTTCGTTCCAGTTAATATAACTATTCATGCGATTCATTATACTTCATTATTCTTCAACTTTTCTATTTCTTGAGCAAGCAGTTGCATGTAAAGACCATAACCAATCTGAGAAATATTTCCATGCTGCTCTTTACCTAGGAGATTTCCGGCTCCCCGAATCTCTAGATCTCTGCTGGCTAAGTTAAAACCTGAGCCTAGATTTTGAAAATCAACAATAGATTTCAACCGCTCTTTATATTTTTGATGTTGGCGTTTTTGCTTGAGTAATTTCTCTCCAAGGATTTCTTCATCTTCTACCTTATCTTTCTTGTTTATATCCTCTCCTTCGTAAAACAAATACGCATATGCTTGTTTATCTCCTCTTCCTACACGACCTCTAAGCTGATAGAGCTGACCCAGTCCAAAATTTTGAGCTTGCTCAATGATTATTGTATTCACATTTTGCATATCAATACCGTTTTCAATGATTGTAGTACAGATAAGTACATCGTACCTGTAATTATAGAAATCATTAATAGTTTTCTCTAACGAAGTGCTTGTCATCTGCCCATGAGCTATTGCAAATCGAACCTTGGGCATTAATTTTGAAAGTTTAGCTAAAATAGAATTTATCGTGCGAACTCGATTGTAAAGATAGTAGACTTGTCCTCCTCTGTTGATTTCGTTATTGATTGCCTCAGATATCTTTTGATAATCAAGTTTAGCAACAAATGTATTAACTCCCTTTCGTCCTTCTGGTGGAGTTTGGATAAGCGAAATGTCTTGAATGCTGGATAAGGCCATGCTTAATGTTCTAGGAATTGGCGTAGCACTCATCGAAAGAACATGAACTCCAATTTGCATCTGCTTAAGCTTCTCTTTTTGCTTCACTCCAAACTTTTGCTCTTCATCAATGATTAATAAACCGAGGTTTTTAAACTTTACTCTACCGGTAAGTAGTCGATGTGTTCCAACGAGAATGTCGATTTTTCCTTGCTCCACATTGTCAATGATCTCTTGAGAATTCTTAGCCGAGAACCTTGATAGGGAGGCAATCTTAAAGCCGGTTCCAGAGAACCTTTCAGTGAAAACTTTTTGATGTTGAGCTGCAAGTACTGTTGTTGGACACAAAACGACTACTTGTTTACCAGACTCGGCAATCTTATATGCAGCTCTCATCGCCATTTCTGTTTTTCCAAACCCGACATCCCCTACTAAAAGTCGATTCATTGGCTTGCCGCTTTCTAAATCTTTATATATCTCTTTCTCAGTTCTTTTCTGATCATCTGTCTCCTGATATGGGAAATCCTCCATAAACTGAATAAACCCCTTGCTAGCATCAGTTGAAACCGCTTCTGTCTTGGTTATACTTCGAAGAGCATAATGTTGGACCAACTCTCTGGCAAGAATGATCAAAGATGCTTTTACCTTCTTAGTTATTGTATGCCAATCTGTTTTACCTAGTCTTGTTACTCTTGGAGTCTGCTCATCAGGTCCAATATATTTCGTTATCTTATCTATTTGACTCAGTGGAACATAAAGTTCATCGCCTTCAGCATAGGCAATTAGTAAATAGTCTTCGTAAATTGTTGTAACTTTAAACTCGTTGAAACCAAGTGGTATTCTTTGTTTAAATTCCTCTTGCTTGATGCCTTTATAGATTCCTATTCCATGATCCTCATGCACAACAAAATTTCCAATCTCAATTTCTCCTTCAAGCTCTGCTAGTAGCTTTCTGGCCTGGGTATTAGAGATTTGTTTGGTTCTTTTGCTGATAAAGATTGTTCCGAATAGTTCTCTGTCGGTTAGTGTTAGAGACTTAATTCTTTCTGAGATATAACCGGCATCAAGCTCGTTATCTGCATTTGAAACATAATGTCCTAGACCTTCTGGAAGTTGATCAGCATGTTTTGTAAGAATTTGTATTTTGTAACCTTCTTTTTCATACTTGGCTAAATCCTTTTCTAGTAAATCAAATCTGTGAAAATACAAAGAAGGATAATTGAAGTCAAACTGTATCTGGCTTTTTGAATTATAACTATCTAAACTGTCACCTCCAAAAAGTAGCAGACTACTCGCTACATTCTGATAATCTGAAGCAATATGTAATGATGACATCAAAGCTTGAGATTCAATTAATTTGAGGTCTCCCAGTAAGAATTCATCCACGGCAGAGAGTTGCTTTCCGTAAATCTCATCAAAAAAATAGGCAGATTCAGGACTTGCATCAAAATAACTGATTCTAAGAGGATGTTCATACCCTGGAGGCCAGATTTGTAGCATATCTGCAACTCTAGCATATTCACCGGGTTGATTCACTCTTTTTGAATGCTCTAAATTATGATTAATGCAGTATTGAAGCATTTCTGAATATTCGGTATCTAGACAATTAAATCTTTGAATAGAATCAAAGTATTTTCGAATCTCTAATGAGTCTCTCTCAGCATAGAAATTCGATTGTCTTATATCCCTGTTCAGATTTCCAATTAAATCATCGTGAAGAGCTAAAGGCATACCACTGATCTCGATTATTGGCATGGATATCCGTTCAAAATCTATACTTTTTATTCTTTCAAGTAATTTCTGGTAGGCTTCGTGTTTTTGGAAAGGGATGTAATAATTCACCGACGCTTATCTTTAAGTTCTTTTAATAGATTCAATGCTTGAATTGGAGTAATTGAGTTTATATCAATTCCATCTAGCAGCGAATCCGGATCAGATATCATAACTTCATTACTCCCAAATGTTAATTGTTCCGGAGTATTGCCTGTCTTGCTTTGAGATCTTATTTCAAGTCTCTTAAGGATAGCATTGGCTCTATTGATTACAACAGGTGGAACGCCTGCAAGCTTTGCTACATGAATTCCATAACTTTTATCTGTGCCTCCCCTTCGAATTTCTCTCATAAATAAAATCTTGCCTTCGTATTCCTTTACATAAACATTGTAATTAATAACATTTTCGAAAGATGCTTCTAGCTGAATTAGTTCGTGATAGTGAGTAGCAAACAAGGTTCTGGCACCAAGCTTAGTAGCAATGAATTCTACTATAGACCAGGCGATTGCTACTCCGTCGTAAGTACTTGTTCCTCTGCCAACTTCGTCCAAGATAATCAAGGACTTTTGCGTAGCATTATTTAGGATGTTAGCAGTTTCGTTCATTTCTACCATGAATGTTGATTCACCGGTGGCAAGGTTGTCGGAGGCGCCAACTCTTGTGAAAACACGATCTACTATCGGTAGCACTGCAGAATCAGCTGGCACAAAAGATCCGATCTGAGACATAAGAAATATAATAGCTACCTGTCTGATATAAGTTGACTTTCCTGACATATTTGGACCCGTAAGAATAAGGACATCTTCCTTACCCTGCACAAACTTTGTATCGTTTGATATGTAATCAACTGATAATGATTCTTCAACTACCGGATGCCTTCCTTTGATAATAATTGTTTCGCTTCCATTATTACTTACTAACGGACGGTTATACTTTCTCGAAATTGCAAGACTAGCAAAGTTGCTGAAAACATCTATAGAAGCTATGACAGAAGATAACTCTTTGATGATTGCAACTTTTTCTACAATTTGACTCCTAATCTTTTCAAATATGGAGTATTCCAGTTCTGCTGATTTTGATTCGGCATTTAGTATTTTTTCCTCCCACTCCTTAAGTTCTTCAGTAATATATCTCTCTGCACCGATCAAAGTCTGTTTACGAATATAATCTTCAGGTACCTTTGCAATATTACTTTTACTGACTTCAATATAGTATCCAAAAACTTTGTTAAATCTTACTTTTAATGAAGCGATTCCTGTTCTTTCAATTTCTCTAGCCTGTAAATTGCGAACATAGTTTTTTCCATCTTGTTCAAAATTCTTGAGTTCATCAAGATCGCTTGAATATCCTTTCTTAATTATATTTCCTTCTGTAATTGTCATCGGGGGATCCTCATCTATGGAAGCTTCAATCAAACTGATAACATCGTCTTTGAGACTGTTAAATTGACTAAATTCTTTATCTAACAGCTTTGGCTTTTTCGTGTGTTTTCTGATTAGTTCTATGGCCTGTATTGAATTGATCAGGCCATTCTTAAGAAAGATTAGATCTCTTGCATTTGCTGATTTACTTCCGATTCTTCCAACCACTCGATCAAGATCGGGGATATTGGATATTAAGTCGACAACCTTTGCTAAAAGTACGCTATCATCATAAAAGAATTGAACACAGTCTTGTCTCTCATTAATTTCTGCTTCATCGATAAGTGGTCTTAACAACCAATACCTAAGAAGTCTTTGGCCCATGTTAGTTTTACACTTATTTATACAACCAAAAAGAGTATTCTTATCTTTACCATCGGCTCGTAATGGATATAAAATTTCCAGATTTCTAATAGTTGCTTGATCAAGGTGCATGTATTGTCCCATTACAAATGAGGATAAGCTTGTAATGTGTTCTGGGATTTGCTTTTGAGTATATTCTAAATATTTCAAGATCATAGCACTGGCATGTATCGCCGCTTTTTGATCTTCGATTCCAAAGCCTTTTAAAGAATTTGTATTGAAAAATTCAATTAGTACTCTTTCTGCTTCGGGCTGCGATACACCAAGATGATCTTCTTGCAAATATACTTTAAATGTCTGTTTAATCGTGGAAAAGAAATGTTCATCTTGCTTGGCAATGACAATTTCTGCGGGGCCGACACGAAACAACTCTTCAATCAGAACTCTAGGCAAGACTTCTTGGTTCGATACCAATTCTGAGCAGGTAAAGAAACCAGTGCTTAAATCAAGTATTGATATTCCAACATAATATTTGTTTTTCAGCTTGTTTTTAGACAACGCTACAAGGTAGTTATTAACTGAGGAACTTAGAATTTCATCTTCAATTATTGTCCCTGCTGTTACTATTCTGACTACTTTTCTGTCGACAATTTGCCCCGGCTTTGGTTCAGAAGCCTGTTCAGCTATGGCTACCCTATGCCCAGCTTCAATGAGCTTTGGTAGATATTGCTTTAACGCATGATATGGAATACCTGCCATAGGTGTACGATTTTCATCCTTCCCCCTTCCCGTAAGAGTGATTCCTAACACTTTTGACAATATTCTGGCATCTTCGTTGAAACCTTCGTAAAAATCACCCATGCGAAACAAAAGCAGACAATCAGAATGCCTTTGCTTCAGCTCATTATACTGAGCCATCATTGGTGTAGAACTTGACATAAAGTATCAAAGTTATGCAAAGCAATAATATCATGCAAGATAGTCATATTCCAGCTTTGGTTATAATCTGCTTCCAATTATCGGTATTTATGCTACAATTGTTTTGCGAAAAAGCCGAGGTGGCGGAATGGCAGACGCGCTGGTCTTAGGAACCAGTATCTTCGGATGTGGAGGTTCGACTCCTCTCCTCGGCATATAAATTGCTAAGATATGACGCCTAAAATACAAATACTACAAGGCGATATTACAGAAATCACCGCAGACGCCATTGTTAATGCTGCCAATTCAAGCTTGCTTGGTGGAGGAGGCGTTGATGGAGCAATTCATCGGTACGCCGGCCCCAAGTTATATGAAGAATGTCTCTCACTTAGAAATAGCAATTACAAAGATGGCTTGCCAACTGGTCAAGCGGTTGCAACCAAAGCTTATGAACTTGATGCAAAATATATTATTCATACTGTTGGGCCTATTTATGAACAAGATGATATTTCTCTTCTTGCTGATTGTTACAATAATAGCCTTCTGATTGCAGAAAATCTCAAGTGTAAATCAATTGCTTTTCCAAGCATTTCAACTGGAGTGTTCCGTGTACCCATAGAAGTATCCGCGCAAACTGCCAGAAAAGTAATCTCAGAGTATGAATTTAAATCAATTGAAACGATTATGCTAGTGCTTTTCAACCCATGGTATCAAAAAACCTACAAACAAATATTCGAAGATATCTCTTGACATGACTATCCCCTTTTTCTACACTTGATTTAGTAAATGTTTAGATTGAAGAAAACTGCCAAAATGAATTTGTCAAAAACAAATTGTAAGAAATCATATAGATTTATTTTTTCAAGTCGTTCGAACTTCGTATTTGGGCTCAGTAAGCTTCTGAGTTCAAATTCGGCGTTTGCCGATAATTTTAAAACAGGTACAGCATAAATACTTGCTGGTCCAGATTATTTTTGACTTGCAATCTTAAATAATCAAAATAATTTTATTTATTTTTAAAAATAGCTATGAGAAATAGCCAAAAAAACCTCAAGGGTTTCACACTTATTGAAATTCTTGTTGTAGTCGCTCTTATTGCGATCCTTGCTGCAATCACAATTATCGCCATCAATCCGCAGCAGAACTTCCAGGATGCCAGAAATACTCAAAGGTCATCCGATGTTACCCAAATCCTTAATGCTGTAACTCAATACACAGCACAACAGGGCAATGCCTTAGGTGATCTTGGAACAATTCCTGGTTGTACCACAGATACAGTTTGCGTAGGTACATCAACAGCTTGCGTAGATCTTTCTGCAAACTTAGTGCCAACATTCTTAGTTAGCATTCCAGAAGATCCACAAGGTGGAACAGCTGCAGATACAGGTTACGAGATCTGTCAAGAAGCTTCAGGTCGTGTAACAGTTTCTGCTCCTGGCGCAGAAAGCGCAACTATTGTTGTATCAAGATAGTTTGATATAGCTTTGAAGGGGCGCACATAGTGCGCCCCTTTTTCATTGCAAAAGCTTTCGAATTAGGATTAAATATAGATATATTTGATCAAATATGGCAGAAGAGAAAAATGCTGTCCCAAATAGTTCTGCCGGGACTGCCCCACAACAAAAAAAAAGAGTCGGCTCCTAACGAAGCCGCCATTAAAGGTAAAACCGTTGCAAAACGAGAGTTAGAACATATCGGCGCTCGTTCTGGTAGCGGTCCAATCAACATTATCGAACTGCTAGATAGTATAGTTTTTAACGCCCTCAAAAGTAAGGCATCAGATGTTCACCTTGAACCCCAAGAAGACCAGCTACTTGTCAGATATAGAGTCGATGGAATTATGCGAGAAATGCTAACTATCGATAAGAACCTGGAACAGGCACTAATCTTTAAAATAAAAGTATCTGCAAAACTACGAACCGACGAACATTTTGCTCCTCAAGACGGCAGAATTCGTTTCATCTTTGATGGTAAAAAACTAGATACTCGTGTATCTATCCTACCAATTACTAGAGGAGAAAAAGTTGTAATGAGGCTTCTAACCTCCGAAGGTCGTTCATTTAAGCTCGAAGATCTTGGTCTTAAAGACAACGAGTTAGAAGTCGTTCAAAAAGCATACAGCAAACCCTACGGAATGATTCTTGCGGTGGGTCCAACTGGTTCAGGAAAAACAACCACTCTCTACTCTATCTTAAAAATCCTTAATTCCAGCGAAGTTAATATTACAACAGTAGAGGACCCTGTGGAATATGACCTTCCTGGCGTAAACCATATTCAAATTAACACAAAAGCAAACCTGACATTTGCTACAGGTCTTAGATCGATTCTTAGACAAGATCCCGACATAATCATGGTTGGAGAAATTCGGGATGCAGAAACTGCCAGAATTGCTACAAATGCAGCTCTTACAGGTCATCTTGTTTTATCTACTTTGCACACCAACGACGCTGTCACTGCTATACCAAGACTTATGGACATGGGAATAGAAGGATTCCTAGTTGCCTCCACCGTAAACCTTGTTGTTGCACAAAGACTTGCCAGAAAACTCTGCGATGAATGTAAAAAACAATTTACGCTCACCAAAGAAGACATGGAAGAGCTTAAAAAAGATAAGACCCGATATCGCCGCTCAGCTTAAAGGCGGAGAAAAAATATTCCACGAAGTTGGTTGCACTGTCTGCGATGGTTCAGGTTTTAAAGGTAGACTTGGACTCTATGAAGTTTTTGAAATTGATGAATCGATTCGTATACTAATATCTGAAGGAACAAGTAGTGACGAACTTTATAAACAAGCACGAAAAAACGGGCTAATTCTAATTGTCGAAGATGGCGTTAAAAAATTAGTAGCCGGGGTAACAAGTATTTCAGAACTTATCAGAGTAACAGCACTTAAAGAATAATGGTAATACAACTAACAAAAGATAAAAAATTCTATTTGATGCACAATGTCTCTCCTTTAGATATTGCGACATCTTTCAATCATGTTGAAAACTGGTTTGGCTATTGAAGATGCTCTTAAAGTAATGGCCGAACAGACACCAGACGAAAAGCTTAAAGATGCATATAACGAAATCCTACTCGATGTCAGATCCGGCCTTAACTTAGCTGATGCAATGCGCAAGCATAAAGATATCTTTTCTGAAATTATCATATCGATTATCAGCATTGGGGAACAAGGAGCAACACTGGAGAAAAATCTTCTATTTCTAGCAGATTACCTTAAGAAGAATTATGAATTGCAAAGAAAAGTCAAAGGCGCACTTGTATACCCGATGATCGTTCTTTTCATAACTCTAGCAGAGATGTTGGGTGTAATCTTCTTTATTCTGCCTAAGCTGGAATCACTCTTCTCTGCATTCGAAAATACAAGTGAATTTACTATTGCGGTTCTTGCTATCGCTGGTTTTGTTCGGGACAACGGCGTAGGAATTATTGTAGCAATAGTTCTGTTTGCATTGATTATGAGCAGAATTCTTAAAACACCTCCCGGGATTCGTTTTAAAGACAACCTGGCTCTAAAGTTCCCCGTAATGCAAAGACTCAACAAGAACAATATTCTTACTCAGTTCTCTAGAACTCTGGGAATCCTTCTCGAAAGTGGTATGCCAATACAAGCAGCTCTAAAGATATCATCAGAAACAGTTGGGAACTATGTCTACGAGAAAGCTCTAAGGGATGTTTACGAAAGCATTAAGAGTGGACACAACCTTGCTGACTCTCTAAGTCAGTACCCAAAACTTTTTCCTCCAACATACACAAAAGATGATTGAAGTCGGAGAAAACACAGGATCTCTTGAGGAAAACCTATCTTACCTCTATGATTTCTATGCAGAAGAAGTTCAAGAGATGAGTAACAATCTTACAACCCTTCTTGAACCAATAATGTTGGTCTTTATCGGAGTAATGATAGGAGGATTGGCGATTATGGTGATTGGTCCGATTTATCAACTTACTGGAACGATCAGAGCAAGATGAGAACAAAGGCCTATACTACGATTGAAATTGTAATAGTATTAGCAATTCTTATGGCAATTGCACTAATTCTTATTCCAATTACAGTTAGCGGTATAACAAAAACAAATGCCAATAACTACCTTAAAGACATATCTTCTAGATTATTTGATCAACAGATTGCTTCGTATTCTGGCAAAAACTCGAGTGCTCACGGAATCGCTTTTGAACAAGAGAAAGCAATCCTTTTCACCGGAACAAGCTTAATAGCTGCAACTGATACCGTTGATCTTGTTTACCCAACAAGACTATCACTGCAACAAACAGACCTAGTCGGAGGTACTGATCAGATTGTTTTTCTAGAAGGCAACTACAGACCAGTTGCTTACGGCAGTGTTTCACTTACGGACGGTGATCAAATCTATCGTCTCGAAATTAATTCTGAAGGGATGATTGACTACTATGTTTCAGACTAAATTAAAAGCATTCTCTATTCTTGAGATCGTTATTGTTGTTGGTCTAGCAGCACTTATCTTTACGAGCGTCTATATTTTCTCAATCGACGCAGAAGTCTTTGCAGACACCAACAGAACACAAGCCAACGCGGCGGCAATTATGCAAGAAGAAATGCAGGCGTTACTAATTAACAAGCAAAGTCTGTGGAAATCAATAGTAGATAATACTGAAAACGGAGACCTACACCTTGCTTATACAAATGAAACCTATCAAATAAATAGTGGAAAGAAAGCAAACGGTGATTATGAAATAAGTTTTACAATAGACAGGCTGTTCAGAGACACAGACGGCTATGTTGCATACGGCTACAATCATCAAGAAGATATTAACGGTCGAATTATTAACTTTACAATCACCTGGCAAGATGTTTTTTCGCAAACAGTTGAAAGTAAAAATGTAATGTATTTGACAAATTGGAACACGCCAATCTGGACAGAAACAACAACCGCTGACTTTAACGACGGGACAACAACAGATACCATAGTTGCCAGTACCGGTGGAGGCGCAATTGAACTTGATCTTGACGACGAAATTGAACCAGATTGGTGTCTACCTACAATAACTGCTACCAGCTACAACTTGATTAGACAAGGTAATCCAACCGCTATCTCAGCAATTCCAAATAAAGCATTTATGACGACAGGGGGCAATGCTTCCGGACCAGGGCTTGATAGCGTTGCTATTTCAAGCGACAATCCGCCAATAATTACACAACTTGCTACAAGTTCAGCTCTAAGCAAAGTAAATGATGTTTTTGTAGATAGTGAAGGCAACTATGTCTATGTCACATCAGATGATAATGGAAATGAAGTTGGTATATTCGATGTTAGTACACAAAATTATCAATTAGTAGGTTATTTCAATGCTTCTGGTTCAACCGATGGTATTGCGGTATGGGCGCAAGGCAATGTAGGTTATATGACACAAGGTCAGGTTTTTCGAACATTTGATTTATCATCAAAAACTGGTTCAAGATCACAACTAGGTAGCGTTACCTTAGCAAGAACAGGCTCTGATATTGTAGTTAGAGGTAATTATGCCTATGTAGCAATAACTGGTTCTAGCATCGAAATGCAAATCATCGATGTCAGCAACCCCTCAAACCCTCAAATCGTAGGCTTTGCAGATGTAAATGGTCAAGGCGCAAATGCTGTCTATGTAAGCGCTGATGGCAACAGAGCATACCTTGCACTAGCCATTCAAGTAGCCAAGACGAATTCTTCATTATTAATACCTCCTCAAAGAACGGTTCTAGACCGGTAATTAGAAGTTATAACTCAAATGGGACAACTATCAGAGATCTAACTGTGATTGAAGAGGATCAAAGGGCAGTTCTAGTTGGTCAGAATGGCGAAGAATATCAAGTATTAGATATCTCTGACGAGAACAATATTATTCGTTGTGGAGGAATGCAATACAACCAAGGGCTGCTTGGTGTTGAAGGAGTTATCGATGCTAATGGCTATATCTGGTCATATGTGTTAACAAACAACAGTAGTGCCGAGCTAATGGTTATCTTGGGCGGAGAATTCGGTGGAGGTGGTGGAGGCGGTCAGGGTAGTCAATATGTCAGCTATGGTGAATATGTTTTCTAATGTTTTTGATACCGGCTCAAGTTCGACCTATTATTACTCATTGAATTGGAGTGAAACGCTTAACGAAAATACCGATATTGTTTTTCAGGTCAGATCAGGGACAAGCAGTAACCTCTCTTCAGTCGCCTTTGTAGGTCCAGATGGCACCAATTCGACATTCTTTACAAACTATAACGGTGAGTATCTGCCTCAGATAATTCAAAATAAAAGATATGTTCAATATAAGGCCATTCTTACTTCAGATAGAATCTTTACGCCGATACTAGAAAGTGTGCGTATCAATTATGAACCTTAATATCAAATTAAAAGCAGTAACATTAGTGGAGGCTATCATCTACCTCGCAGTATTTGGGGTACTTTTCTTAATAGTCGTACAGTTTATGTTCTCAATCTCTGAAGCAAACAGCAGAAGTTCACTTAGAAACGAAATTGATCGCAATGTGCTTTTTCTTACCAATCATTTTCAAGATAATTTTGCCGAGGCCACTTCTATTAATGCTTCACTATCGCAATTTGCTAACGACAATGGCGTTTTAAGGCTTACAGATAATGGAGAGTATTATGAATACAGACTGAATAGTGGAAGGGTTCAATTCAACAGAAATGGTGTTCAGAACTATTTAACCATGGCAAATATTGACATTAACCAGTTAAGATTTGATAGAGTTGAATACCTTGACGGATCACTTACAGGAGCGAGAGTAACCATAACCTTAAGTTCAGAAGAAATGCCCGAGGTTAGTAGAACTTATACTACAGCTTTTATTCTAAACTACTAAAATAATGCAGAGAAAAAAAGGCTTAATTGCACTATCAACCTTGATTATTGTAACCGCAATATTACTTGTCGGCGGAATCACTCTACTGATTACATCTGCTGATCTTGCCAAGGCCACAAGATCTTATAATCAGATTCTTTACACTGGGCTAAGATCAAGGTCTTGCTTAGAGGAGGCTCTATACAGATTAAGGATTGATCCATTCTTCACTGGTTCAGTAATTCTTCCTTTCCCGGACAGCTATCCTGATGGTAATTGTTCGGCAAGTATTAGCAACTTAAGTGGAAATTTAAGACAAATATCGGTTACATCTGTATTTGAAGATGTAACAATTACAAAAACATCAACTGTAGATATTTCTACAAATCCCCCCTACTCTAGTCGACTAATTTTTCTATCTTAAAAAAGTTAGATTCAAACTTTGTTGCACAAATGGCAATAAGTCTGACCACAAAAGGAAGGTAGTGATTATTCCAACAACAATAAATGGAACAAATGGAATAGGAACGCCTCTCAGCTTCTTCTTATAGAGTGCAAAACCTAAACCGACACCTGTAGCAGTTAGTATAGTAATGTAGAAGGCAACAAAACTCATTGATAGACCAAGTAACAGCCCCATTGCACCTGCCAGATAAATGTCTCCGCTCCCCATTCCTTTTTCGTGTGTTGCTTTTACAATCAGCCATACTAGAAACGCCAGAATTAGACCGGCAACAATATTTGATACCGGATAGATAACGTTATTTCCCCAAAGGTTTAGACCACCTGTGCCTAGAAAGATTAGTAATACGACATTAACAGTTAAGAGAACAGCAAGTAGTACAAATAACGGAAGTACAGGAACACTCATGAAGACCAAATCAGAAACAGCCAGAAAATACAGCAGATAAAGCACGATGAATACTATAACGAAGATCAGATATGCTAAGAAACCACCTAAATATTCGGACTGCGCAATCCTTTCGATTAATCCATATGAAATTAGGCTTAGCATTGTTGCAAATATTAGGTCGAGAACAAGATTTTTAGAGTCAAATTTATACTTTGCTTTACTAATATTTTCGGACAAAACAATAGTACGAGTTAAGAAACCTAAGACGAAAGAACCAAAGAATACTAATTGCATAATTCAGTTTTCATATATACTTATCTATAGTAGCAGGACTATAGATGTGAGTATAGGTCGCTATCATTTCCAAGTCTCCAAAAATAGATTCCTTTTATCCCGTGATTTTTTGCAAGCTCTGCTCTTTCTGAAATACCCTCCTGATCAATATATACTACGACGCGGTTCTCGATGCCACCCGAAGATTTTGGTGCCTGATACCTGTAAATCATTTCACTCTGAAAATCTACAAGGTTTCCATCTGGATATTTTTGATGTATAACGGAAATCGTTTCATAAGTGTAAGCCCTTGAATTCCTATTGCCGGAATATGTGTTAGCAAGTCCATTTGGTTCAAATGCCAATAAAGATTCACTATCAGCCGAACTTGTTGCGTACCATTCGTAGGCATAAGTATGAACTGCCATTACTAGCTTTTCTTTTGGAACCTTTGTAAGCGCATAATCAAGCACTTCAATAAACCAGTCCATTGGTGCTATTGGGCCAGGATATGTTGCCGTCTGTGATGTAAAATCATAAGCCATGACTCTAACCTCGTCAGCATATTGTGCTATTCTGGTCCAATCTTGAACTTCTCTTGTTTCTGGGTAGTAGCCATACTTGACATCGTCTCCCCATTTGGAAAGGACTGTAACACTAAGCTTTTTATTCTTAGCTTTCAGCTGCCTGGAGAGAGATTCGAGTATTTTGAAATACGATTCTTTATCTTTGAGCGCAATTGCTTCGTAATCAAGATCTATTCCTGCAAAATCATAATAGTCGACCTCTTTTATTATCATTTCTAT
This sequence comes from candidate division WS6 bacterium OLB21, assembly GCA_001567305.1. Taxonomy (GTDB): domain Bacteria; phylum Patescibacteriota; class Dojkabacteria; order B142; family OLB20; genus OLB21. The sequence goes on along the minus strand of JYPD01000022.1, from coordinate 32,855 downwards.
ATGTGTTTGTAGCTTTTGTTCGTTCTCGACAACTTTGCTGAATAGCACATGATCAAAATTTGCTATGCTGGGGATAACTTCGATATTTTGTGAATTTGCATACGCTAGCAATTCCTTATAATTCTCTGGAAGCATTGGTGCAAGGGTTGCATCGTCGTTAAGCTCGTACCAAACAGGTGAAACTCCGGTCCAGAAGTCATGTCTTCTAAGTGTCTCAAGTCCACTCTTAGAAGCCCATTGAGGTATCCATCCGCCTATTGAGATCCTTTCGTTTCTTTTTGGCTCGTCTCTAGTGTTTTTGTCTTCACTTTGAGAATTTTCAACTAATAGGCTTTCATTGTTAGCATTTGAGTTATAATTCTGAGATAGAAACAACAGAAGTCCAATTATCGCAAATACGATAAACATCAAAATAACAGGTAGTTTAAACGACTTTTTTCTTTTGCATAATCATATAATATCAGACAATTTGAAAAGACCAATTATTCTTCTTGATATCGAAACAACCGGCGTCAATGCAGACAAAGACCGCATAATTGAAATTGCAATGGTCAAGATAATTGACAATAAGATCGAAGACCAATTCTCAACCTTATTAAATCCAGAACAAAGAATTCCAGAGTTCATCAGCGGACTTACGGGCATAAATGAAGTTGATGTTCAAAACTCCAATACTTTCTCTGAAATTGCCAATCAGGTATCTGATTTTATTGGAGATAACTTACTAATTGCACACAACGCTCTTTTCGATATCTCTTTTCTAAATCAAGAACTTACAAGATCAAAAGTTCAGCGAAGGTTAACATACGCTTGCAGTGTGCGTCTGTCGAGAAAACTCTACCCGAATTATAGAAAGCATGGACTTGATAGCATAGTGAGTCGTTTAAACATACAAGTTGAGAATCGTCACCGTGCCCTTGATGATGCCCTTGTTATAAAGAGTTTTCTGGATCAGGCGTACAAAGACTTTACAAAAGAATATGTCTTAACACTAATTGACTCTATGAGTCGTGATATTAACTCAAATCTTAAATACCCTCAAAGCCCCGGGATTTACATCTTTCGAGATGAAAACAATTACCCTGTTTATGTAGGCAAGAGTATCAACCTAAGATCAAGAATTAATAGTCACCTTCATAATGGAGATGATAGAATCCTTAAAGCTATGCATAAAATTGAAGTACTACCGACTGCTGGTGAATTTAGTGCATTAATTGACGAAGTCCTAGCCATAAAAAAACTTTCGCCCGGTTTATAATAAATTACTCAGAAAAAAAGAAAGCTTCTACATACTAGAAAGGTCATACGATTCTATGGGGTATATTCAGATGTTAATTAAAGAAGTCGCAGACTAGATTTCCATAACTTAAACTCTGTATATGCGATTTTTTATTCAAAAAACGAACTTCTTCGCTTTCTAAGAACGAAAGCTGAAGAGCACATGCTTTGTCATAAATATTTGGGACTTGAGAAAAGCAAAGGTAGCTGTTTTGCATTTAAACTTGGCAAGTGTAATGGAGCATGTAATCAAAACATTAGTGCTGCAGATCATAATCATATTATTGAAAATGTTTTTGCCCAATATAAATTGCAGAATTGGCCTTGGCAGGGAGCTATCACCATCACAGAGAAACGAGAAGAGATCACCTGTAAGTATTCCTTTGATGATTGGTGCCTAATCGGTTCTAAACAGATTAATGCTCATGTTGTAACAAATACGGCAGAATACGAAAAAAGATTCGATTTTGACATATATAGAATATTGCAAATGGCTCTAAAGAAAATGAAGCATCTCGATATTAAAGAGCATGAGCCGCGATAGCGGCTCATGCTAACTGTGTCATCTATGTTTATAGTATCTGGTAGACCAGAGTTACACTAAATGTAAGTTCGGTTTCGCCAGGTGAGACAACAGCTTTAGTCGAATCTTGTTCAGAAACAGAGGCAACAGCATCTATTCCTCTGTATTCAAATGGATATGGTGAGTTTGCATAACCATCCTCAACATTCTTGAGCTCTCCAAGTCTGATTCCAGAGGCCTTTGCTTCTTGATCTTTCTTTGCTTTGGCGTTAGCAATTGCTTCTAGTTTGAGTTCTGCAAGTATTTCTTCTCTATTGCTTACCTCGTAATAGAGTGAACGCACCTCGTTAAGATTGTTTTCAGCAGCAACCCTTAAAACATCCCCTGCTAAGTTATCTTCGGATTTTACATCTTCGATCTTCACATTTACAGAAACATCAACAGAATAGGTTCTAATTGTTCCTTTTTCGTAGTCGTAAACTGGATTGACATTGTAATTTAGTGTTTTTATATTCTCCTCTTTAATACCAAGAGCCTTAATGGCCTCTACTGTTTTGTTAACACTTTGATTTGCTTTCTCTTGAATAGCAACTATGTTGTCTCCTTCAACCTTGCTACCGATTGTCACATTAATGATGTCAGGAGTGACTTCTCGTTTTGCCATCGCCGTGACACGATAGAATCCGGCTTGTTCAACTTGATACAAGGTATTAAGTTGCATTGAAGCAAAGACGACAACAAGTAAGACAAGAACAAAAACATAAGTCGACTTACTTACAAAGGTGACTAGGCTCTTTATGTACTCACGAAGAAATGGGGGCATATAAATTACTTAATAAATAATATATTAGACTAATTTGGTTACACCTACTTTTTGCAGAGCTCATATAGCAATTCGGGGTAAGGATAATCGTGGTCATTTCTATCTCCTTTAATCACATCTATATCAATATTGTTTGATTTGAGCCATTCGACAAGATCAGCGTAAGAAAGATATGGATCTTGATAATTCTGAATTATTTGAAAGAGATTACTCTTTGATTTTAAAACCTCGATATAGTGCTCATGCTTTTCTGGTATTCCCATAAGAATAACCTGCTTGGCATTAAACTTGTCTGGATGCTTTCTAAGTAACTCGATAATCAATCTGGTACCGATTGATTTTGCAAGAACAATAACCTCTTCATCATTAACTGCACCGAGAAAAGCCTCGGTTTCTGCTTCTATTTTAAATGATTCAGAATTGTCATCCCAATGACGCCAATTTTGAACTTGGATCTTCAATCCCATTTCTTGTAAATCATTCTGCAACTGTTCTGCCCATATTTTATTTTTAGCTGAGAAACCCGGTAATAAAAACAATCATTTATTGAAAAGCCTTCCTCTTAAGTAGTCTCGTAAATTAATTAATTCTGGATAATCATAGAAAAATCTAACCTTCTCGTCTGCAATTGATCCACCTAAAGGCTTATTCCTCAAAACAAAATTTGTAAATGAATCTATGAAATCTGCTTGTACAGAGTTTCTGGCTTTGCTTGAAACAAATGTCCCTTTAAACTCTACTGGTTTAATTTCAGTTGAATAGGGATACATCTCAGAGAAAATCGTATAATAATCGTAATTCATTAAGTATAATCCAGTAAAGCTAATCACTGTTACATCAAGATTTTCTTCGACTATCCGGTTTTCAAAATCAATTAAGAAATTATGATTCAGCCATAATTGGTTCTTGTCTTTATCAATCTTGTCAAATAATAAGGCAGTCTGGTCTGTCTTCTCTTGATAAAAATACAACTCTTCAATACTCTTTCTTTGATCTGGTAACATTATTTCGCTTAGCCTTTTCCAAGCATTTCTTTGCGACGCAACCTGTTCGATTGAAGTTTTCTTCTTTTCTAGTGTTGTATACAACCTTTGTGACCTAAGATCAAAATTATTGCTGTCTATCACATATGAAGAAATTTTTTCTTTTGTTGGCGACATTTCCATCTGTTGAAAATTCTGCTTTATTGTCATTGGCTATTCTTATCATATCACCAATATTATTCTGAATGCTTGGGCAACCATCATCGCAAACAGGTAAACAAATTCTATAGTCTGCGTCGAATGCTTCATTTTCTAGACAACTTGAGGATTCAATTTGGAAACTATTAATAAAATTCGTCTCTGGCTTGTTGTTTAAGCTTGAGAGGAAATTAAAGACGAAATATGCAAGCGCTAAAGCTACTGCCCCTGCGCTTATAAACAGAGCAATGAAGGCGAATTTAGAGAATGATTTCATTTGCTTCTATTTTACTTCAGGTAAAAAATGAGCTCAAGCCTACTGATTCTTTTCTTTTTCCCAAATACCTATTGCTTCTGTGATTGATTCTGGCGAGAAAGTTAACTTATTTAATTTGTATCCTCTTCCCTCCCCTTCAAACCAAGTAATTTGCCTTGTTGCATACTGTCTATGTTTTGCAGCAGTTATTCTAATTGCATCATCCATCGATATTTCTTTTTTTATACATCTGATTGCCTCGGCATAGGTATTACCCATTAACGGTTTTGACAGTTTGTAGCCCATTTCAATAGCCTTTGTAACCTCTGTAATAAGACCTTGTTCATACATTTTTCGCGAACGCTCATCTATCTTATTAAATAATTCCGACCTTATGAATTTCGGATATAAAATAACAATATTATATTTTGAATCTGAGTTACTTTCGACTTTACCGTCCTTCTCGATAAGTCTAATAAGCCTTACCTTGTTTTTTTTATCGCTGTTATTGAGTGAAAGGGCATCTTCTAAATGCTTTTCCTTATAGATTTCAAAGAGTTTTTCTACTGATAAAGAGTTTAACTTCTGCCTTAATTGAATATCGGGTTTTGTTGTTAAGTTATACCCTTTGATTAACCCATCAAGATATAGTCCAGTCCCTCCTACTAAGATTGGTGTAACATTCCGGCGCAGGCAGTCGTCAATCACAATTTGTGCCAGCTCGAGGTAATCTGATAAGGTAAAACTCTGATCTGGAGTAACGATATCAAATAACCAAGCTTTCTGCTTGTTCATAATCAACTTACAATAGATTTTGTGACCATTCTTTTCAATATACTCTTCAGAGTCTGAAAGGGGGTCTTTGTTGGTGCCTATGTCTAGATACTTATAGACTTGTCTTGAGTCTAGGTTAATAATCTCTCCGTGAAGTTTTTCGGCTAACTCTAAAGCGAAGTCTGACTTTCCTGATGCAGTTGGACCTACTACAGCGAGTATTGATTGCTTACTTGCTTTCATGATTGGCAATAACCCTTGCAACCGCTTCATGGTCGCTCCAAGGATATTCAGTGTTTCCGAAAGCAAGACTTTGTTCATGTGCTTTTCCGGTAATAAAAACTATATCCCCTTTTCTTGCTATACTGCAGGCAAAATCGATGGCATCAAATCGACTGTTTACAGCTTCTTGATCAAATGCGTACATTAAAATCTTCGATTTATTATTTTTTTGATCTTGAATATATTTGCCTTTTCTTTGTTGGTAATCTTCTGAGTCCTTGAATCGAGTCACTAGTAAAGCGCTATGCTTTTGTGCATATTTGATTATCTCGCTATTTATATCTGCTAAAGACTCGTCACGAGGATCCTCTGCAGTAATAACAATAGAATTTGAATATCTTGCAGCGATTTCGCCCATGCTTCGTCTGGACCTATCTCTACGACCGGCACATCCAAATACAGTAATTAGATTCGAGTTTGAAGGCTTGATATTACTTACTGCTTTTAGGGCTTGATCTAAGGCATGACCTGTATGAGCAAAATCAATTATTATTGTATAAGGTTCTTTTTGAATGACTTCCATTCTTCCTTTTGGAACCGGAAGAGTTTTGAGTGCATTAACTATCTTGTCTTCAGAAACATATCTGGAACATATTGAAATTGCCGCAAGAGCATTTTCTTGATTGTAGCTGCCGATAACAGGCAACTGATAAGCAACTGACTTAAAGGTAAATGACATTCCATCTACCTTCTCTTGAAGAGAACTTAACATATCTTTTCTGAACCATTGAATTTGAATTTTATCTGCAAGTTTATCTTCGATGAGTTTTTCTTTAAGCCATTCTGCTGACTTTTTATCGTCGCCGTTCAGGACTAATAATCCTTTTTCTTTAAGTTTTTTGGCAACTAAGTACTTTGCTGCTGCATAATTTTCCCATGTTCCATGGTAATCAAGATGATCTGTTTTGATATTTGTAATTGTCGCGGCATCAAATTTTATTCCAAATAATCGATTTTGCTGTAAACCGGAACTGGTTGATTCAAGCACCACATGTGTTATGCCTTTGCGTCTCATTTTGTCGAGATAGTACGGAACATCCCAGGGATCTGGAGTAGTAACATGAAGCCCAGTATCGAGTGTTTCATCGGCAATTTTTGCTTCGATTGTTGAAATGTAGCCAACTTTTAGTCCTGCTTCTTTCAGAACATGATAAATCATTGATGTTGTGGTGGTTTTGCCATCTGTCCCTGTAACAGCAATGACCTTAAGTTCCCTTGCCGGAAAACCGTGTTTTAAGTTTGCAATCAATGATTGTAAAAGGTGATATCTATTCTTGAGTTTTTGGATTATATGATCTTGTGTCATGATATATTCCGTTTACTTAAATATGATTTTAGCTTCTTTCTGATTCTATGAAGTCTGGTACCGATATTTGTTTCTGATAACCCTGTAATATCAGATATCTGCTTGTTTGACAACTCTTCAAAGAACTTGTAATAAACTAAATATTGATCATCTTCTTTTAATTCTCTGATTGAATTATAAAGCCCAATTTCTGCCTCGTCTGATTGGATTTCGCTATCGACTGTGGGAGAGTGCGAAGCTAATAGATGACCGATTTCTTCAATAGAAGAGTCAGTTTTGCGTTTACTGTTTTTTCGATAATAGTCTATAACATGATTTCTGGCAATTCTGAAGATCCATGCTGATACAGTTATTCCTTGCCACTGAAAATCGTTGATATTTTTCAGAATTTTCTCGAATACATCTGCAGTTAAATCTTCGGCTGTTTGTGGGTGACTTACTCTTTTAAGGATAAATTCGTATACCTTGCGCTGATATATCTTATAAAGTTTCGAGAAATCTCGCTTGCCAAGCTTTTCTTTGGAAAACAGCGTAATTTGTTCGGCATCGTTAAGCTCTTCTATTGAACTTTATTAACTTCTAAATTAGTCCTTATTTTAGCAATAATTGATGCCGGAAGTTCAAATTTAAGCAAACTAAATGATGCTTCTGCTAGATCTACTCCATACGATTTTGCAAGAGCCAAAGAAGCAGCTAATACCTCTGGTGTTATACCATGCAGTTCTGATTTAGGAATTGTATATTTCTTTTTGCCATACAAGATTATATGGTATTGCTTATTGCTTGTGACAATTATGTCTTTACTAGAGCCAGCTTCTAGCGAGAATGTATGTAAATCGAGATTATTTCTTAGTTCTTGTAATGTAACCGAATCAATTGCGCTTAAATTATATACCAACTTTCCTTTTTTATTCTTAATCATTGATCTAAGTAGTTCCTTAACGATTACTGAGTCCTTTTTATTATTGAGTATGACTAATGTATCTGGTTTTACAATAGAGGCCCAATATTTTGCTGTATGCTCGAATGTACAGTTAGCATTAAGAAGAAGTATATGCGGATTGGGTTTACTTATAATTAAATATACGAAAGCTCTAAAAATAAGTAATAACCACATATATGTAGATCTTCGTTTGTCTTTATAACCAAGGATTGCGAGAGGAATAGAAAAATCCCACCAAATCTCTTGAGTATTCCTTCTGACTCTAAGGTTATCGTTTAAGATTGTGTAGGAAAGCTCTCGAGCAATATCGGAACCATACCAACCAGCAACAACAATAACTTCGATTTTATGCTTTTTTATTGCATACGAAGATAGAAAACCCAGTATAAGTCTTAATATCTTGCGAAATGGATTCATATTTATTCGATTCTCTTAATTGTGGCACCCAGTGCCAAAAATTTTTCTTGAATGTTTTCGTAACCTCGTTCTATGATTTCACCTCTTTCGATAACACTTTCACCTTTTGCAGCAAGAGCAGCAATAAGTAGAGACATGCCTGCACGAATATCAGGTGAAGTAAGTACTTTGCCTTTAAGTGCAGTTTTTCCATTAACAACTATTCTATGTGGATCTGCCATGAAAATATCTGCACCCATCTTTACTAGTTCTGAAGTATAGAATAGTCTGCCTTCATATAGTTTGTCATGAATCAGAATTCGACCTTGTGATTGTGTAGCAACAACGATCATGAACTGTAACAAGTCTGCGGGAAAAGCCGGCCAGGGTAGACATTCAATTTTGTTCATTGAACCATCTAGATAAGATCTGATTTTCATGTCGCCTTGCTTGGCAATAATATCATTACCTTTTATCTCAACTGATACGCCTAACTTTGCAAACTCATCGATTATTTGTGTCATGTGTTCGGGTATCGCATTTTCGATTGTAATTTCACCACCAGTAACAGCTGCCGCGGCTATGAATGTACCCACCTCCATAAAGTCAGTCATAATAGTATGCTCTGTTCCGTTTAAGGAATTTACTCCTTCTATGTACAGATGATCGCTCCCGATTCCTGAAATTTTTGCACCCATCTTATTAAGAAAGTTGCATAAATCTTGAACATGAGGTTCACTTGCTGCATTGATAATTTCTGTGTTTCCATCTGTTAAGACAGCTGCCATAATTACATTTTCTGTTCCGGTAACGGCTTTTTCACTTAACCAAACTCTGGAACCTTTCATGTTTTTGGCATTTACTTTAAAACAGGTATCTTCGATTTCAATTTGTGCATGTAGTTTTTCTAAAGCTACCAAATAACTGTCTACAGGTCTTTTACCAAGATTACATCCACCAGGAGACCACATCTCTACTTCTTTAGATCGCCCAGCAAGAGCGCCAAGAAAGAGAATAGAACCCCTTGTTTTCATAACATCGTCTTTGCTGAGTTTATGCGAAGTGATATTTTTTGCTTCAATTTCTACCGTATTGTTCACAATGTTTCTTTTAACTTCTGCACCCAGTTTCTTTAGAATCTTCAACTGAACTGCAACATCAGAAATATTAGGTACATTATGCAAAGTTACCTTTTGATTTGTGAGCAGACTTGCTGCGATAATTGGCAAGGCAGCATTCTTGTTGCCACCCGGTTTAATTCTTCCTTTAAGTGGTTTACCACCTGTAATGATATATGACGACATATGATGAATTATTAAGTAGATAACATATCTTCAAACGCAATATCTAGCTGAATATTGCAACTATCTGGCGTATTTTTTTTACACCCAGATAGTCTTTAATATCCATAAATGTGTTTAGCCAAACAATTCTAGCATTGTAAAATGATAAGTCTCCAACTTTTGGATCTTCAAGCTTGATAAGCAGTACAAAGGTTCGCGAAGGTGATGCATCGTAACCGATATATGTAGCGTTAATTTTACTTGAATAACCTGCTCTATCTTTGTTTGGGATAAGCGCTGTTCCAGATTTTAAACCAATGTAATAATCAGCCAGATCTTTGTATTGCCTTTCAGGAATATTGCCTAGGTATACCTGATGCATGATATCACTGACAGCTTGAGCTGTGACAGGTTTAATCACTTGATCGACAACACGAGGATTAAAAATTTTGTTGTTCTTCCTTCAGAATCGGTAACCTTTTGCACAAGATATGGTTGCATTCTCATTCCTTCGTTGGCAACCGTTGCAATTGCCGAGATCGTTTGTAGAGGTGTGGCTTGGTATCCATGTCCGTAAGAATATACTGCCTGATCAGCATAATTCCAGTATTCTGACTCTTTAAGTAAACCGGTGGATTCTCCAGACAGTTCTACTTTTGTTGAACTACCAATCCCGAATTTAAAAAGATAAGTTCTAAGTTCATCGTAACTCATTGTGAGAGCAATATGGCGAAATCCAATATTGTCTGAATCAATTAATGCAGATGCAGGTGTGATCAATCTGTTAATTGGCTGCCTATTATAGGTACAGATACAATCGAACTTGTCAGTAATCTTATCGCAAGACGCATCTGCTGGTGGACTTGGAGAGATAATCTCGCATCCCTGATGTCCATCGGGTAGCAATTTAGAGTAAGGCTCTAGAGTCTCCAAATCAAGTGCGGCTGCAATTGTTAAAACCTTTTCCAACAGAGCCTATTTCGTAAGGTACAGATATTGCTAAATTACCAAATACCGAAGCGTTGGTCTCTAGAAAGTATTCATTTGGATTATAGTCAGGCATATTTGCCATTGCTAAGATGGCACCTGTTTTTGGATCTAGGATAATACCGGTTGCAGATTCGGCCTGGTATTCATTCAGGCCAATTTTAAGATTCTTCTCAAGTATCGATTGTAAATTTTTATTAATGGTTGTCTGTATGGTCATTCCTGGTTTTGGTTCTAGCGGTGAATTTCTTCCAATCGTTATTGGATTTCCAAAGCTATCGAATTCGCCTGAATCGAATCCTTCTTGTGGCTTAAGACTCCCTTCCCAGAATTGTTCAAGTCCTCCAGTTCCGACAAAATCGCCTAAAGCATTTGAACCCATGAAACCGATAATCTGGCTAGCTAGTCGACCTTCTGGATATACTCTTTTATTAACATATTCAAACTGAAGACCTTGTAAAGGTCTATTACTACTTGTTACCTTGACATACTCTAGGTAATTTTTTGTTTCAACATCAATTTGAGAAGCAATTTTGATCCACCAGGGACCACTTTTAAGATTTTTATCAATTTCTTCGGGATCAGCTTTTAAGGCTTCTGCAAGAATAGATAAGAACTCCTCATGAGTTTGATATCCTCTTTGTTCTGCACGAGTCAGCTCTGGTAACCAAACATAAACATCAAAACGTGGCTCGCTGAAGGCAAGAGTTGTACCATCAGAAGCTAAAATGTTTCCTCGAAGAGCTGGAATTCTTATATCTTTGAAGCGTTCGTTAGCAATAGCAACAAATTGATCATTATCTAGGAATTGCCATTTAACACCGAGTATAACTACTCCAATAGCCGTAAGAAAAAATACCAAACTTATTAGTTTTAGCTTTGTATTATGAACTTTTCCGAAATTCATTACCTCTGAGCAGAAATATTATATTGACCTAAATCAATATACACTACTTGTGCAGGTTGCATGCGCAAATGCTCGCTGGCAGTTTTGCTTATTTCTTGTGATGATTGTAGGTTAGCAATACTGGCTCTAAGTATCTCGTTTTCGATTTTTACTTGAGCTTGCATATCTCTAAGGTACTTCACTTTTTCTCCCTGTGTTCCCACAGAAGATAGAACATAGAGCTGAATAATTATAAACAGGGCTACGAGTGTGAATATTAATCTGGTAGCTAAGCTTCCAGATTTACTAAGGTTTTGTATTTTTTCTTTCATTTTGGGCAGTAATTAATTTTTTAATAATTCGAAGTTTTGCACTTCGACTTTGAGGATTAGCCTCGACTTCTTTACTAGTTGGTTTAATAATTTTTTCAATATTTGTTAAATTTCTTGACCTCAGATCTTTGATAAAGTTTTTTACTATTCGATCTTCTCCGGAATGAAATGTAATGATCCCCATTACCCCTTCATTCTTAAGTAGACCAAAGGCATCTGGTAAGAATGATTCTAATACTTGCATCTCTGAATTAACTGCAATTCTTAAAGATTGAAACACTCTAGCTTCAGGCAATCGAAAGTTAGATGTTCTGGTATGCATTGGAACGACTTTATTAATTACAAAGCGCAAATCATCAACTGTTTCGAAAGGTTTTGATCTTCTATAATTGATAATTTCGTTAGCTAACCTGTTTGCATAACTAAGATCTCCGTACTTTTCAAACAATTCTTGAAGCTCCTTCTTGTAAAGTACATTTAGTAGATTTGCAGCAGTTACTTGGTTTTCAGTAGACATTCGCATGTCTAATTTTTCGTTTTTGCGAAAACTAAATCCCTTTCCAGAATGAAGTTGATCAGTTGACATCCCAAGGTCTGCAATAATTCCATCAAATTCAACAGATCCTGTGCTAGCTAAGACTTGTTTAAGATTTGCAAAATTGGATCTATGCAAAAGAACCTTCAAATCGCTTTTCGTGAATGTGTTTTCTTCTTCAATAAAGCCCTTGCTAATTAATACTTTTGCAAATTCGCGAATAGCGTTTTCGTCTTGGTCAATACATATAAGCAATCCGTTCTCTTCCAATCTGTTAATTATTGCCATTGAATGTCCTCCTCCACCAAGAGTAGCGTCAAGATAGAAGCCCCGAGGCTTCACATTTAGACTGTTTATTAATTCTTTTAGTAGAACCGGTTTATGTTTTGTTTTCATATTCTTGTACTAATCTATCGGCAATATCTCCTGCTGATTCGGTAAGCTCAGCTAACTTTCGATCCCAGTTGTTTTTTGTCCCAAATTTCAACCCAATCTAGAATTGCTACAAAGACAACTTCGTTATTCAATGATGCATAAGACTTAAGCTGTTGAGGAACAACAAATCTACCTTGTTGATCTAGATCTAGTTCATGAGCTCCTCCAACTAAGAATCTTTTTGTATCTCTAATATTCATTTGTAAAAGTGGTTTTTGACTTAATACTTTGATTAAATCTTTCCATCTTTTACCGTCAAAGAGCAGTAAACAACCTTCGTACCCTCTGCAAACAATCAGCTCGGATTTGAATTCTGATCTGATTTTTGCCGGTACAGCAAGTCGATTTTTATCTGTCAACTTGCCTTCATATTCTCCTATTATCATTTTTGGTGGTGAACTAGGTAAAATTGTTGAGTTTTACTCGTAGTTTTTGGGGCATTATCCGAAACTTTCGGATGGAGCATTAGGGTTAAAATACTTAATAGTGCATTAATTGTCAAGTTTCACCTATGCTCACCACCTATAACCACTATACCCCACATACGATACGACTGCAAGTATATAGGAAAAAAAACCAACAAAAATATGCAAAAAAAAGGAGAGCCTACGCTCTCCTTAAACTAACCAGAAGTTCGAATTAGAAGAATTCAGGATCTACCGTATCTATCAGATCCTTTGCTGACATAATGACCGAAGAGCTCAACGATCCGTTATTAAAAGCAATCGTTTCGAGTTGCTTAATCTTATCTGAGAAAATGACCCTTAAACCCATCAGATTACCAAATGGTGGGATACCGCCTGCTTCAAGTGCGTATTTACTTGCAATAACCTCTTTGCTTTCAAATTCGAATTTAGCACCGGTAAATACTGCTAATTGATTAAAATCGACCTTATCGTTGGCGGGGATACAAACCATTATATTTTCACCACTTTTCTTATTCCTTAATATTAGGGCCTTAATACCATCTTCAATACTTGTTCCTCTAACCTTTGCCGCCTCTTCAGAAGTAGTAACAGGCTCATGTTCAACCACACGATAAGTAGTATTGTAGGCATCAAGCCTTTTTAATATATTCCTTCCCAGTTCTGCACCTATATAAATTTTTTCTTGCCTCTTAACGCTAGCAATTCTTCTTGTGTCTGAAGGGAACAGAGTCGCCATTCGGATATTATCTAGACCTAGAGCCATCATTGTGAATCTTTCCATACCCATACCAAAACCTCCATGTGGAGGCATACCGAATTTAAATATGGACAAGTAATCTTGGAAACTGTCTGGGTTAAGACCTTTTAGCTTTAATGACTCAACAAGTTCATCATGATCGTTAATTCTTTGACCACCGCTTACAATCTCGATTTCCCTGCAGAGCAGATCGAAATAATTTGTCACTTCTGGATTATCTTCATTCGGTTTAGCATAGAAGGCCGTTTTCTTTCTGAGAAAATGAGTTACAAAGATAAAATCCGTTCCGAACTGCTCACGGGCATATGCACACAACTCCTTTTCTGCCTGTGGTGAAAGATCTATCTCGCCTCTCTCGTCTATTCCCGTTCTTTCAAAAAATATTTGTAAAGCATCTTTAAAAGTTACTCTTGGGAATGCGATATCTTGTGGAGCAAGGGCAAGGCTAACGCCAAGCAACTTTAACTCTTGATCGTTATTGGTCGCAATTTCACTGATCATAAACTTAACAACTCCTTCAAGCATATCCATTACCTCCGAGAAGTTATCAATAAAACCCATTTCAAATTCAAATTGTGTTGCTTCTGTTAAGTGTCTTCTGGTGTTTGACTTCTCCGCTCTGTAACATTTCATAAGCGCAAAAACTCTCTCATAAGCGCCTACGGCTATCTGTTTATATAGCTGAGCACTCTGCGAAAGCATGGCATCTGATCCAAAATAGTCAACCTTAAATAACTCTGCTCCACCCTCGGAAGATGCTCCGATAATATTTGGACCAAAGAATTCTGTAAATCCAAGATTTGTTAAATACTCTCTATACGCCCTCACCAGAGTTGCCTGTATTTTGAACACAGCTTGTATTTTTAGGTTTCTGAGACTAAGAGGTCGATAGTCAAGAATCGTATCAATATGTGCGTTTAAATCCTCCTTATTCACCTCTAACGGCATGGATTCTGTAACTTTTGAGACAATAGAAATCTCTGGATTAATAATCTCTACTCCTAATCCAGACTTTTCGTTCTCGCTGACAACCCCAGACACATATATTACAGAGCCAGGTTGCAGCGGACTGATCATTTTAATTGTATCTTGATTCTCAATTACGATCTGAGCAAGGCCAGTTCTGTCTCTGATAACCAAAAAGGCAAGCTTACCCATTATTCGCGAATTTTGCAGCCATCCTCTGACACTTACTTTTTCACCAATTCTCTCCTTCAGATTAATAGCAAGGATTCTTTCCATAACGATACTTCTAAAAAATAAAAAAAGCGCCATTCATATAATATGAAGGACGCTAAGAGCGCGGTACCACCTTTGTTCCTGTTAGCTTTGCCAACAGACACTCGGATAAGATATTTAATTATGTCACCTATTATTTTTGTAGCCTTGCACCGATAGAGCTACTCTCTTAAGAGAATATTAACTCAAGCCAAAGAATCTTGCAAGCCCTACTTATGATAGCTACCTCCGTTTGCATAATTCCCGACACGAAACAGTTGCTCGACTAGAACCACCGCCGCCATTTCGTGGTTAAAAGTCATTGGCGACAATGATAGTAATTGATATCTACTCTCCAGAACTAATCTATCAAAACCAAAAGCCGATGCAATAATAAAGGTCAATTCATTACCTGAATCTTGATTGTTGACTAAATTTGAAAATTGAAAGGTGTCATAGAGCTTACCTTGCTCGGTCAATAGGTAAACGCTGCTTGAATAAGTCGGAATATCTTGCAGTTGAATTGGCCTGTTCGGATCTTTTTTTTTGTAATTGTGCTAACAGAATAATATTTTGACGATAGCTTTAAATAGTAGTTAAACAGGTTAATATATTCTGAAGATTTTATTTTCCCAAACAAAAGCAGGTTAATTCTTTTCATTGTAGTGTTACAAAGCCAAGTGATATTATATTTATGTTAGATAATAACGCCTTGAAAGAAAAGAAACAAAGTAGAATAATGCGCGCTTTAGGGATAACAAACAGAGCCTGGACTTTGCTTGCTCTGTTTACTATGGGAGCAATCCTTTTGCAAGCTGTGGGCGGTAGGCCAACAAGTCCGCAAGAATCAATACTCGCAGAACAATCCTCTTTCAATTGCACCCTAACAAACAAAGAACAAGTTCGCCCAATCGATAAAACGGACCTAAATACATTATTCGAAATAAGCAGAATTGATATTGAGAATGAAACATATCAACAACCAGGGTTTCTTAATGAAATACAACCCGTTATCGATACAAAATACATGAGTTTCTCAGATGCAGATCTTTGCATGACAGATAAAGACGAAGTTATAGCGGTTAAAATTAATGACAAGGTTAGAATATATCCACAAAGAATTCTAAATAGACATGTCGTTATAAACGACACTCTGCAAGGGACTCCGATTGCAGTCATTTTTAGTGGTTTCTCTCAATCGTTTCATGTTTTTGAGAGGGTCTATAAAAACGAAATACTCGACTTTGCTGGTAGCGGACTGTTATATAAAAACACAGATCTTATTTTTGACAACAAAACAGATTCTCTCTGGTCGGTGTTTAGCGGTAAAGCCATGGTAGGAAAGCTAACCGGAGCAGAACTGAAATCAGTAAATTATTGGCAGGGAACCTATTCGGCGGCGAAAACAATTTTTCCTGATGCAGATTTTATCTCATTTGATACCGGTAGAAGTGCCATCTACTCGAGAGATCGTTACGAAGGCTTTGCCCAGGCTCCAGACATCATCGGTCCAGTCGGCAATAGCAGAAAAGATATAAACAACAAAGATATTGTTATCGGGTTTATTGTGTCGGGTAATGCCTATGCTGTTCCTGCATCAATAATCGAACAAGACGGCAATAGAACAATTAAAATCGGAGGGAAATTGTTTACCATTAAGGCAGAAGAGGGCTATTACTCACTAGTAGTTGATTCAGAACCAACCGTAGATGTGCAAATATTTACATCTTTCTGGTACACATGGGCAGATCATTATCCCGACACTAGACTCTTCTAAAGGCATGATATAATTGCCTAATGCAAAATCAAGATAACAGTAAAACAAAAGTATTCGTAGCCATGTCCGGTGGTGTCGACAGTTCTGTTGCCGCACTGCTCCTTAAACAACAAGGGTTTAACATTACTGGGGTATTTATGAAGAACTGGTCAGGTGATGACTATGGTCTTCAGGCAGATTGCCCTTGGGAGACAGATCAGAAAGATGTTGAGGCAGTTTGTGGGCAACTAGATATTCCTTTCATGTCCTTTAATTTCGAAAAAGAATATCGTGATAAGGTTGTAAATTACTTCTTTAGCGAGATTAGAGCCGGAAGAACTCCAAATCCGGATATTGTCTGTAATAAAGAGATCAAGTTCTCATTATTTCTGGATAAAGCAATAAGCATGGGAGCAGATCTTATTGCAACTGGACACTATGCGAGAGTAACAAAACAGGAAAACCTATATCAACTTCAAAAAGGGGTAGACGAAAATAAAGACCAAAGCTACTTTCTATGCCAGCTTACCCAAGAACAGTTATCTAAGAGCCTTTTTCCTATAGGATCATATACTAAGCCAGAAATCCGACAAATTGCCAATGATAATAAATTGCTCGTTGCCAATAAACCAGATAGCCAAGGAATCTGCTTTATTGGTGAAATCAATGTAAAAGAGTTCCTTAGGAAAGAAATTAAACAACAAAAAGGCGTGATAAAAGATTTTGATACGGGAAAGATACTCGGAGAGCACGATGGGGTGTTCTTTTATACTATCGGGCAAAGAGAGGGCTTAAAAATTGGTGGAGCAAAAGTACCCTACTTTGTAGCTTATAAAGATGTGCCAAACAACGAACTTCTAGTGGCTATGGGTAAAGATCATCCAGCTTTGTTTGCCAAGGATGTGTATTTCGAAAATATAAATTATATCTCTGAGACAATAACACCCGAAAGTCATATTCAAGCTGTTATTAGATACAGACAAAAGGCAGCATCGGGAACATTTATAAATAACGAGCATTTTTCGTTTCGATTCTCCTCAAAGAGGCATTGCATCAGGTCAAAGCATTGTCTTTTATGATCAACAAACCTGTCTCGGAAGCGGCATAATAAAGTAACAAGAAGCCCCGCCTTTTCAAGGCGGGGCTTCAAAAAGTACTAACCCTGATAACTAGAATGACAAGGTATCCATATATTTTGATACAGCTGCTTTATCAGCTTCCGAACTAATCGTGTAAAAGATTGAGTAATATTTTGAATTAGAGTTATTGTAGAATACATAATACTTCTGACTTTGTCCGAAGATTTCGCCCTCTGCTCTGCATCCTGCATTACCGTTTAGATTGAAGGATTTAAAATCAAAGTAGCCAATTCCTTCTGTTTCAGCTGGAAGACCCGATCTAAAGCCCTCGCCAAATTCATCGCAGAATGTTTGGTTAACATCAACCCTGCCTGTTGTTTCACCATCGCTGAAGGCCTCAAAAGTAATGAACGCATCTTCTTCTGGCGAATAAAATACAGCTGAAGTTGAATCTTCTTCAAATTGCCATGTTTTTGGAACAATAATCGAAAAACCCAAGGTTGCATGAGTGAACTTTTGCTCCTCATTACTCGGAGTGGTTGTGTTTGTGTTCGTGTTTGTACCCAGTCCGAATTCGCTTAGATCAAAATTTGAATCGAATGTTGTTTCAATGTTGAGCTGTTTGGCAAGATCTGGAGATAGAAGCGGTAAGGAGAAGATCAAACAGCAACTTACAAGACAACAAAAGAGTAACAGACCAACTACTAGTAAAACTACTTTTTTACTCATAATTATTCAAAATTAATTAAATTAAATAAAATTATCGACTAAACGAAAAGCTTAGTCAATTAGAAACAAAATATGATGCTAATTCTGAACGCTGAATTTCTACCTGCTCTTTGCTCACTAAATTCTTTATTGTAAGTGTATTTGCTTGAATCTCGTTGCTACCGATTAGCACAACCCAGCTAGCGCCAATATCTTCGGCATATTTAAAGCGTTTCGGCAGTTTGTCTGTTCCAGTATAGACTACAGTTCTTATATCGATTGCCTGCAGTTCTTTCATTACTTCCAGAGAAACAACCTCTGCCTCATTATCTAGAAAGGTGATTAGGACTAAATCGCTTTGAATTTGACTGGAAAGCATACCCCTATCTGACATGACCTCTAATATCCTTTCTATACCAAAAGATTGACCACAGGCAGGAGTGTCTTCTCCACCGATTGAGGCAACAAGATTGTCGTATCTTCCACCAGAACCAACTGATCCAACATTACCTTCATTAATCTCCCATTCCCAAACAGGACCTGTATAGTAGCTAAGTCCACGGGCAATAGTAGGATCAAAAATAACTTTATTGTTCCCGAGTTTCTCGGAATAACTAATTATCTTTTCGATTTCAGCTAAGGACTCTTGTGCACCGATGATATTGCCGAGTATTTCTTTAAGCGCCGATATTTTTTCAGAGTTGCTTCCTTGAAGTTCTACACATTGCATAATCTTGGCAACAGCCTCCTCGTTGTTACTTAGCTTATCTAATAGATCAGCCTTTGTTTCTTCTTTTGTTCTTTTATCCCATTTATCGATAATCGTTACAATTGTGCTGAAATCATCTTTTCTGCCTGCGTACTCAACAATTGCGTTCAGAATCTGCCTGGAGTTTAATCTGGCAGCATAATCTGCAAATCCTAGCCTTGAATATACTTCCGAACCAATAAGAAGCATCTCAACTTCAACTAGATAGGAACTACTGCCAAAAACATCGATGTCTAACTGATAGAATTCTCTGAATCTTCCTTTTTGTGTGTTATCTGCTCTCCAAACAGGCTGAAGTTGATAGCGCTTCCAAGGCAACTGTATTTTGGCTCGATGTTGCGCTAGAACTCTTGCCGTTGGAACAGTGAGGTCATATCTCATTGCCACTTCTCTACCTCCATGGTCAACGAATTTGTAGACGAGTTTTTCGTCTTCTCCGTATTTATCTAAAAGAATGTGCGCATATTCTAGTGCCGGAGTTTGAATACCTTCGTAACCATACTTACCAAATATCTCCTCAAATAGTCTGAAAATGTTTGTTCGTTGTTTATAATCTTGGCCGATAAAGTCTCTGAATCCTTTTAATGTTTGTGCGTTTTTCATAGGTTTTAGCGTTTTTTTGTTCTATCTATAGCAATTCTGTAGCCATCGTAGCCATATTTTAAGAATTCACTGACCTTAGCTATTGTTGCTGAACTGGCTCCGGTTTCTCGCTCGATCTGCGTATATGGCAAGCCTTGATCTAATAGACCTGCGACTCTCCATCTAAGGAGTACTATCTCTAACTCGGATCTGGTTAATATATCTTTGAGAAAAGATGCAACTTCTTTAGAGTCCCTGAGTTTCATTACTGCTTTTGATAAATCTGCGAGTGTATCTTCGTTGTTCATAATAATACTAATACCTGGTGGCACATTGTAGTATATGCAGGATAGATTAGACAAATATTAATTCAAAACAACAGGAAAAGCAGTTTCAGAAATTAGTTTTCCAGTAAGTTTGTTGTACATTTTTACCTGAAGCAATGCCTGCTCGTAATTTGAGGCGTAAACGCAACTGATAGTATTATCTTTAAATAGAAACAAGTTGTGGATTGTTTTAACAATAATCGGAGCTTCAAGCCAGGTTTCCATTGTTCCCCAATTGTCATTCCCTAAGCAGTATCTGCCTGAACCTGGAACTCCAGACTGAGTTAGTTTTATTGAATACTGAATCTTAACATTATTAATATCCATATCGTAGACTCTGCCGTCTCCTTCAATTTCTCCTCTAAAGTATCCACTAGGCTCGGTGATGGTCATATGACCTCTAGAAATATCGTAATAGGTATCGTCTGATTTAACTGATTGCTGTGATTCAGCTGAAACGATCTGCACTATGCAATAGTATGGTTGCTGGTTAGTGAAACTTAGATCTGGTGCCAAGATCAGTTCAACTTCTCTAGATTTTGAATCTACTGCAGTCCAATCAATTAAAGTTGTGTCGTTAACTCCTTCGTTATATTGCCATAGTGAAAACGAAAGCTGTTGAGTCTCTTTAAGTTCTCCGGATAAATCCCATTTACAAAAACGCCTTATCATCATCGTATGCAAATAGTAATTCAGCTTTCTCTAGTTTGGTAGGAATGATTGTAGGCAATGGTTTTACTGTTACTTTAGGTTTTATGTATTGATAAGTCTCGAGAGCTTGGTTTTGGTTATTTGAAGTACTTACACCAAGAATAGCTGAGCATTTTGTTGATTCATTTAAGATTTTGGAAACACTCTCTAAAGCTTGGGTAAACGGCTGTTGCAATACATTCTCCGTAACAAGTGTTTCGTCTAGACAAAGAAGATATAAATATCTTTTATCTTTAATTATACTCGACTGATTTACTCCCGAAGATATCATGTCAACTGACTCTTCTGAGCCGACTTCTTTTCCAGAGATATTAACTTGCCCTTCAATAACATTAAGTTTGCTATCTTCGATCATTAACAAAGTATTTCTTGCTGTGAAATCAATATTTTGAAGGATAACTCGATAATCGCTATTCTTTTCGATACGAATCCAGAATCTACCTGTTGTGTCTTGAAGATTTATGCTATCTTCAGTCAAATCTGTGATTCTTAATTCTGATCCATTTTCGAGCATTAACAAGATGCCGTTTTCTGAAAGCAGGTACAACTCATCTTCAGAAGCTTGAATTATCTTATCTTCTGAATAAAGATTCATTCCGTTGTAAACCGGTAGACTCTTTTTTTTCTCTAATTACTTGAGAATTTAAATCTCTACTATGGACTTTTAAGTGAACCTGATCTGATATAACAGGATCTTGTTCTAGTGTATTAGCATCTTCAGATTCTTCATATTTCGGGGCGGAAGGATTTGGAGTAAGAGCATTAACCGTGGATATTATTACTACAGATACGATTGCCATTACTAGCAAGTACAAAACAGGCATTGAAACCTGATTGATTTTATCTGTTTTATTCATAATCATGCGTGTATTTCATACTATCAAATCCCCCCTTTATGGAAAGATAGTACATTGAGATACGACAGGAAAAACTGAATGTTACCCTAAAGATTGACTTTATAATCATCAAAACCTATATTTAGATTAATCATCTATTAGTATCTCAACTATGCAAGATTCTAGTTCCCCTTCTATTAGAAATATACGAGCAGCAGAAAGCTCCGGAGGTGTTTCTAAAGTACTTCCTATGGTATTACTCGTTGCCGTCATAGCACTGGCCAGCGTATACCTTATTTCGCAGTCTGGTAATCAAGATTCTCAAACAGATAACGATCCTGCCGACAATTCGGACACAAATACCGAAACCGAGGTAACCCCAACTGTCACTGTTACAAGCATTGCAACACCAACAGCCACTGTTACACCAACATCATCAGAAACAGATGTTACAGTCGAGGTTCCTGCAAATTGGAAAGAAATTGAAATTGAAGGAATCGGCTATAAATTCTACAGACCCTCCACTTGGTTCTTTAGAAGAAATGCATCTACACTAGGAATTGCCCCAGAACCTATTCCAACCGAAAGCGAAACAGCAGGCCTAGTCACCATCACCCAAAGAAGTGGTTCACTAAGCAGTGTTGTATCATCGACTAAGTCATCTCTTGACTCGGCTACTGAAGAATCACTTGATGCCGGACCAAACTCATGGATTATCGTTGAAGGATCAGAAGATTCAGTAATATTTGGTACAAGAAAAGCAAAGATTGGAGTAATCGAGAACTCAGGAAAAGTATATGTCTTAGAATACAGAACTGCTCCAGAAGCATTTAACAGTAATGTAAATGTTTTTAACACACTTCTTGGAATAATTACTTTCGAGTAACTACAGTTTAATAGTTGAATGTAAGCATAATAGGAATAATATCCTTTTCTACTTCGCCTGCAAATACTATATAGAACTTATTTGGGTCTACTGTAATGCTAGCCCAGTTTGTTCTGCCAAATCTTACATAACCCGTAGAACGGTAAACACTGCTTACAGTAAAAAGATCTCGTTTTATCTCAGTCCCAGTGGATTCAAAGGCAGAACCATCTGGTCTTTGGTTGGTAAATGTTATATATGTCTCTTGCTTGGCAGCTGGATCAAAGATTTTGGTGGTTTTTACACCATCAACTACCGGCTCTTCAAGTTTCCAAGTTACTGGATACCTGACCGTAAATCCTAAGTCTGTATTTGCATAAAGTTGTGTTTCAACAGAAGAACCCTGATCTGAACCATTATCAGAATCTGCAAGGTCACGATTATCTTTGATTTCTTTTCCATCTACAATTATTGTTCCCTGCTGAGTAGGTTCGAGTGTAGCAATAACATCTGTAGTAGGAGTTACAACAGCGACAGCTTCGCCCGAAGGTAGCGAGGGAAGCCTGACGATAAGTCCCACAAGTAAAACCATCATCGCAATGGCGATTAAGGTAAGCATTATCTCTAAATTCAGAAGCTTTTTTAAACTTTGAATTGTGTTTTTTTCTTCAGAATACTTAAAGAAGGGGTTGTTTAGTATGTTGTACTTTAATGGATGAAGTCGTTCGTTTGACTGTTTAACTTTTCTTTTAGAATCTTCGCTGGATTCCTGTTGATTCTGTTTATTCTCTTGTTCTGATTTTGCCATAAGATATTGTAAACATGCTGACTAGCAATGACAAGAGAAAATCCTTTTACAATTGCAACAATTGTTGAAAATCTGCTAATAATTTTTTTCAGAATCAAGTAGTTCAATCCGTAAGATTGAGCCAGCAAATTCGTCGGTAACTTCTTCAATTGTAAAACTATAAGACCAATCTGATTTAATATCAATCTCGTTAAAAAGTTTTGTAGTTGACCAAGCATCAGAATCAAAATACCTTCCGTCCTGCGCCTGAATTGAATACTGCAGTGTCAAATCCGAGCGTTTATACCCGGAAATATTAATCATTCCATTAACCTGTCCAGTAAACTCTTTACCAAGTGCTGGAGTCTGATTGTTTATAACATTGGTTGTTTCTGACTTAGCAACAATAGGGCCAGATACTGCTTCGCCCACACCATCTGCAGAAACTGCCCTTACCGAGCAAAAAAAACTAAGTCCAGATGTTGGTGTGAGTTTGATTGTGACCTCTGTTTTATCTGTAAATGCTTCTTCAAAAACATCAAATGCCTTAGGTGAAGTTCCAACCCAGTACGCATAGCCTTGAACTTCAGCTTCAGGAGCAGTCCAGCTACATCTTAGTTCATTACTAGAGATAAATTCACCAACCACTCTGTTAAAATCCAACAACTGTTTTGATCCGGCTTCCTCACTATCAGAAATAATGCTGACACATGCGTTAAATCCCTCCTTGACTGAAAGGTTATTGATGTCTGTGCTGTTTAGTGTGATTGAAGACAGGTAGTCATCGATGCAAAAACCGAAAGCATAGCTCAAGTCATTTTCACGGAGTGCTTGGTCGGCTTTCTTAATATATTTTGATAATGCTCCTCCAAGATAGTCGTTGAGTTTCTTTTCATCAATTTCGATCACCTGGTCGGCAACAAGTCGTTCGGGTTCGACTTCTCTATCAGAAATATCAGGTTTTGCAAAGAATATTCCTGACAGTACCTCTAAACTTGTTAAATCATTATGTTTAACTACAGCAAGGCCTTTTCCGATTGTTTCTGAAATATCTGAATTGATCTGCAAATCTGATGTTGCTTTAACCCAAACAGATCCAGCGCTAACATTAACTTGAAATAGTTCAGCCGTTGCTGAGTCAACATATACTTCAGATTCAGGTAGAAGTAGCACATAGGATTCACCGGGGATTAATAGAAGTGCGTATGCACCTTGCGCAGTCTTGATAACATCTTTTAAGCTGTAACCGGACTCTTCACTTGCCTGCTTTAATCGACCCGTTTCTGAGTCTCTGATTGTAACGGTTGATCCGTCATTAAGAAACAAAGCATAACTTTGTTGTTCATTTTCTGGTGTAGTATCAGTTTCTTCTTTATTGTTACTTTGATTATTACCGGTTGAAAAAGCAATAACGAGAAGAATTAATAAAAATAAACGAAAATGCCCCGACAAGTTTCTTATTGTTAGAAAGCAATGTTTTTATCTTATCCATTGTTTAGTACTTAATGATTTATATATTACGAAGAAATTCGATAATAATTTCAGCTACTTGCATTGGTTTTTCGAGAGTGACTATATGTCCTGCGTTTGCAATCTCTGCAAATTTAAAATCTCCTTTTGCATTCTGCATTTTCTTTTTTGCGCTGGCAGGTGATGTAATCTTATCTTCACTCCCAAAAATGAACTGGACCGGAACAGAACAGTCTTTTAGATCATCTTCTACAATGTTTGTAGTAACGCTCATCCCCATTTGCACAAAGGCTTTCGGATCCATTAATCTTCTACCGCTGAGTCCATAGGCATCAACCAATTCTCGATCAAATCTGTGCATGTTAACATACTTGGTAATTACATATGAGGCTAGAGTGTTAGTGATAAGGCGTTTTTAATACAGTGGAGGCGCCTTTTGTTTTATCGACCGCCCAAAGACCTTTATTCGAGATCCAAGATGCCCATTCTGCATTGCGTAGGTGGAACATTGGTCCGCAAAGAACTGCACTGTCGACCTTATCTGCATAATTAGATAAAAATTCTGCAATGACTATGCTTCCCATGGACAGACCAACAATGCTTGTTACTTTTAAATCAAGTTTAGAAATAAACTCTTCTAGTGCCTGCGCCTGAATTTCAACTGAATACTTTTCTAATCGTTGCGATTTTCCGTAACCAGGTAAATCGATTAATACAACTCTGAAGTAGTCTTTCAAGATCTTTGCCAACGGAATCCAACCTGTCCAGTTATTTGACATTCCATGAACAAGTAAAAGAGTTTCTCCTTGACCAGCTTCTGCATAATTTATCTCGAAGGAATGCGTTTTAATTTTCTTTTCAGTAAATAGTTTAAAATCTTCCTTGTCTGTGTAAACTGGCAATAAGTATGCATTCTGCATTAACTTATTTATCTTTTTTTAAAGTTTATGTTTGTACTTAACATTCTTAGAAAAGATCGGACTCGCTAAATTCTATTAATACAGGGCAATGATCAGATCCCTGTATATGATCTAAAATCTCTGCTTTGATAATCTTATCTTTTAAAATATTGGAGACACAAAAATAATCAATTCTCCAACCAATATTCCTCTCTCTTGCTCTTGCCCAATTAGTCCACCAAGTAAATTTTTGTGTTTGTGGATGCAGATATCTAAAAGTATCAATAAATCCTGCTTTGACTAGGTTATCAAATCCTTCTCTTTCTTTTTCTGTAAAACCATGCGTGTTTTTATTCTGTTCAGGTCTGGCAAGATCGATAGGATTGTGAGCCACATTAAGATCTCCACAAAAAATTACTGGTTTTTCTTCTTCTAATTGCATTAGAAATTGTAGAAATTTAGGATCCCAGCTTTCGTATCTTAAATCAAGACGAAATAAATCCCTTTTACTATTAGGAGTGTAGACAGTCACTAAATAGAATTTTTCGTACTCGTGCGTCAAAACTCTTCCTTCTTTGTTAACATTAACGCCTTTACCGTCAAGAAGAGATTCTTGGTTATCTTCTGGTAAATCGTAAATTACATTTAGAGGTTTCTTTTTAGTAAAAATTGCAGTTCCAGAATAGCCTTTTTTCTCAGCTGAGTTCCAGAATTCTTCATAATCGGTAAGATCAAGAATAACTTGTTCGGGTAAGGTTCTTGTTTCTTGTAAACAAATAATATCAGGATCAAGATCTGCAATAATATCTTTAAACCCCTTATTAAGTATTGATCTTAGACCATTTACATTCCACGAAATAATTTTTGTTGTTTTCATATTATCCAGTTTATGGGTTCTAAATTATTTTCTACAAGCCATTTATTTGTTTTACTAAATGGCTTACTTCCAAAGAATCCGTTGGCCGCGGATAAAGGAGACGGGTGTGCGGATTCGATTATTTTATGCTTATTTTTGTCAATCAGTCCGGATTTTCGCCTTGCGTAAGATCCCCACAGAATAAATACTAGATGGTCTTTTACTTCTGATAATTTTGAAATAATGGCATCAGTAAAAAGTTCCCATCCTTTATTCTGATGGGAACCAGCTTGCCCTGCCCTTACAGTTAAGGTGGCATTAAGTAAAAGAACCCCTTGTTCTGCCCAGCTTGTTAAATCACCAGAATTAGATAGTTTTTGTCCAAGATCATTCTCTAGTTCAGTATAAATATTTCGAAGAGAGGGTGGAATTTGATCTTGCACATTAACAGAGAAAGCAAGTCCGTTTGCCCTATAACCTTTAAGCGTATGATACGGATCTTGACCGATAACTACAACTTTAACATTATCTACAGGGCATAAATCTAAAGCTCTAAATATTTGGTTTGGCTTTGGAGCAACAATTTGACTTGAGTATTCTTCTCGAACAAATGTAACTAGCGACTTAAAATAGTCTGCTTCAAATTCGTTCTTCAGCAGTGCCAACCAGGATTGTTCCAGACGAACATTCATTTTTTGTTGCATATTTTGTAAGTCTAGCATAATATCAAAAATAATAACCATTTTGCATTTACTCTCATGAAGATAAACAAACTCAAACCCAAGTTAGACAAGAAAAAAGTTAAGGTTATTGTAGCTGTGGTGATCGCATTAGTTGTTATTATTGTTGTTCTGACAACACTTAGAAATGTTACAAATTCTGCAAAACCTGGTTCAATTTTATTTAATTTTGATTTGTTCTTTGAATCAGTAGAAAGGGTAGTTCCAAGATTCGCTCTTGCCAAAGGTAGCTTTGAACAAGATATACTTAATGAACGATTCTTAGAGCTTAGAAGCAATTACGAAGAAAACTACTCAGAAGCTGACATCTTATACTCACTTGATCTGCTTTCTGATCAAATTACTCGTGTTGAAGATGCATTCAAAGCATCTAAAGATCAGTTCTATGCACCCAACGAAAACGATCTTAACTTCGTAAATAGTTTTGATGCTCAGTACAATATTCATGTTCGCTTCTTCGACGCTATGAGAAGAGAGCGAAAAACAGATACTATAGTTGAAAAGGCTCGAGATGTGACTACAAAGTATCGAGTAACCAAAAGATACTCAGATGATCTGCTAAAACTAGTTACGGATGTTGAAGAGGACAAATCTTAATACTTTTAAAGGTCTAAGACAAAGAAGCAACTTAAGTAATCTTTTCAGAGAATAGTTTTCGTCCATAAAAGCAAAAATCTCATCACCACTAAACTTTGCGGACATCGCTGACAGAACCCCGACATTAACTGATGGTTCTATCTTAATTGCCTTTAGGAAGATTGCATCTAAAATTTTTGCTAGATTTCCCCGTTGATAATGGCTTGAGTTTGCCAACGACTGAGCATCTTTAAGGAAATAAGGCATTCCGTAACCGTTACTTGGTCTAAGTATGCCACCTCTGATTCCGATCTCAGTTATCTTATTATCAATCTTGCGATTGTATTGGAACAAAGGGGTTAACCCAGATTCAACAAATACCACCTTTCCGTTTGTTAAGTTGTTTTGTTGCAGATACTTCTGATGCAATGACTTAACATCTGCTTTTATAAAGGATACAAGTTCAACAAATAAGCGGTTTTTTGAGAGAGGAAGTATATAAGCGAAAATGGGTTCTTTTCCTTTCCCCGGCCTTAAGTCAAAAAGTACCGGTTCGTGGTATACATGTTCATGGTCATACTCTAGTACCTGTCCGTAAAAAATCTGATTAATTTCATGTTTATCTTCTTTGGGTTGAACATATCGACCATCAAACAACTTCGCATCTGTGTTACTAAGTGATAGTTGAATTAGATCATCGTCTGAAAGATTCTTTTGCACAAAATCACTTCCCTTCTTTAACTCCTCAAGTAGATCATTGTTCCATGTTGCCTTGTATACATATTGCGACAGGGTTTTATTGTAATATCTACCCTTTTCATCTATTAAGCCGAAATTTTTCCATTTCCAATTTGATGTAAGTATTGCATCAGAATCTTTGGCCCACCACGCCGTCATATGTTGCCTTGTTGATTTTTGCGCATCGTAAATCAATACCTTCTCTCCTTTCATTCTTAGGCAGTGAGCCAAAAGTGAACCCGACAGACCAGCACCGCAAATTATTGAGTCGTATCTACTTTTCACAGCTTTATTCTTTGCTATTATATTTACTACAGGTGAGATTATACATCAAAGAAAATAATATGATTGATTACGCAACTATTCTGGATCAGCATTTAAAGATTTTAAAGAATCTCCAATATGATTCTGGACTATTTGCTGCCAGTAGTAAATCAGTTAGCACCGGTTACGATAAATCATGGTTGAGAGATAATTTTTACGAGTGTCTGGCATTTCATGTACTTGGAGACAATGCCACAGTTGAAAAAACCTACGATGCGCTTCTAAGAATCTTACTTAAGCATGAAGCAAAAATTGACCATGCAATTCACCACAAACCAATATTCAGGCATGAATACATTCACGCCCGTTTTCATCCAGAAACCTTTGAGGAGTTCTGGGAAGAATGGGGGAACAAGCAAAATGACAGTATCGGAGCAATCTTATATCAGATTGGAGAACTCGAAGTAAAAAAGCCTGGTTCACTGCTAGAAGGTGAATCACAAATACGCATTGTGAATAAACTAATAAAATATTTGGCAAGCATAGAGTACTGGCACGATCAAGATAGCGGCATGTGGGAAGAGAACGAAGAGGTGCATGCATCATCTGTTGGAGCGGTCTTAGCCGGGTTAATAAGCGTTAAAAGAATTAAATCCCTAGAAGTACCTGATTATCTAATCGAAAGAGGAAAAGAAGCGTTAAATGAGCTATTACCTAGAGAGTCTCAAGGAAAGTTTGTCGATCTTGCTCAGTTGTCGCTGATCTATCCATATAATGTGGTAGACGATGAAATGCGTACGCGTATATTAGAGCATTTGGAGTATCACCTACTTAGAGAAAGAGGTGTAATCAGATATAAAAAACGACTATTACTACAACAAAAACCCAGACGGTTATAGCGAAGAAGCCGAATGGACATTTGGACTGGCATGGTTATCAATAATCTACCAAAAGCTTGGAGATCAAGAGAAAGCAAAATTCTTCCTCGACAAGCTGATTAATCTGGACACTATTCAGGGTATGCCTGAATTATACTTTTCAAATTCAGATGACTATAACGAAAACACTCCTCTGGGTTGGGCGGAATCACTATTTATAATTGCCCTTTACGAGATAAACAAGAAGATTATTGCGTGATTTTGGGTGTTACCGACTTTTCTTTGTAATACTCAACATAAACCTCTAAGGTTGTGGAGATAAAGATCATGAGCATTGGTCCAAGAATAACTCCTAAGAATCCAAAAGCTTTAAGACCAGCAAATAGACCTAGAACTGTTAAAGCTGGATGAAGAGATGCTTCTTTTGGAACAAGTAGTGGTCGCATAACATTGTCGATGTTTCCAGTAATTAGAAGATAAGTGACGATC
Source organism: candidate division WS6 bacterium OLB21 (assembly GCA_001567305.1). Taxonomy (GTDB): domain Bacteria; phylum Patescibacteriota; class Dojkabacteria; order B142; family OLB20; genus OLB21. Next base: position 2,903 of record JYPD01000022.1, on the reverse strand, counting down.
AAAAATATACCCTGCCAAACCTGTCCGCTAATTATTTGAACAATTCCTAGAGGTAAGACAAGAAAGCCGGCACCAAGTGGAAGCACCGAAAGAATGATTGAAATTAAAACCCATAAAGCAATGTAGTTAATACCAGCAATCCAAAGAAAGATTCCTGTTGCTAAACCTTGTGCTAAAGCGACTAGAAAAGTCCCCTTTACCATTGAAGTTCCCATTGAACCAAGGCGATCGAGATAGCGCTTATCTACTTCGTTTGGTAGTGGACTTAACTGGTGAATTACTTGGATAAGTCTATTGTAGTTGAGTAAAACTGTTATTACTACGGTTGAAAATATGATAATTCCAGTAAAGGCGTTGAGTGCATTACCGCCAAGACTAACCACATTGTTAAGTGCAATTCCACTAACCGGTTCTATAAGTTCTTTAAGACTTGAGCTTAGCTGCTGTGTTGTAACCTGATATTCAAGTTGAGGAAAGTTTGCAGCTACAGAATTAATTTGATCTGCAATAACTTCTAGAGAGAATGACTCTGAAGTTATTGTCCCGCTGCTTCTGATATCGTTAGCGATTGATAGGAACTGAGTTGTAACAACAGTGAATATTGCTAAAATTGGAAGAACTGCTGTCAGAAAAATCAACAATAGAGTTATATAGGCCGAGATTGATTCTTTTGCATGTAATCGTTTTTTTGATGAACAAATAGACTGGTCGATAAATAAGCGCAATAACAAAACTTAGAATTAGTAACTGCATAAATGGTCTAAGAAGTAGATACGCAGACACTGCCGCAAGCAGCAGCAACATAAAAAAGAAAAGTCTTGCTTGTTTGTTATTTTGCATCATAGCTAAGATTATAACTCATTTTATGCTAATTTATATTAACAACTATTTTACCGGGTATTCTTTATGAAAATCTTAAAGATCCTTTTGTTTTTTGGAATAGTATCCATTTTCTTTCTTAGTCATAGCCCTAATATAGTTTCGGCACAAGCAGGCTCTGAAAGAATCCTCGATTTTAATTCTCAGATTGACATACGAGAAGATGGTAAGTTAGTCGTAAAAGAAACGATCACAGTTCAGGCTTACGGGAACCAAATAAAGAGAGGTATCTTTCGAGACTATCCGACTAGCTATAAAAATGTACTGGGATTTTATAGCTCAGTTCCCTTCAATGTCATAGAAGTAAAAAGAAATGGAGTCAACGATAATTATCATTTTGAGCAAATCGACTTCGGAACTAGGCTTTATATTGGTGATGAGAATGTTTTTCTTCAACCAGGAGTCTATAAATATGAACTCACCTATTTAACAGATCATCAGCTTGGATTTTTTGATAATCACGATGAACTCTTTTATAACATTACAGGTAATGGATGGAACTTTCCCATAGATAAAGTTAGTGCCCAAATAAGATTACCACAAGGCATCAATGCTTCTGACATAGAAGCCTTTGCGTACACAGGTATCGAAGGAGCAAAAGGCCAAGACTATCAAGTTAGAATAATTTCTCAAGATCCCATAATTGCCAGCTTCGAAACAACAAGACCATTGCGTTTATACGAAGGTTTAAGCGTAGTTCTTGAATTTCCAAAAGGATTTGTAACTGAGCCAACAATTATTGAAACCAGTGAAAGATTTCTGGCAGATAATTTTTTGCTTCTTGGATCAATAGTTCTGTCGTTCGTGTTTGTTGCCTATGCCCTAATCACATGGTTAATGGCCGGTATTGATCCTAAGGGTAAGGTTATTATTCCCGAGTTCTCTCCCCCAAAGGATATGTCGCCGTCATTAATGCGCTATATCGAGAGAATGCAGATTGATAACGAAAACTTCTCAGTTGCACTAATCAGCATGGCAGTCAAAGGCTATATTCGTATCGAAGAAAGTGGTGACACCTATAAGATTAAAAAGCTTGATGAAGCAAAATATGATCAGCTAGCTACAGAAGAAAAAGCTATCGCAGATAACCTTCTTGCCAAAAAAGATTCATTTGTTTTCAAGAATAAAGACTATATGAAGGTATTGACTGCCAAAAGCGATATGACACATGTTCTCGATACTACAGATGGTGAGAGACTAGTCATCATGAATAAAAAGCTCGTTTATGTTGCCTATGCCATTGCGATACTAATAATTGCGACTTCCGTATTCTTGCATCATCTTAACGGCAAAAATGACATCGGCTTATTTTCTGCAATTTTCATAGTAATCGGATCTAGTTTCACCTTCTACACATGGATCAACCTAAAGAATAAGATAGGTTTACTCCTAAACAAATTTAGCTGTCTTCGGCTCTTGCAGATTATTGCCATTGCTATTGCAGCACTATTTGCAACTTTAATACTAGTGGTTGTTCTCATCGCTGCATTCTACTATTTAGGAATTATCTCTGTAATCCAAATTGCGCTAACATTCTTTATTACAGTCTGGTACACGCAAGCAATTAAAGTTAGAAGTAAACTTGGCAAGGAACTGCACGACAAGATTCTAGGCTTTAAAAATGTTTCTGACAGCAACAGAAACAGAAAGATTGAGGATAATGCACAAAACTCTTCCAAAGACGATAGAAACATACGAGAGATATCTTCCTTTCGCAATAGCATTGGGGATAAGTGCTCAGTGGGCGGCACAATTTGAATCCGTAATCAAAGAAGCCGCCAAAAACGCTACCAACGGAACTTACTCACCTCTCTGGTACTATGGAACATCCTTCAACCCTGGGGGATCATTTAGTTCGGCAATCAGTAGTAGTATATCTTCTTCTGCAACAGCACCTGGCTCAGTCAGTGGTGGCAGTGGTGGTTCTGGTGGTGGTGGAGGCGGCGGAGGAGGCGGCGGCTGGTAGGCCTATTAATCTAATTCATGGATTAAAGTATCTGTGGCATCTCTTCCCTCAAGAATGT
>JYPD01000021.1 GCA_001567305.1 candidate division WS6 bacterium OLB21 | reverse complement strand
CGGAGATTGGCCAAAACCAAGATTGAAAGGATATCCAGAATCTGAAACCAGCACCAATACGCAGTCGCCACAAAAAAACAGGACATAATTGATGCCTTGACAGTAGCAACCGGACATAGCATTTTTAGCCAAAGAATTCTTAGAAATCTGCTTCTGTACAAAGGTGATTATGACAGAGAAGAAGATATTCAGTCTGCAATTAGTAGGTTTAGAGAAGCTAGGTCAACAAATATCTCAGAAACAGACCTTCCTTTGATTACCCCTGCCTACATTGCAGGTTGGATAGATGCAGGTAAGATAGGAATTAATATCTGCCCAGAAAGAAATCCTTGCAACACAGAATAGTTAACTTTTCGCCCGATGATAACATTTGGCGACCGTAATGGGCTTGGAGCTCAGATATCAAGACTTTATGGGGGCAGTCTACGACCCGATGGAACAGCAATTATCTCCAGTGCAGAATCTGTATATAGTTTTTGTGATGATGTTGCACCTTATCTAGTAACACGACGCGAAGTCAGAGTATTACTTGCACTCTCTACAGAAAAATTGACTAGAATCGCAAGGCATGAAGGTCAAGTTCATTTAGCAGCAGATGAAACAGTAGGATACGGTTATTACACAGCTTTTTGTGAACTTACAGGAGCAAAAGCCGCTTCACTCGAAGAGCTAAAACAAAATCTGATTATAAACGCAGAAGCTTCATAGCATCTTTTACCCTATCAATTACACCCTCTGCTGTTGCATAAGCCTTCTTTGTTCCTTCGTGCAAAATTTCTGTCAGAACTGTCTGATCACTATACTTTTGGCGGCGAGAACTAATTGGCTCCATTAACTCTTCTAGGCTTGCCAGTAGCTTTTGCTTGACCTCAACATCTCCAACCCGCCCTTTTATATATCGTTCTTTCAAATCTTCTACCTCAGCTTTATTTTTATTGAAAATATCGTGGTAAATAAAAACTGGATTCCCTTCAACTTTACCGGGATCAGTTGCCCGCACTCTATTTGGATCTGTGTACATGGACATGACCTTTTGTTTTAGAGATTCAGAAGATTCGTTGAGATAAATTGCATTGTTAAGGGACTTGCTCATCTTGGCATTGTTGTCTAATCCGACAAGCCTCGACACAGATCCCACTTTCGCTTCTGGCTCGACAAGTGTCTGCCCGTATATTCCATTAAACTTGCGCACCAATTGTCTTGCAACTTCAATGTGCGGAAGTTGATCTTCACCGACGGGCACCAAATTTGCATCATATATTGCAATATCTGCGGCCTGACTAACCGGATACATAAAAAATCCAAGAGGTACGCTGTCTTCGAATCCCTTCTGCTTCATCTCTGTTTTAACTGTAGGATTATGTCCGAGTTTATTTACGGATATTAAATTGGCAAGAAAAACAGTGAGCTCAGCAGTTTGGGGAATAGCCGATTGCAGAATAAATGTTACTTTTTCAGGATCAAGACCAACGGCAATATTATCTTGCAATACCTGCAAGACATTGTCTCTTACTTTTTCGGGTTTTTCGAAATTATCAGTAAGTGCTTGAACATCGGCAATCAAAATGTATGTATCATAATCGTTTTGCAGTTCTACTCTGTTTTGCAACGACCCGACAAAATGCCCTAAATGCAAAGGACCTGTAGGTCTGTCTCCTGTTAGTATTCTTTTCATATTTCTAGTATAAGATAGTGCATTATAGCTTATCTTGAAAAGTCTGCTTACAATTCTGGTTTATCTGCTAAATACAAGTTAACATAAACATATAAACACATAGTCTATGTATCAGTGGGAATATCTTCTTAACAAGAATCCAAAAAAGGATATCAATGAATTTTCTGCAAAAAGCGGAACGGCTGTGCTTTCCAGGTATCAAAACAAAAAAGCAAATACTGTTCAATTTCGTGTGTATGTAAACAGAAAGTATGCCCGAGTAAAACTGATTGGTCCTTTCAACGATTGGGGCAGAAAACAAGATCAAGGAGAATGGCTACTCAAGCCAGATAGCAAATCCGAATTCTATACAGTTTCTGTTGTCGGCGGAAAAATTAAACATAAAACCCCGTATCTCTATTTTGTAAACGGAAAGATATTAAGAGATCCGGCCTCTGCCTACTTTGACAAAGACGGAAACAGTGTTTTTTGGGACTTCGATGATCCATCTGCCCATTACTACAAGTTTAAAAAACCAGACCTTAGAGGCAAATCCGTAAAAATACTGCAGACCGACCTTCCGGGATTGGTAACGCATTTTGAGAATGCAAAAGGCAACAGCGGTTGGCAAATAGAGCCAGACGGCACATTCGATTTTATTCGCAGCAGTGGAGTTATAAAGAGAATTAAAGATCTTGGATTTAATGCTATCCAGTTTTTACCCGTTGCCAGATCAATAGATGGAGGCAAATGGAGTCTGCGATACCTTGTCCCCTATCTATATTCAATAAACAACTATTGGGGGACCCCCGATGATTTTGCAGCCATGGTAGATAAATTCCACGAGCATGGAATTGCGATCATAGTTGACCTTGTTGTCTCGCATGCTCCTTACAAAGACTATCGACTCTTTGGCAAACCTGCCGACGATGTCGGAATCCATCTCTGGCAAGATGACAACGCAAACCAAACTTATTTGGACCAAGAAACTAACTGGGGCACAAAAAGATACCGGATTGCAGATGCTAACATCCGCAACTTTGTCAACGAATCTGCCTTGTTCTGGCTGAAGAACTACCGAGTATCGGGCTTTCGCATCGACAATGTCGACGGAATTCTAAGATATGGCGATAACGGAGATGGGCGCGAAAGACCAAATGGCAGAGAATTTTTACGCGAGTTAACTTCTGAGGCATACAAATACGATCCTTCCGTATTCTTTCATTTTGAAGCTCATTATTTCTACAAGAATAACGCTAAATGGCTGGTGCAAAAACTAGAAGAAGATAAAAAGGCTTTGGGTGCAACCGCATATACATCCTCAAGACTAACCTACCATTTTCATGCGGAGTATATGCCTTTTAGCGCAGATAAATTGTCTGTCTGGAAGTATAAGCATATCAACGACGAGCAGGAATGGGGAGAATCTGCATCTACGATAGCCGATTTTCATAACCACGATGCAGCAGCAGGCCTTATGTCTATGAGGGCGACTGGTTCGTATGCATACGATGCCCTTACAGTCAAAAACCCTGATCTTCATTACCACGCAGTAGGTAAAATTAAGGTAATGGAAGCACTAATCAGCTTACTTGCCGAAGGTCGAACTCTGGATCTGCTTCAGTCTTTACTTCTACAAACAGGTAGCTTTGAACATGACTCGACAATCAATTGGCAACTGGCCAATTCCGAACTTGTGCGTGCCATGCTCAACTATAAAAAAAGACATAAACAAACTTCTTGATCAAGAAGAATTCTGGCCAATTAATGTGTCTCAAAGGAAAATCATTAATCTAGATGATATTAACAAATGCCTGACATTTATCAGGTCGACAAAAAAAGACGCTGGCAAACACGGATACTTGGTTCATATAAATATTTCCGGAGCAATGCTTAAACAAATTGTCATTCCTGCTCCGATAGTTGGAGATTACAAAGTTATAATGAATTCAGATTTATTTACTTATGCCGGAAGCGGAAGGGTTCAATTTGCCGAAGTGCTAAAAAGTGCCCCAACAAATCAGTTTGAATTATTCCCACACGGTTTGCATTTAAGACAAATTGCTCCGTACGGAATAGTAATCTTTAAGTACTAGAACTAGACGGAACACCTGCAGCAGAACTTGGCTCACCAGGTTTCAAAATTTTTTTGCGGAGGCATCTGATCACTCTTTGAGCTAACAAGAATATCGCGGATAGAGACAGCAGCCCAAACTAAATTGAGAACCAGAAAATGCCAGGTCTGTGTCATTAATGCAGAAACAATTAGCAGAGAACTGCCGATTGCATTGGCTGCGTCATATCGAATGTGCTTATCGCTCCACTCTCCTCTTTGATTCATAACAAAGGCCAGAAGAACTATTGCAGCTCCGGAGAATCCAATTATTGTTGCTAAGTCCATAATAAGTTTTTTAAGAAGTTAAATACTTTGCATCTCAATAAAATCCTCGAGCATTTGACCGTGATCAAATGCCAATTTTGTAGGATCGATTTTATCAACTTCGAGGAACTCTGCTTTATGTGCGTCGTCTGCTGCTTTTGGAATACCATCAGCAAAAGCAATGAATAGAATAGAAACACGCTGCTTAGGATCCCTTTTTGGATCGTCGTATACTGCAAACATTTCAACTTTATCAAGGATTATTCCTGTTTCTTCTTTAACCTCGCGGATAACTGCCTGTTCAGCAGTTTCGTCAAAGTTCATATATCCGCCAGGCAAAGCCAAATAGTTTTTATACGGTTCTGCTGCCCTAGTCACGAAAAGCACTTTCCCTTCGCTGTTTACAACTAAGCAATCAACCGTAAGTACTCTGTCTAGATACTTTTTCATTTTTTTATGCTGTTTAGATAGATACCTAGATTCTGCACCATGTCTTCGCGGTTTTGATAGTCGACAAAGTTATCTGTAACTGCATGTAGCAAGGACGAATATTTAGTGCCTTTTTTTGTAGATACATAGAATCGGAATGCCAATGCTGTTTGCCCAACCTAGCTCTATACCTAGGCCGGTAGAAGGATAACTAACCTCTGCCACAACCAGATCAAAACTTCTCATCTCACCTTGAGAATCGTAAAGACCAGCATTATGTTCGTGAGGAAAAACTAGTTCAAAATCTTTGCTCCAAGAGGCGGAGTGGATTGGATTGTAGTATTCTTCTTGATAATCGAAAGCTGTGGAATGAGCGAAATATATCTTCATTTTTCTAAAAACTTTCTTGTTTCATTTTTATAGTCTTCAACGCTGGGCTGGTTAAACGCATCTATGTTCATGAAATGCCCCATGTACATTATTTCTAACATTCGCATTTGCATATAAGCTCCCAAGGTTTTAGCACTGATTTCTGCAATCTCTATACGATTGCAAGGGATATTGTTGTTTGCGTAAGCTAGGTCAAGTCCGGCGATGATCGCCTCTGTAATATTTGAAAATGATTTCCCCTTTAGAGAGTCTACCAAATCTAGCTCTAGCTTTTCTGGAACCTTAACATCTAAAGAGTTATCTTGCGCATATATTATTGAAGTGAATTTGTCGTTAGGACCCCCAAAATAAAGCTGTGCCATGGAGTGAAGATCGACAGAACCAATGGACACAACCGGTGTAATACCGGTGCGTACTTCTGCATAATGAATATTGTCTTTTTTACCTAAGCTTTCGGCCATTAATTGTCTGTACCATTTACCAAGTGATTCAAGTTCTGGGTTAAAGAAAAAGTTAACATAAGTTTCGCGGTCTTCGAGATAGTTAGTGTAGATCTCGAGAGCGGACTGCATAGCTAGGTTCTGTTTTAGGTTATATGAACCCAACGATTTGAGCATTTCGACCGCACCTGCACGAAAGTCTTCGATATAAACGCCGGCAAGCATTAACGGGAACAACCCTACTGCAGAAAAGACACTGAACCTGCCACCGACCTCTTTGGGAACCGGAAGAAGTAATAATCCTTTTGCCTTTGCTGCAATCCATAACTTAGAGTCTATGTCGGTGGTAATAACAAACTGTTTTTTTGCATCTTTTCCGAAGCGGTTCTGCAGATATTGAAAGATTACTTCAAAATTAGCCGCAGTTTCTGTTGTTGTGCCTGATTTGCTTATTACATTAACTACAACTTGCTCTATAGACACGATGTCTCTGTCTAACAGTTCGAACAAAGCTTTAACCCGCAACGGAGAGTTTGTATCTAGAAAGAAGAGTTTTGGCGTCACCGAGTCTTTAAGGTTAGCTTCTACTCCGTTAAGAGCTTCGTAAACAGCCTGTGTTCCTAAATTGGAACCACCAATGCCGACAACTACTACCCAGCGCAAATCTGGTGAAACGACTGCGTCTACTGCAGCCCCAACTGCACTGAGAAGCTCTTCGTCGTGTGGCAGACAGAGAGATGAAGCAGGATCGTTATATTTTCGTTCGGAATAAACCTTGCCTAAATGCATTTCGTATTTTTGCAAGTACCGATTTGAGGCGAAGTATTCTTCAACCCTGTTTTTTGGCGCTGGTGTAATCTTGATTGACTGTTGCATTTTGTTTGTATCCATATGAGTAACTTTACATTATTTAGCTAAGATTTTCTAATGTGTATGTCCAGACTAGCCCTATTACAGATTTTGCGCCCGCTGTCTTAAGAACCTGTGCACACTCTGCAAGAGTTGAGCCGGTTGTACAAACATCGTCGACCAAGACAATCCGTTTATCTTTAATCGTGTCCGAGCCTGTTAGAGAGAAGGCATTACTTAGATTCCTTTTTCTATCTGCTTTTGATAGTTCGGCCTGATTTCTTGTGTCTTTAGTTTTAATGAGCACATTGTTTAACTTTTTAATATTTATATGCTTACAAAGCAATTCGGTATGCTGAAAACCCCTCCATTTGGTGCGCTTATTTGAGGCAGGTACCGGGATAAGATAGTCGTAATCAATAGCTTGTAACCGTGTATTCATCATAAAGGCAATGTCTGCTGCGTAATCAAAATAAAAATTAAACTTATAATCGTGCATGATTTTTTGTGCAAGGTTGTCGTAAGGAACGCAGGCTAAAACAATATCGAAACCATCAATGTTTGGAACAACAGGTTGCTGCCAGTTACTTCTACATTCAGGACAAATCCAATAATTATTCTTGCCGCATACACGGCAAGTTCGAGGAAATAGTGTGCTAAAAAGTATATCGGAAACAAACATAGATGATTATTATTGTCTACATAATTAATACACTTTTAGTCTTAACTATTTCTTAACTTGTCCACAATTAGAGATAATTAATTCAGTTTCTTGTTACAAAACACAAGAAAACAAGATAGCAACAGCTTATGCGCCGTCATTTTTTCTCTACCAATCGATCCCGTTGCCAGACAGTAGTCCCTAGTTAGTCCCTGCATATAGACTAGCCGAACAAATACCGATATTTGCAAGTTTGTGCATTAATTATCTAGAAGCATGAAATATAATTGTCGAGTGAACCCGTATTAATAACCTACAGAAAATACTAATCGTAACCAGAATTACCTACCCTCCTTCAACTTACAACGAACATCTTAATTTTTCATGAACAATTGATTTTTACATTTAATAATTCAAAGATTAAGTTCGTACAACTATTATATTCAATAATTGCTTCTAGACTGTTTCTTTGTTAGAATTAGTCTCAAATCAAATAACAATGCGTTGAACCGACCTAGTCATCGGGGAGCAAAGGAAAGAAACTCAGTATTTCTGATTAGTAGAATCCTTCGGGTAGGCCCGAAATAGCCGCAAGAGATGCCCGAAAAGGCATGGATCAGGGTGGAACCTCCTTATATATCGAAGGACCCTATCCGACAATCGCAGCTGTAATGCGGTTGGCGGATAGGGTTTTTTGTATCTTATAAACATATATATGCTAACCAAGGGACCATACGAAGCAACAATAACAGAGGAATCAATATTAAATTATTGGCTCGAAAATAAATTTTTTAAACCGGAATATCATCCGGAAAAGGGATTACAGACCGAGGCAGAAATGCGTGCCGACCAGAGAGATCCTTTCACTATCGTTAATCCCCCACCAAACGCATATATGCGACCACATATCGGGAATGTTTCCGGATATGCATACCAAGATGTTTTACTTCGTTACAACAGATTACTTGGTAAGAAAGTACTGGGACAACCCGGAAAAGACCACGCAGGCATACAAGGCGAGGTGGTAGTAGAAAAGATATTTCTAGAAAATAAAAAAAAGAGCAAACAAGATCTAGGACGCGAAAAATTCTACAAAGCATCGTATGCGCATTTTCAAAAACTTATGCCCATGGTTATGGCCGACGAAAAAAGGATTGGTTTGTCAAGCGACTACGAGCGCAACCTATTTACACTTGACCCAAGAGTCGTAAATACGATTTTGAACACCTTTGTTTCTCTATATTCAGACGGAATGGTATATAAGGGCGTTCGCATCGTAAATTGGGATCCTGTTGCCAAGACCACCCTTGCAGATATCGATACCGAAAGAGTCGAAAGGGAAACGGAACTTGTTTATATTAAATACCCGCTAAAGCAAGAAATTGATGGAATAAATCATATTACAGTTGCCACAACTCGAGCAGAGACAATGCTGGGAGATACCGCAGTTATTGTTAACCCTAAAGACGAGAGATACAAAAAACTTATTGGAGCGATAGTGGTGCTTCCACTTACCAATAGAGAAATCCCAATCATTACCTCTGAAAGGGTTGAGAGTGAATTTGGAACAGGAGCAGTCAAACTCACTCCGGCACATTCATACGACGACTATGTCATGATGAACGAATGGAACTCTGTTGCCAAGGAAAACGAAAAGATCGGATATATCAATGTAATTAATAAACAGGCCAAAATGTACGGCCCAATCCCCGAAAGATACAATGGACTTAGCACCGAAGAAGCTAGAAGCAAAGTACTTGTTGACCTCGAAGAACAGGGACTCATCGAAAAGAAAGAGGCTCACACACAAAGTGTAATGGTCGGAGAAAGATCGAAAGCTGTCATCGAACAGATAATGTCTTCACAGTGGTTCATTGATGTGGAAAGGCTTAAACAGCCGGCAATCGAGGCTGTAAAATCAGGAAAAATCCAGATCCACCCAAAATACATGACAAAAAAATACCTAACCTGGATGGAAAACCTTCATGACTGGCCAGTCTCAAGGTCTCTATGGTGGGGATACCGAATTCCTGTTTGGTACAAAGGTGAACTTAGTGAAGATATTGACGAAAAAGGTCAGGTGGTAGAGACAGTTGGAGGAGAGAAAGTAGAAAATATTAACGATGCAGTCAATAAAGGACTTGCCAAGATTCAAATTGATCCACCGGGAACGACATTTGCAGTTATTCGCCATGGAGCGACCGAACATAATCAGGAGCACAGATTAACAGGCAGAATCGACACCCCCTTAAGTGAATCAGGAATTAAAGAATGTGAGATTTATGCAAATAATCTGCAAGAATCCTTTGATTTGATAATCTCTTCGCCACAAAAAAGGGCTTTTCAAACCGCAGAAATCATTGCTGCTAAACAAAACAGCAAACCAAACATAATTACCGACGAAAGACTTAGAGAAAGAGACTTTGGTATCGCCGAGGGCAAAAACTGGGAAGAACTAATTGCAGAAAACCCTGAACTGGCAAAAAGCAATTCTCCTCTCTTTCAACCCGAACTTCCTGAGGCAGAAACAATTACAGAAGTTGAAAGCCGTGTTGAAGATTGGATCAAAGAAACCGCCGAAAAATATACAGGAAAGAAAATTCTTGTCGTAACACATGCGGGCGTGTACCGAGTAATTAGAAGACAACTTGGAGGAATGAATGCAGACGAATCCAGAACCGATATTGCCAACCTGCAAATGGAGAGGTATCACATTAAAGAGGAAGGCTGGATTCAGGACGAAGATGTGTTCGATACCTGGTTTAGTTCTGGGCAATGGCCGTATGCCACGCTTAGGGCAAACAACATCAATGACTGCTTCTTTCCTACTGATGTTATGGAGACAGGACACGATATCCTTGAACTATGGGTAAGCCGAATGATCATGCTCTCGTTATACACAGAAAACAAGATTCCTTTCAAACATGTTTATTTACATGGTCTGGTTAAAGCTCCAGATGGGCAAAAGATGAGCAAATCTAAAGGAAATGTTATTGCTCCGGAAGAGATCATTACCAAATACGGAGCTGATTCACTAAGACTACTTTATGTAGTTGGAAATCGAGCCGGTTCAAGTTATCCAGTAAGCTACGAAAAACTTGAAGGATACAAAAGATTTCTTAACAAAATCTGGAATGCAGCGAAATTCGTTCTTTCAAATCTTGAAGATTTGAACATTGATCATCTTGCAAACACCGATATAAAAAATCTTAACCTTGCCGAGACCGATAGAACTATGCTCGATCATATGAACCTTCTAATCGCAGATACAACGCGTAGATTGGATAACTTTAATCTAGGCATTGCTGCGCAAGAGTTATATGATTCATTCTGGCATACTTTTGCGGATATCTATTTAGAAGAAGTAAAAATGCGCTTGTATACAAAAGATAAGAACGGCAACCCTATTAATACTTCTGAGCAAGAAAAACAAAGCAGATTTGCAGCACAGTGGACTCTATACAACTGCTTCAGAGAATATCTGATTCTATTGCACCCATTTATTCCGTTTATTAGCGAACGGATTTGGCAAGATCTACCGAAAACAGACAAAGAAAGTAAAACAATTATGTATTCTCGCTGGCCTCAGCGTTAGGAATAATAATATCAATAGTTGTATCGTATTCGCTAGCTTCGAAATCTGGCTCAACTGCCAAATCCTCTACAACAACCTGCCCATCTTTATTTAATGTGACTTTAACGGCGTACCTACCTTTGCTATCTGTAGAAGAAACACGCACACTACCTCCTGCTGCGGATGCATTATGAAGTAGAAGATTTAAGCCTAGGCCAGTACTACCTCTGCCCGAATTGCCTTCCTCGAAGCGACTTTGAACTTTGTCTCTTTCCATACCCTTGGCTGTATCTGAAACCGAGTAAACAATATCATCACCAACGTTATTTACAGCAACTTTAATACTCTTATCTAGAATAATGCCATCTCCTTCTCTTTTCTTAAACATTTTCTGAGCATTGTTCACCAATTCTAGAATATCTAGGATGCGAAGAAAACTTTCTTCTCTTGGCATTTCACCTGTTTCTATATAATTGATGGTTCCATCTGACTGCTTCATTTCTCCATAGCCATCAATTATCTTTTTTAGTTGCTCAAAAGGTACTTGCGGATCGTGATCAGTTTTATCTCCGCCCCAAGCCAAAGACAGAAATTCTGTTATCCGAAGAAATGCGGCGAAATTTTTTGAAAATTTTGAAAGTGTATCATCAGTATCGTATTCTGTTGGAACCTCTAGCATTGTTAGGGGAACAGCCAGAACAGAATATAAGTTACCTAAGGTATGCTGAACTTCTTTAGACTCTTCACTATCAGAGGAAATTAACGAAGAATCTCTGGTAACAGGTAATTCACTAAACAAGATGTCATACGGCTTAGGACTAATTTTAAACCTTCTACCATTGATTTCCGTTTCGTTATCCAGCCCAAGTGATTCAATATATGCCTCGACAGTTTCTTTTCCTTTTTCATCTCTAAAGTAAGAGGCAAAAGTGCCTAAACCCTTAATTAACCTAGTAGTGACTATTGGATCGCCTTCGTATTTAAAAACTTTTATTGTACCGTTATATTCGAATCTAATAATACTGGTATTCGGGTCATAACTTATGCCTAATATTTTACCCTCCTCTAGCATTATCCCGGAAAAATTCTCTATCTGCTCGTTCATTCTTTCGTTTGCAATCTCAAAAGGGGTTCTATTATCTGTCTCAGAAGTATTCTGACTTATGATGTCTTGCGAAGTAGCCATAATAATTAATTATTTAATTAAAAACAGAATTTCGTTCCAGATCAATTGAATATTAGCAGGTTGATTCTTCTTTTGTACAGAACCTCGCGGCAGAAGAAAAGGAGAGTCAGTTTCTAGAACAATTCCTTGCGAATACAAATCTTTAGGAGTCTTGATATCTGAGTCTTTAAGATATTTAACCAAGCCTTTGCGCAAATCCTTTGCAGAAGAATAAGTTATTATTCCGTTGATCCCCACAAGGTGTCCGCGTTCTCTAATTTCTAGTAGTTGTCCATAATCCCCCGTGAAGCTATGCATGACCACTTTTGCTTTGGGGTGTTTATCTAAGAGTTGTAGACATTCGGGTAACGAATCTCTGCTATGAACTGTGAGAGGCAAATCATGCTTGATCGCAAGCATGATTTGCCCTTCAAACAACTCCCTTTGAATTCCGACACATTCATCGTATTCCTGCTTAGAAAAATTCTGTTTACGAGGCCAGTAGAAATCAAGTCCACATTCACCGATCATTATCGGATCGTAGTCGGTTACTATCTTATCAAGCTCTGTTAATAATTCAGAAAGTTTGGTTTTAATGTCAGTAACATAATTACTCCCCCCTTTTATTGCCAATTCCGGGTGATAACCACAAGTATAAAAAAACGCCTTCTATTCCTGCGTCTTTGTCTGCAATTGCATCGTTACCTCTGACTGCCACGCTTATTGCCGCATGCACACCTGCCGCTTTTGCATCAAGCATTATTTGGCCTATATCTGCATCTTGAGAATAGTTCAGATGACAGTGAGAATCGAAGAGATAGTCACCGTTTAGAAGTGATGTAAATGAGGTCATACCTTTTCTGAAACAACCTGATCTCGATCAAGCTTGGTGAATAATATTTCTGGAGCAGAACTCAACGCAAAAGAATTTCTTACCTGTGGCTGCCAGAGATCTAGATCGACACTAACCCCTGGGAGATTGATCCCAAGCATAGCCATTAATTTACTAGAAGAATTAGGCAGAATCGGTGCAATCAAAACAGACAGATTTGCCAGCAGATTTAGTAGATTAAGCATAATTTCTTCAGCCTCTTCGGGCTTTTCTTTTATCACTTTCCAGATTGCCTGAGTTTCAAAGTACTGATTCCCAAACTTTGCCAAAGCCATTATTTCGTTAACTGCGGGCGATATTTCTGCCATATCAAGCAGAGACGAGGTCTTGGCAAAGCATGTTGAAACCTTTGCCTGCACTTTTGTATCAATTTTGTAATCATCAATTGTTAAATGCGAATCATATCTTGCGGCAAAGAATGTTAGAGAGCGATTTACTAAATTGCCAAAATTAGCGACTAATTCGTTGTTTATTGCATCCGTAAATCCTTCCCAGGTGAAGTTTGCTTCTTTGTGTTCGGGAAGATTTGCCGATATATAATAACGAACTGCATCTGTTCCAAATTTGTCGGCCATTTGTGCAGAATCTATCGTCCAACCGCGGCTTTTACTGAATTTTTTGCCTTCGTAGTTCATAAATTTGTTTACCACAACATGAGTTGGGAGCTTGTAGCCTCTTTTGCTGCCAATAAGTTGAGCAGGCCACATCAGCGTGTGAAAAACAAGATTATCTTGTCCCATAAAATAGTAATGTTCAGAATCTTGATTTAGCCACCAATTTTGCCAGTCAGTATCCTGACTTTCACCCTTAGTGAAAATAATGTCCTCGTTCTCGGATTCAAGCACCGCCCATTCTTGAGGTGCAGACAGGTAACCAATTACAGCTTCAAACCAAACATATATCTTCTTTCCGTCATAATTTTCAAGCTGTTTGGATTTATCAAGTTTTAAGATTTCTTCGACCGGAAGATCTATTGCCCAGTCCATGTCTCGGGTTATTGCCCTTTTCTTCATACCCTCTTTGAGCCATCCGTTCGTTTCTTTCCAAACCCAGTTTCTCCAGATGTCTTTTTTATCTTCGACATACTGCTTTAGTTCGTTATCGAGTTTAGAAAAATCAAGGAAGTAATGTTCTGTGTCTTTAAGTTCAACAGGTGAACCACTTAATTTGCTTACAGGATCGATAAGTTCTCCATCTTCTATCCAGCGTCCGCAGGATTCACACTGATCGCTTCTTTGTTGACCTGCCTTACAGTATGGACAGGTACCTTCTACATATCTATCTGGCAGGAATTGATTATCTTGAGTTGCGAAATATTGCTTCATTGTTCCTTTGACAATGTAATCATTCTTTAATAGATCAAGGAACAATTCTTGGACCACCCGTTTATGGTTTTCTGTTTGCGTTGAAGTGTAGAGATTGTAGCTCAATCGATACTTCTTGAAAAGCTGAATATCGTTCTGATGGTATTGTTTAACAATTTCTGCAGGCTGAACTCCTTTTTTGTCGGCTTCGACTGTAATCGGTGTACCGTGAGTATCTGAACCCGAGACCATAAGCACATCGTTACCTCGGAGTCGTTGATATCTGGCAACAATGTCTGCCGGAATAAGGTAACCGGCAAGATGACCGAGGTGAATGTCTCCGTTAACATAGGGCCAAGCAACGCCTACAAGAATTTTTTTATGCATCCTGTGTTTGTTTTGAATCTTTTAAATCTGAAACTGATCTTGCCGAGAAAGCATATTCTATCAAAACAGCAAGCAATACCACAGCAAAAATATTATACCAAATTAGACCACCAATACTTTTGAGAAAAACTAAAGTACAAATTATTATAAAGATCAACGCTCCCCGCCTTAAAGCAGCAAAATGATTCGGCTGTTCATAGAATTTTTTAAAGAAAATTTTGTCTATAAGCATATGAATCCCGGCAAATGTTAGCACCTGACCACCTCCAAAAATTAGCAACATGATTATGACATTTCTAATGTCAAGGAGCTTCCAAATGGTACCCAGTTGTATCGAGTTTTCAACAAATTCAATAAATTCCGAACCGCTTTCCATTCCATACCTTGAAATTGCAAGATCCACTTCAGAGAAGTTCCAAGGAGATAGATAATTGAAGGCATAGGAAAACAAAAGAAAAAAAAGGATCCCTGCAACTATTGCTATTACAGATTGTCTCATTAGAACAATACTTCTTGTTCTAGTATTTCGGGGTCGACGATTTCTGACTGGAAGTTATCGTCAAGTTCACCATCGCGAACAAAGAACCCCTGATCAAGAACTCGAACAGAATCTAAAACATCGGTACCTAGGCTTGAGGATATCTGCAAGTTCACAACTCTTTTCTGGAATTCGATATTTGTTCCACTTATAGACTGGTAAAACTCAAAACCACCGACAACTAACATGGTGATAACCGCTATTACTATCAATAGAATCCAGGACTTACTCATTACAGTGAATTCCAAAAATAATAGGTAATGTTCATATTTAAATCATAGTCCTTGCCTCCTAATGACTCTTGCACCTTACTTTCGGAGTAACCGATAGATCTAACCTCGATAGGTATAGGGAAACTTTCGATGGATCCCAATAATTGTTGCATTGAAGCAAGACTACATTTTGTAACAATAGATCCTTCGACGCTAAGCAGGTTGGTTATATGAATAATATCTGGCTTAGTGGGCAGCTTTGACGGCCCTAGAGAAACTGTTTCGACACTGCAACCAGATGCTTCTGCCATTCTGCTAATGTTAGCAATCACAAGTTCGTCGTTTCTTCCATCGGGTAAGAATTGTTCGAGTAGTGCAATCTCTTCTGAATAACGAGCCTCTTGAGCAGCAAGTTGCTTAAGTGCATTTTCTTTATCTGTAAGCTGCTTAAGATAAGTGCGTTTTTCGTCGTTTAATTTGTTTTGATCTGTTATTGATAGAAAAGCAGGTCTGATGGCCAAGAAAAACATAAGAACGGCAACAAACAATGTTATCAATAGAACCGCATAGGTCTTTCCCTGCGGTGTTGCTAAGACTTTTGTTGTTTTTCTTGGCCCTGCCGGCATATTAATACAATTAATTTAACTTACTTACAATTTGTTCAATTTGTTGAAACTCTCTATTCTCTTGAATAGCAATATCTGCTGATAACGAAAAGGCGGCGTCTATAACCGCGCCCTCACCTTCTATAGAATCAAGAGTTGCCCTAGAGAATGTATTTGAGTTTTTAAAGTTTTCCTCCATAACTCCGATCTCTGCAACAGGTGCCGTACCGCTAACAAAGACTCCCGAACTCGGGTTAATTAGAACTGTTAATTCTTTGCCACCCGGGGGGAGATAGCTGCTCACTTCGGCAAAGATTCCAGAAAATACAGGAGTAGATTCCCAGTTGTCTCTGTAGGCACTAGTTCGCTGCTGAATATTCAGATATCTGAGTTCAGACGACTGAAAAACAAGAACGATAGATTCTTTGGTCTTAATTTCTTCGTTTAAGTTATTGCTTTGAACATCGATAACTATTCGGATTGCAAAAGCCAAAACTACAACCAATTCGACGAGAATGACGACTATTCTGGCAGAACCAACAGCCCAGTCGTAGACTTTTGTCCAGACTGTAGGCGGTTCTATTTGAGGTCTTAATAAATTGAATCCTTTTTTTGACATTGGACAGTATACTGCTGAAAATACTTTAGCATACTATCTAATCAATCTGAAGATTCTGGATTCTCTAAAGTATTGTCAGGAAAATCGTCGAAGCAATACATAAGTGTACATGCAACTTCTCCGTTCATACATGAACAGGTGTTGCACCCGTCGCTGTCAAGAAAGGATTCTCCGTTTTTATATGTAGCACCATTATAATTGCAATTCTGCTGAGGAATTATGCTTGGAAGTTCTAATCCAAGCCGATTTGAAGCAAAAACTAGTACTGCACCAAGCAGAAAAGCGATTACTACACTAAGTATCCAGAAAAAGATTAACAAAAAGTTTTTATCTGTTTTACTTAAATTCATGTTTCCATTATACAAAATACCGCTCGTGAGTACTACATTTGACCTATTATAAAATGCGATTTGATATGCAATAATTTAGTAATTAATATACGAACATGAAATACTATCTCAATTTAATCTTTCGACCGAGTCTCTACTCAACTCAAGGCAATAGGTTTAATGCCAAGGCTGTTCTTTTAGTATATATAGCTATTAGTTTAGTAGGTGGCGTAATAAGTATTCCACTTGCCCTTCAAGATCCTGCTTTAATTGGTTTTGACAGAACCTTCATAATCACAATACTTGCCGGAGCAATTTTATTCTCTTACTTTGTTGCTGCCGCAATATATCTTGTACAGATTGCTGGATCGACAGTTTTGATAGATTCCAGTTCACCAAAACCTTCGTTAAAAGAAGTTACCAGAATCTATATTCTCTCCCTCGTTCCCTATATGGTATACAGCCTACTACTAACATTTATCTACCTGCTGTTTATACCGCTTGTTTATCTTGATGGAAGCTTCTATGTTGCCTACAACATATTTTCAACATTGGTTATCTGCACCACACCTATCTTCATGATTTGGAGTTATTACATTATCGTAGCGGCAATAAAATCTTACTATAAAACGACTACAGGAAACGCAGTCTTATCCGGGTGCTTACCTGTTCTCGTGCTGTATTTTTTGATCTTTCTATGTGGAGTAATGTTCTCGGTCTTATTTACTCTGCTCCTTTTGGCCTAACCGTAAACTTGGTCATAAAACCTAGTAATATTTTCGGGACTACCCGCAACTATTCTAAGCATCTGCCTTGGGTCATTAAGCCCAGCAAGATTAATCTCGTTACCTTCCCAATCCATAATTTTGTGCCCTCCTGATGCAATAATTGTCTGAGCTGCCGCAATATCCCAGGGATAACATCCTCCGTTGACCACTAGATTGTATTTACCGGTAACAAGACCTGTAATATCTGCTGCTAAAGACCCCGGTTGTGGAGCATCACCAAAACTGCGGGGATCGACAACTGGAGATCCTTTTAGTATTGAATATATCCTTCTTAGGGTTTCTATACTTTGGTGATTATAATGAGCGGCAACTCGCCATTGATCAGTATGCAAAGTTGTTGGTCCTATTTCAACTATTCGTCCATTCCTCCAAGTATAAATATTGTTGCCATCTTCTCCCTGGTGACCAATTAGCATGAATCCCTTTGCGGGCTGAATTATGCCTAGAGCCGAATGATCCGATCTTATGCCTACAGAAATCGCCCAGTTTCCCGTACCTTTAACATAAGAACTTGTGCCGTCTAACGGATCGAGATACACCGTGACTTCTGCTCTCTCTACAAATGGATAGGCCGCAGCATTTTCGGTATCTTTCTCTTCCATGACAAATGACAACCCCTGCCCTTCGTATACCCCTGCAAGCACACTAGCAAGATAGTCCTGGACTCTACTATCTGTATCCGTTACGAGTGAACCGTCTTCTTTACGGTATATGCCTGCCTGACCAGAAGACAATCCTGCATAATATTTTGCAGAAATTATTGCATTAGCAATTGGTTTAAGGGTTGGGAACTTAGCCACTTTGATTTCAGGTGTTTCCATGTTTTAATTGTAAAGTGGCTGGATTTTAGCATATATTCACAATATATTGATACGACACTTATCTTTTCGAGATAAATTGAAATCTCGGAACGGCCTTGCCTTCAACCTGAACACTCTCGTTAAACATTGTTAGAGGCCTTACCCACAAAGCATTCTCGCCAAAATCATCGCTCTTATACAATGCCCTGTATACCACAAGTTCCTCGAGTGTTTCGCTATGATGGGCAACACCCAAGACTTCGTACTCTTTTCCTTTGTAATGCCTGTATATCCCAAGTTGTATTTCTTCCATTGCTATGATCCTGACTTGGAATAAACCCTAAGTAGAAACTTTTTTATCCAGCCTTCAAGAAAATCATGTTCTATAGCGTGTAAATTTTCAAGGCGATGCTCATCAGTTTTCTCAGAAATGATCTCATCAAAATATTGCGCCATCGAACGGAAATAATACATGAGAGTATAGAAATCGGTACTTACCTTGTTTGGCGTAAAAGTAGGAACAACTTTGTTGTAACCAACAAAAAAACTTACTGGACGGAATCCATGTGTCTCTTTCTGCCGGAGCCAAAAGGATTGAATCCCAGTCAATTATGTACAAGTCATTAGGTGATTTCACAAGGGTATTACCCCCCGCATCGCCGTGTGTAATAACCTTTGGCAGATCAAGTTCGATCATTTGCTTGGTGAGCGACTGGAACAAATCGTATTCAAAACGAATCCGCTTTTCGTACTTAAGTAGTATTTGTTTTAGCTTCTTTGTAACTTCGTCTGTTACTAGTTGCGAAGACAAGATGCCTTCTAAGCGTGACTCAAACGAATCTTTATAAGCATAGCTATAATCTTCGGTGGGAATTGGAACTTCAATCTTTGCAGTAATACCATGGATTTTTGCAAGCAAGCTTCCAAACGCCTCTTCGCTGTAATCATACGACTGCAAAGCGTCAAAGGCATTAAATAGCACAAGTATTGCCTTATCAATCTCGACATAAAAATTATTTGCATTTGTGAGAATTGGCCAATTGATGCGATCAATTCCCGCCTTATGCATTGCATCAAGTACAGGCAAACTAGCTACTACTTCGGGTATGAATAGTTGTTTATCAATATATTTTACAAAGAATCTTTGTTTATTTTCTTGATTCAACAAACCATGTCTCGGCAACAAATTGCCTTGGTGCTGGCTTTAAGCCTAGCACTCTAAAGCCATAGTTATCTTCAATGATTCTTGT
>JYPD01000020.1 GCA_001567305.1 candidate division WS6 bacterium OLB21 | reverse complement strand
AAAAAAGATCGTCCGAACTAATAAGAAGTGATTCAAAGCAAGTAGAAGTGATTACTTTCGACGAATTGTTTAAAAAGGTTGAAATGTTAACAGCTCTTTTAGAGAGCTAAGAGGTTATTGATCCAATTTATCAAGGTTCTTCGCAAGACCCTTGCAAACAACTTCTAAATCTACTTATTCAAACAAATTATTGTCCATATCGATAGATATTTTTATAAAATTGGGTTTTTAATACACCCGGCGTAGCAAAATGTACGATATTGTAGTTGCTATGTACGTCTTTATCAGTAAACCAGCCCTCAATCATTCTTTCAAATTGCTCAAGTTTAAGATCATTTTGTTCGCTTTCCAATAATAGCGTCTTGATTAATTTCTGATACTGTTTATAAGTAATTTCCGGGTGAGGGTTATTTACATAAATCAACATAATGGTCTAAATAGCATTGAATAGCCTTATTAACGTCTTCTGATTCAGAGGGATTGTTGTTTAAATAATAAGAAATTGTATCTTTATTAGTCCCATTCTGATAAGAAGGGGCATAAATAGTACTCTCTGTTGTATTCTCTGTAGTAGTTGGTTGGTTTTCTACCAACAAGTTAGGCGGTTTCATACTAACTGACTTTGATAAATCGACATTTGAGGTTATTAAATCGATTAATCTTTTCGTATTCAGTAAATAATAAGTCTTGGCTGGCGTATTTTTTCGTTTGGTACTTATAATCCCCATTTTTACTAAAGTTTTCTTAGCATTCTTAAACTCAGTAGGGCCCATATATAGTTCTCTACAGAAGTCTCTATCTGTTTTAAAAAAATTCACCATGTTCTTTTGTTTTATCCCAATAGACTATTTGAGACAACAGAAGGCCTGCGGTAACGCTACCAGTTATTTTTGAATAAATAGGCATGAAAGCTATTGGTCTTTCTTGAAACTCTTCAAATAGTACTTTTAAGGAGTTGTTCATAGTTTATGGTGAAATGACCATTGCAGGTCTAACTTGTTCCATATCTTGCCTTATTTGTTGAATAAGCTTGAAGTCTTCGAATGTCTTGATAAGAAAGGCTAACTCTTTGGTTATATTAAAACTACGCTTCTCGAGCATAAGGTTTTTTATTATAACCGAGTTGTTTTCTACTAGCGAAGCAACCACCGATGTGTAAATAACGTTATCTATCTTCTTATTTTTCACCATTATCTTTTCAAAAAAGAATCGTAAAAAGTGTCGTTTCAAAAAGTCAGGTGCTTCGTCATAAGTTCTACCAATATCGCGGGTAAAGTTGAGCACGTCTTCTATTAGGCTTATATCAACACGGCTTTGAGCTTCTGTTTCGCGGGTACGGTCATCAACAAGTTTAAGTTGTGCCTCAATTTCGTCGTGTTTTCTTTTAAATACAACTCGGTCAACAGTGTTGTCTAGTAAAGCGTCTTCAAGTTTGTTTCGTTTAAACTCCAATGCTGTTCGTTGGTTTATACAGACTTGCATTTCACCCCGGCACGTTTCCGGCTTTCGTCAACAAACCCACGCGCTTTTTCAACAACTGCGTCTATAAAATATTGGCTAAATTGCACTCCTTTAACGGAGTCATAAACTAACTTTTCTAGGTCGTTGACTTCTACATAGGGTGCAGGACAACCATTACGGTTCACTTTGGTTCAAATACTACTCGACACAAAGCACTGTTTTCTCTGAGCAGCTATTCCAGTTCAGACCTATCTATCCGCTCAAGATCTGCTTGATGTTTGATTACATATGGACGAAATACTACTGTGTTTCCACTGACAGTTGGGAAAAACAAATCCCTGAGTACAGGTGCGAAGCCAGCACTACTTATAATGGTACTGATGTTCCTTGATGTCTTTCCTCAATCTGGCTTGAATTTTTTATTAGGATTTTTGATTGATTGTTCTAGCAGTTTTTCAGCAATGGGCCCAGCATGAACTTTCTTAAGTTTTAATGCGTGGTTTATTAAGATAGTTCCGTCTGGCTTATAGGTCAGACCATATTCAAAAATTTCCCATCCATATTCAACCTTTTTTGAGCTATTTTTACTGAGGGTTTTTTAAGTATTTCGACGTATTTCACAGTGAGATCATTAGCAGTTTTGACCAACTCCTGTTGCTCAAGTGTGTAGTCGGGTTCTTCTGCACCAGAAATGATAAATAGTTTTTCCACTCTTAGATTATGATTATGTCCAAAGTCATCAGTATCATTGATATGATCAGATATTGCCTCAGTTTATCCCTTGAGTACATCAAAAAGTTTCCAAATTGGATCAGGTTTTAGTTCCTGTAATTCTGGATAACGTGAGTATATTTTTTCAAGTTCATCTGTTAAGAGGATATATGCTCGATTCAGCCCGTCAATATCGCTGTCTTTAGCCAAATCCTGTCCAATTCCTACATATACCAGCACTATGCTTTGACTAAATCGTTCAGTGCCTTAGCTACTGCGAAGTCGTTTGCTCTGGCAGAATTTCGTTTGCTATCATAAGTTGCATATCAATTATAGGTGATTGCATCTTGTTACAGCCAATTTGAGATAATAGATATAGAGACTAATACAAAAAAGTGAGGAGATACGATGATTAGCAAAACAATTGGGAAACGACACAAAGTCACATACCTAACATTGATTCGCGTTGCTCGGGACATACAGAATAACTACACAGTAAGTGCTGCATATAGAAATTCTAGAATTAGCAGAGACCCGTTCTACCGTTATCTAAATTCGGAGCCAGAGTTTACTGAAATGATTATCGAAGCATACAAGGGGCAGAGTTATATACCTATGTTTTTTGATAATCTTTCATCTGACAGTTTGTAGAAAACTTGCCTCGTTTTGTGGGGTTTTACTTAATTTATGTCAGATAATTGTATTCGCAATGGTTCCTGTTAGTATGAAAATATGAATCGAGAAAAGAAGAAAAAACCTCAGCTTGAAACGGACGAAATTATTACTGTGATCTTGCCCATTATCAACAACCAGAAATGACGCTTGACCCGTACACGATCTAAAAAAGTTTGGGCAGGGTTACTAACCAAAATGATTTGTAAAAAGATGAACGAGAACCCTGTGAAAATATACCCTTTGTGACGCATATTGAGCGTCTGTGAGAGGTCCTAGAGCAAAAGATGAGTATCTATTGCTTAAGTAACAAAATATTATAAAAGTAAACAAAACTACCCCAACCATAGCATTAGCGGTTATAATTGAAATACGATGTCAGTAGCAACGAAACCGACAAGCAATAAGACCGTAAAAGCACAACCGTTCTTGAAATGGGCGGGTGGTAAAACACAGTTGCTAGACGAGTTGATTAAGAGAGTGCCAGCAAAGTACAACGTATACTTTGAGCCATTCATTGGAGGTGGAGCACTATACTTTGCCATTGCACCCGAAGCGGCTGTAATTGCTGATATAAATGACGACCTAGTTAATGCCTATCTCGTAGTTCGTGACAATCCCGATGAG
The DNA here is from genome assembly GCA_001567305.1 of candidate division WS6 bacterium OLB21. Lineage (GTDB taxonomy): Bacteria > Patescibacteriota > Dojkabacteria > B142 > OLB20 > OLB21. The sequence goes on along the minus strand of JYPD01000020.1, from coordinate 2,953 downwards.
TTATTGGAAGCATTATCAAAATACAAGAACGAAAAAGACTTCTATTATTCTATTAGAAGTCAGGACCAAAGTAGGCTGAGTAAAATAGAACGTGCAGCCCGTTTACTCTACTTGAATCGTACGTGCTTCAATGGTTTGTATAGGGTTAATAAGAATGGTCAATTTAATGTCCCGTTTGCGAACTACAAAAACCCCAACTTCGTTCAAACCGATAGAATTCTTGCTGCTAGTGAGATACTTCAAAATACTGACGTTTACCAAGCTGGTTTTGAAAAAGTTCTCGTAAAAGCTAAGGCTGGTGACTTCATATATCTAGACCCTCCATACTACCCCAAAGATGTATACTCAGATTTCAAGAGATATAACAAAGAACAGTTCCACAAGAATGACCACGAAAGATTAGCAGAGCTGTATAATAAACTTACAGAGAGGGGCTGCTACGTCATGCTTTCTAACTCTGACACCCCTTTTACTCGTGAGCATTATAAGGAATGGCGTGTAGATACTGTTTACGCAAAAAGACTAATAAATAAAGATGCGTCAAAGAGAGGTGAGGTTACAGAAATAATCGTCACCAACTATGACTACTAAAGACGCACCAAAAGTATTAACCAAATATCCTAATACAAGATACATGGGAAGCAAGCGAAAGCTAATCCCTACTATTGCTCAAGTTGTAAAACAATTAGACCCTAAATCAGCATTAGACGCATTTGCAGGGAGCGGCTGTGTAGCCTATCTATTCAAAGAAATGGGGCTTGAAGTTACATCTAATGATTTCCTGAAGTTTTCATATCACATAGCAAACGCTTCTATTGCTAACAGTAAGACTAAGCTCACAGATAAGGACATTGACTTCTTAATCAATACTAAAAGCGGGGGTCATAATTTTATTCAAACGAAATTCAAGGATTTATATTTCAGTGATGAAGACAATGCGTTCCTAGATAATCTGTGGTGGAATATAAATTTGCTAAAAGATGAGCATAAGAAGTCATTAGCATTTGCAGCAGTTAGTCGTGCCTGTATCAAACGACGACCTAGAGGCATGTTTACATATACAGGTTTCCGTTATGACGATGGCAGGAAAGACTTAACACGTTCACTCAAAGAGCATTTTTTATTGGCAGCGAAGGAATGGAACGAAACAGTGTTTGACAATGGCACACTTTGTTCTGCATCTAACACCGATGTATTCGATCTAAAAGACAAAGACTACGATTTAGTTTATATAGACCCGCCTTATGTAAGTAATCATTCCGATAATGACTACACTCGAAGATACCATTTTGTTGAAGGCTTCATTTCATACTGGCAAGATGATGAAATCCAAGAACACACTAAAACAAAAAAAATCGTCAGTCACCCATCACGCTTTAGTTCAAAGACCACAATCCACAAAGCTTTCGACGATTTATTTGGACAATTTCCAAATAGCACACTACTCATTTCTTACTCCTCTAATTCTATTCCTACTAAGGAGGAGATGATAAAAAATGTTGGAGAAACACCGTAAAAGTGTTGAAATGATAGAGGTAGATTACAAATATTCATTCGGAACGCACGGTCATAAGGTCGGAGATAATAAAAATTCCGTTTCTGAATATCTATTCATTGCAAGGTAAAAAATGAAGACTTGGAACTTAGGCAACACAACAGTTAGAAATCCTGAAAGAATAAAGGCAGGACTGGCACTTCTTAAAGAAAGTTTCGAAGGAAGAGTATTTGATTTGGCTGCTCAAGAAGAGTTTTTTGAAGTCCTCCTTAGTGCTGGGATTATCCAAGGAGGAGCAGATTCTGATAAAGCAGCATCTGGACGTAAATGGCAGAGCGTTTGCAATAGCTAGGGCTAACAACTCGTAGCTCTAGAGTAAATGGTGTTATCAGCGTGACTGAGGCTGGTAATGCACTGCTAAGCGACGATACGCTTGAAAGTGACGTTTTCCTCCGTCAAATGCTAAAGATTCAGCTTCCATCTCCTACAGAATCTAGACTAGATGGTGCATCCATACACCCGTTCTATTTGGTATTAAGCGTTGCAGTTGAATTAGTAAGACGGGGAATGAAACCGCTTGGAAAAGAAGAAATAGCTCTATTTTTACAGACCACAGATAATGATGATCAGACTCATGAAATAGTCGAAGATATTGCACATTACAGAAAAGCAAAAGATGAAATAAGTGGTAGGGTTGCTAAGCGTAAGTTTTTCATTGATAACCTAACACTAAGAGCAAAGTATCTATATGGAGACAAGTTTACACCTACAAAGGCAGCTACACTTATTGACTACAGTGACACGACTGTTCGATATTCTGTTATCACTGGTATTTTCTCAGTTGGTCGTCAGTCGTTAGTTATTAAGGAAGATCAGTTAAATCTAGCTTTTGCCATTATTGATGCTGGTAAGCCATCACTCTATGATAACGAGTCATTTCTTGAACACTTCCATAATCCTAATTTGCCCGCACTTCCAACAGACGATGCTAATTTCTTGACTAGGGATATTGAGCAGCTAAATAATCGCCTTACTGAAATGGCACAAATCACTGGTAAAAGTGCAGTGTTATCAGGCAGCATAGAGGGTGCTTCTATTAGTCAGTTGAAGCGTAAAAGAGAAAATCTAGAGAATGAATTAACTACACTCAAAGAAGTTCAATTCTATCGAGATCAGCATTCAACAGAGCAAGTGAATGACATTAAATCAGTGTTTGAAAGTATTGAAAATAAAGAAATCATTGGAGGCAGTGACTACTTACCTGCATGGGCAGAATGGGCAGTATGGCGAGTATTTCTATCCATCAATACCATCACAAATCCTATAAGTGACACTCGTGGTTTCAAAATCAATTCAGACCTTTATCCGATACATCATGCAAAGGGCGGTGCAGCTGATCTACAATTTGAATACGAAGATGGAACTATAATCCTGCGGAAATTACATTAAACTCCAACG
>JYPD01000019.1 GCA_001567305.1 candidate division WS6 bacterium OLB21 | reverse complement strand
CAGAATAGAAGCCAACTCGACAAGATATGCAACAATAGAAGCAATTGATCCAGATACCTTCCAAGTAATAACTGACAACAGAAAAGTAGCGAGAACAGCAATTCAATCCGGTAGAGTGGTTGTTCTGTATAGTACATTTGACAAGGAAAACAATGAGGTAGGAAAGTTCTACGGAACTATATACGAAGCCGTAGAGGGGGTCACCCTTGATGAATATCAACCCCAAAGCCTTGCAGAAGCACTTGTAATTATGAACAGAATTGCACATTCTACAGAAGCAGATTTTGAGGCAGGGTTATACAATTTAGATATAAAACCTGACAACATCATTGTTGAAGGCCTTAATCCGGTCATTATTGACAGAGCACTTACGCTATACCAACATAGCGATGGTAGCCTACAAAGCCCTATTCCAGCTGAATATTCTGTTTATAATGCAACAACATTGATGCCTGATTCTTTTAATTCAATAATAGTTGAACCGTTTAAAGACATAACTGAAGCTAGAATTCGCAAAGATATTGTTTTAACAACGCTAGCTCTACTTGGGATAGAATACAGAAGTCCTCTTGAAGGTGGTATTCCAAAACTGGATCAATTCGGACTAGTAGAAATTAGTCTACTTAATCAAGCACAGATTCTAGAACAAATTAATGATAATCTTTTATTTACAAGATTTGATGATAATCAGAAGAAAGATATATCTCACAGAATATATCTTTATCTTCAGTATTATTCTTATCGATACGGCAGATTTAATGATGATATCGACTTCCCTGATTATTACAAGAATGCTACCGATTTACTACACCATCTTTTCACTGAACCATTAGGGATAGATAAACTACAAAGCCTTGAAATGGATTAAAAAAGGAGAAGCCGAATCGACTTCTCCTTATAACGAGCATATTGCGGCGCGTTTAGTTACGATTGTCACAATTGCCATCACCATCGGCATCAATAAAGTTAGCTTGACCACCTGCTCTATGCTTTCCTAACGAGTCACCATTCGACCTAGCCCAATTTGGTCTACCGCCAAACTCTGATCGAAGCTCGAGTTCTCCAACCTTGATCGTTTGGAAGTTGTGATTCCTTTCGTTTTCATGATCGGTACTCATACCCTCTACTTGGAGAATCTCGCCGGCCTTATATTCTCTTGAGAACCTTACAGGTCCAAAAGATGTTTTGTATATTTCTCCTGTTTGAGTGTCTTTGATCGTAACACTCGTACCATCAACCGATAGGACTTCGGCATTCATCGCTAATTTTTCTGTTCCAGAAGATTCTGCAGCAGATACACCAGATAATCCAATCAATCCTGAAACCGTAAGTAAAGCGAAGGATACTAACGCAATTTTTTCCTTTGCTCATAATTTAATCGATATAAAAAGATAATTTACATTTGTTTTTTATTATCCTCAAGGTTTCTCTTGAGCAGTCTTGGTATTAGATAAACAATTAATAAGCCAAATATGTATTACGCTAACCGCGTTAAGTTTGCTTTCTTGATATACATCTAACTCAAGCTTAACTAATCTTAATTCAAGTATTTGGAGGAATTATGGAGGAGAATTAATTTAGTGAGATACTAAAACATGTTCCCCTCTTTACTTTGCTGGTCACTGATATTGACCAGCCATGTGCCTCTACCAATTCGCTTACAATTGCCAGACCCAACCCAAAACCTCCTGTTTCTTTACTTCTAGATTTATCGCCCCTATAGAATCTTTCAAAGATATATGGAAGATCTTTTTTCTCAATACCTTCTCCGGTATCACAAATTTTGATCGAACTTGAAGTGCTATCGTAATCAATTGTAACCTCTCCCTTTTCTGTGTGACGGATGGCATTACTTAGTAGGTTATCAAATATCTCTCTAAGTTTATCTTTATCAGCCTTGATAATTACATCATTCCTCACGCGATTAAGAATCTTTATACTATCTTTTGATAGTCCCGAAATAATACTCTCTACAAAATCTGAAAGCTTGACTTTTTCTATAGTCAATTCGTATTTCTTAGCTTTAATCTCTACAACTCTCTGTAAGGAATCGATCAATGCTCCTATTTGATATGCATTCTCTAGAATCTTAGTGAGATGAGATTTATCACATTCATATAATCCATCTGCACAGCCTTCAAGCTGACCAATAACCTTAGTAAGTGGTGTTTTAAGTTCATGCGCCACATCAGAAACCAAGTCTTCTCTCAAGGATTCAATTCTTGCCAATTCGTCAATTAACTTGTTGTATGCTTCTGCAAGTTTAATTATCTCGACCGTATCTGTTTCGATGTCCAGTTTTTTTATAACGATTCTGCCTCATGTCGACAAGCTTTTGTTGCAGAACTTTAAGTGGATTGCTAATACGATTAGAAATATATAAACCAACTCCGATGCTGATAATAAACCCTAAGAAAGATGACACTATCAAACTCAGTACGATATTGTTTTGAAACTCAGAAGTTATGGTTTGATATCGTTCAAGCCTTTTCTTCGTCTGATTGATTTCTACCTCTGCCATACCCAAAACCCTCTGCTTCTTGTGTCTGTAGAAAACCTTCGAAGCTATTATTAAGTAGATGACTTGAAAGTAATCCGACAATAAGGATTGAGGAAACTAGTGTTAGAAGAATTCCAATTGTGATTTTTTTTCTAATTGAATTCATTAAACTTATATCCGATTCCACGAACAGTATATATGTATTGAGGCTTCTTGGGATCGATCTCGATGAGCTTTCTGATGTTCTTGATGTGAGAATCCATAGTTCTATCGTAAATATCTACTAAATCTTTATCATCGTATGATCTGTCGATTAACTCGTTTCTACTGAAGACTTTTCCGGGATTTTGAATAAGTTGTGCAAATATGTTGAATTGTACTGTGGTGAATGGGATTATTCGATCATTCAGTTTAACTGATCTCTTATCAAAATCAATATTGAAGTCTCCAATGATAAGAGAATCATTATTTTGTATTGTATTGTTTGGCCTTTTCAACATGGCCTTAACACGCGATACAAGGATTTTGGGGCTAAAGGGTTTTTTTACATAATCATCCGCGCCTAATTCTAATCCAAGCAGTTCTTCAATCTCTTTAGTTTTTGCAGTTACCATAATGATTGGTATACCAGACTGTTTGCGAATAAGCTTACATAGATCGTATCCATTAATTAATGGGAGGTTTAAATCAAGAATAATGAGATCGGGTTTCTCTTCTAGAAATTTATGATAACCATCTTGACCGTTTTTAACCCTAGATACACTATATCCGGAATTACGAAGGTAGTCTGACTCAATCGCAGCTATACCATCATCATCTTCTACTATAAGTATTCTTTCCATGATTAATTATACGAAATAATTGTGAAAGAATTATGAAGTCCAGGGGGAAAGATTATTTTCAATATGAGTCGGGAGGGACTCGAACCCTCAACCAATGGCTTAAAAGGCCACTGCTCTACCATTGAGCTACCGACCCATTAATAAATCGCATTTGTGATGTGCTGCAATTTATAGTCTGTACGGTTATTCTTGTATACAATACCGATAAAGTCAATCCTCCAGTTTGAATCTAACTTGCCTGCTTTTAGTAGCCAATACTTACAAGTTCTGATAAGGACTTTCTTTTTTTCTTGCGTAACCTGCTCTTCAATCTGATAGCGACTTGATTGTATCAGACTTTTGACTTCAAAAAAAAACGATTGTATTAGAATCAGAAGCAATTATATCAATTTCTCCACCTCTAATGGTATAGTTTCGCTCAATTATTTTGTACCCCAATGAGATAATATAATCTCGTGCTAAAGTTTCTGCTCTAGCTCCTTTAGCCCTGGTGTTTGTCATGTTGAAGCTGTTTAATTGGTTTGTAACTGAACCTGTGAATCTTTGACGGCCCGAATTGCTGCAGTGCTTTAATGTGCCTTGGCGTTGGATAACCGACATTTGAAGCGAAATCGAAGTTGGGAAAAAAACGATCAAGCTTTTGCATTAGATTGTCTCTGAATACTTTTGCCAGTATTGATGCAGAAGCGATGCTATAGTGTTGAAGATCACCTTTTACAAGTTTTTTACAGCTTAAATGGAAGTCTGCCTTGAATCTGCCGTCGACCAAGAAAAATGTATTATGGTCATCGAATTTGTCTATAAGTTCGCTTATGAGCGCACATATTGCTTGCCCAACCCCTAGAGTGTCTATCATTGTATTGTCGGCTACAGCAAGAGAATACTCCTCTTTTCTTAATTCTTCGTTAATAATCTCTCGTTTTGCAGGAGATAATAGCTTTGAATCTTTAACTTCGGGAATTGTTTTTGAGAAAGGATAGTAAGCAAAAGCACCAACTACAACCGGACCTGCCCATGCTCCTCTGCCAACTTCATCAATACCGACTATGCGCTGATAACCAGTGTTAAGCAAGTCGATTTCAAGCTTTGTCGTCGGCCTTTGAGTCTTCGATAGCCTCTTGCTGATCATTTGCTGGTTCATCATTTTCTGCAACAGGCTCTTCTTGTGTCAATTCTTCACTGTACATTTCACCTTCTGAAACCTTTAGAGCTTTTTTACCTACTCGTTTTCGCATGTAGTAAATCTTAGAACTGCGTACTTTTCCGCTTTTAAGAACCTCTATCTTGCTGATGTTTGGGCTATGTAGTGGAAATATTTTTTCTACACCGATGCCATTGCTGATTTTTCTGACAGTGAAAGTTCTTCCAAGTCCATCTCCTTTGATAGCCAAGACGATACCTTTGAAAATCTGAATTCTTTTTTTGTCTCCTTCGCGGACAATGTTATGTACAGCAATTGTATCGCCTACCTCGAAATGAGGTGTCTGTTTTACATATGATTGCTCTATTGTTAATAAGTTCCCCATAATTTGATTATACTATTAATTATACCTACCTGAATTGACCTCAGATTGTAGCAGAAAGCTCTATTATGCACAATGCTTTAGCGATCCAAATCTACAGTCTGAGAAAGAGCTTTAATTTCACGAAGTTCTCTACGAATATCTCTGAGCATGATCTCAACTGCGCGTAACCTTGAGCTGATTTTGTAATCCTTAGGATCTGTACCTAGAAAATAACTCGTCGGTTTCTTGAATAAATCTGCCAGCTTATGCAGTTTATCAATCGGGGGACTTATTCTGCCTGACTCGTAACCAGAAATCGTTTTATCAGATACACCAAGAGCCACACCAACTTGCAACTGCGAGAGCTTAGCTTCTTCTCTTGCTGCTTTAACGCGATCTCCAAAAGTAGTCATTTTTCACCAATTAATAATTAAAGATTCTTTTCAATATCAGAGTAGCGAAAGCCTTTCTTTATCAAGTATTTTTTTAGTCTTAAAGTATAGTCTTTATCGTCTTTAGACAGAGCCTTTATGCGCCTAGATTGCTTTTTGATCAAATCAACAATCACATTATCGACCTGCACTTTCTTGTATTTCTCTGACAACAACTCGTTAGCTAATTCGAGTTCTATTCCTTTTTGTAAAAGCTTCTGTTTAATCTGCAATGGACTATAATATTTGCTCTTTATTAAGGAGTCAATATATAGCTTCGAGAAAGCCCTGTCGTCGATATAACCCTTGTCTGTCAACCTCTCAATTATCTTCTTTACTAAGTCATAAGACTGTTCTTGAGGCATACCTTCTTGATTTAATCTTGCAATAAGATAGCGTTCTAGTTCTACCTTTGTGCGAGGCCTTCTGGCAATTAAGGCAAGGCTAAGATGAACCAATTTTGCTTCTTGTGCAGATAGCTGGTAAGACGCTAACTCTTCTTCGCTGACAGTCTTACCGACAAACAACTGCTCTTCGAGAACTAGAGATGGATCAACAGCGAAACGATACTCACCATCTACATGAATTGCTATTCTACTACTGCGCAGAAGTTTACGCAAGCCAGTAATTGTCATATATTTATAATTGACTAAGAAACTACTATAAGTGTAGGAGATATTTAATATTAAACTCTTTATCCTTAGAAAGCAAGGACCAAGGTGCCAATGAGTTTTGTAAAGATATCATTAAGCTGTTAAAACTATTCTCTTGATCTTGCAAAAGAATGAATCTTGGATTTTCGATATCTAGTATCTCGGATATGCGAGCGAAGGCAACCGATTGTTCACCAAGTTCGTCAACAAGTCCCGCCTCTAGTGCCTGTTTGCCGCTAAAAACTCTGGCATCCGCAATTTTCTTAACTTGATCTACAGATAATCCTCTCCCTTGAGCAACAACATTGATAAAATTATCCTGCACATCATCGGCAACACCTTGCAAGACTTTATACCCGTCACTTTGAGGATCATCAAGGTCTTCTAAGACTTTAAGTTCACCCTCAGAGTTTGCAATTGTTATTTGCTTAATTCCGATCTTGTCATAAAGCCCAGTTAAATCTGTAGTCTGAAATACCACGCCTATACTTCCAGTAAGAGTCATTTCTGATGCCACGATATAATCAGCAGGAGCAGAGACATAGTATCCACCAGATGCTGCTACATCCTGCATAAGCACGACAAGGGGCTTTCCAGCTTCTTGTAGTTCAACTAACTTGTTATAAATCATTCTGGTTGCATAAACCTCTCCACCGGGGGAATCAACTCGTAGAATAACTCCTTTGATACCATCGTTATTAATGGCGTGGTCAATTTTAGAGATCACACTTGTGGTCATATCAGTAGTAGTTGCCCCAAACAGATCTACCAGCGGCTCAGTTGTAATAACACCATCTAAATCAATAACTGCGACAGTATTAGCAAAATCACCATCCAATAAAACAGTTGAATCTATACCTGAAATGTAGCCACCGCTAACGATAGATGAGACAGCAAAGAGGACAAAGCAGCAAAAACACATAACAACCGAAAACATGAAGACAACCAAAATTAATAAAGCTGCGTTCTTTGACATGGTAAATAACAAAAATAAGTTCGATAAGTTTATTATATCAATTTACAGAGAGCAAGCAGATAAATCTGGACTAAATACTGTCAATTTCTTACAATTAGTAACATCCGATTTTTACTGCGAATGCCGAAAAGGGATATACAAAACTTGCTTATTGTTGTTTGCCTGTGGATAATCTCCTTTTCGGCAGGTTTTATTCTATATTCGCTGCCTTCTCCGGAAAGTTCTCAAACAGGAACAATCTACAATGCCTCAACAGTTTATGCAGCAGAGTCAGACAATGTATCGGAAGCCCCGAATATTCTTGGCATAGAAGTTCCTAACGAAACATTTTACGCAAATGCTTCTTTTAAACTTTCAACAGATAAGGCTCTAGTTGAAAAAGAAACAGAAAATTACTCATTACGACTTATCGAAGAAAACAAGAACCAATTCAGATACCTTGTCACACTAGACAATCTCTCTGAAGGCGAAAACAAGCTCACTCTTTCACTTACGGACGAAGTAGGAAACATCAACAATCATCAACTTACGGTTAACAGAATGAATATTTCTACCTGTCTTCAGAATCCCGACAGAACCGTGAAAGAAACAGTCTTTCCTTTTGCAATCGAAGTCGTCGTAGACAAATATAATAAGCTCCCAGATAACTTTATACCTCCAGTACTAATCAACGGATCAACCCGAGGTTTGCCCGTTTACAAAAATGGAAGCGCCTATGTAACCCCAGAAACATTTGATGCACTCGTAGAAATGATTAAAGATATCCAACAACAGGGAATAAGCGTTGTAATCAGTTCCGGATACAGAAGCTTTTCCGGACAGACAAAAGCACACTCCTATTGGAGCTCGCTAATTGGCGACAAGGCAAATTATTATGCCGCACTTCCCGGCTTCAGCGAACACCATCTTGGCACAACAGTCGATCTGCTTACAGTAGAAAACAATTTCACAATATCTGATGCCTATGAAAACACCCGTCTGGGCAAATGGCTAAAAGAGAATGCTTATAAGTACGGATTCACAATGTCTTATCCTAAAGATAAACAACATATCACAGGCTATAGATACGAACCCTGGCACTGGCGCTACCTGGGTAAAGAACACGCAAAGATCATTGAGGATTTGCAAATCACCCCGACTGAATATCTATATTCTCTTAACAGGATGAGTTGTGAGTAATCATTAGCTCGTTGTACAATCAATACAGCTTCAGAAGAAATATATGCGCATAGGAATTGACACAACTTTTCTGTTTGATCAGTATGCAAGTAGAGGTATTGGTACATATGCTCGCGAAATAATTGCACGCATGATAGAAGATACTAATCACACTTGGGTCTTATTCGGATACAAAAATCTAAAAGACAATCTAAACAAACTAGGGGTTAACAAGAATAAACAAATCTCTTTCTGTTCCCTTGGAAAACCGGTAAATTCAAGTCCTCTTAATATTCTCAGGTTTAAGCTTCGTGTTAAGCGCAAAATAAAGCAAGAAAAATTAGATGTTTATTTTGCGCCCCATTTTGAAAGAGGACTCCCAATAGGAATAGTAAAAACCTGTGTAATGGTCCACGATGTGATTCCTTACGCTACAGGAAAATATTCACAAAAAGGAACTTTGCATAACGCACTTAAGGGAATTTTTTACAGATACAACTTAAAGAAAGCAAAAAAAGCAGATCTTGTCCTTACAAACTCAGACTTCAGCAGAAGAGAACTGATTCAAAAGGCAGGTTTTAAGGAAGAAAAAACAGAACGGATTCATTTAGGAATCGACGAAAATTTTCGCCAGAAAAAAATCTCTTCAGATGCAAGAGATGTCAGAAGGGTTTTATTAATGTACAAAATCTCTACACCCTACATTCTTTATTACGGTGGCTTTGAATCCAACAAAAATGTACCTTCGCTAATACTAGCCTTCAAAAACCTGATTACCAGATTCCCTGATATGAAGCTTGTACTGACCGGAAAAGAATTTAAAGTCGGCTGGGACAACAAACCAAAGCCACAAAATCCTGCGGCAAAGCAGATTTTGGAGCTTATCGAAGACAACAAACTCAAACATTATGTGATTATTACCGGTGAAGTCGATAAAATCCACTTGCCTATTGTTCTAAAAAACGCCAGTGTCTTTGTGCATCTCTCGACCTACGAAGGTTTTGGTTTTTCTGTGTTAGAAGCTGCTGCTGCAGGAGTCCCTATTGTAGCGCCTAGAAGATCTAGCTACCCCGAAATTCTTGACGAAACACCAGCCTTTGTTAATCCAGACGAACCGACCGATGTCAGCGAAGCAATTCAAAGCATAATCGAAGACGAGCAAAAAAATAAAACTATGGTTAAAAAAGGCCTGAAAGTTGCTGAAAGATTCGACTGGAATGTAAGCGCAACAAAAACCAAAGAAAAACTGCTCGAACTCGCAGGTACTATATCACCATTAAAAATCGCCTACCTTTCTACATATTTTCATCCGTTCAAAGGCGGAGCAGAAAACAATTGCTTAGAAATTGCATTGCGCGCTAGTAAAGCAGGTCACAAAGTAGAAGTGCTTACAGGCAACCTAAGCGAAGATCCTCAAGCTGAAACAGAAGAATTTTCTGGGATCAGTATTCGCAGATTCAAACGACTTAATCGTCACTACTACGCTACCATTTATCCAAGAATGCTCATTCATCTTCTCAGAAACAGGTATGACCTTATACATGTCCACGGATTTGGATTTATCTGGCACGACATCATGCTTATCTTGAAAAAGATATTTTCGAGAAGTGTACTTATCAATACTCCTCACGGACCATTTATGGCTCTAAATGATTATTCTCTCCCCCAAAAAATCATCAGGATGTTTATGAATACCTTTCAATCACTATATCTAAACTGGCTATACCGAGGAGTAATTCAGGTCAATCCTCAGCAAATTCGCTGGTTAAAAAGGTACAGAATTAATCCCAAGAAAATCTTTTACCTACCTAACGGCATAAGTAAAGAATATTTAGAGGATTTTGATAATTCCAGCTTTTTGAAGAAAAACAAACTGAAGAGCAAGTTTGTGATCAGTTTTGTGGGCAGATTTGAGAAGTATAAAGGGCTTGAAGATGTCATTTATGCAACTGCAGATCTATTGCACGAACTGCCCGATCTAGTATTAATTGCAATCGGCAGAAAAGGTGACTATTTCGAGCATATCGATAATCTGATTAAAGAAATGAATCTGGAAAAAAATGTTATTCTCCTTCCAGAAGCCGACGACAGCACGAAACAGGCGCTTCTTGAGAGTTCAGAAATCTTTATTATGTCCAGTCAGTGGGAGGCTTTTGGAATTAGCATCTTGGAAGCGATGGCCCGCAAAAATGTGATTATCTCAACTCGTACAGAGGGTGGAGAGTTCTTGATCAAAGAAGGACAGAATGGTTTACTCTATGACTTCGGAGACCGAAAAGAACTTAGAAAACATATTGAATACTTTTACAATAACAAAGAGAATAGAGAAGAAATTAAGAAGAATAACCATCTCAAAGCCAAAGAGTTTTGCTGGGATGAAATTGCTAAAGAATATTTGGAATACATCAAGCAGATTACAAAATAATCATGAAAAAAAAGCGCAGTAGAATCGATCTCGTCTTTGAAAAAATTCCACCGTTAATCACATTTAGTCTGATCTTTTTTCCTATCTGGGGTGGATTTGCTTTCCCTTTTGCTACTGCCTACTTTGTAATCATTTTTAATGTCTACTTCTTATATAAATCGATTTCATTCGCTGTATTCTTTGCTTTAAGTCTTGTACGAATTCGCCATGCAGAACAAATTGATTGGCTCGGCAGACTTCATGAGCTTGAAGATATTGATGCAGCAATCGAGAAGAAAGAAGAACAACTACGACTGTTATCGCAGAAAAAGAAATTAGAGATCGACCCAAAAACAATTGCACCCAAACGATTTCCAAGATTCCTGCATAGAATACTTATTGCCAACGAGAAATTAAAGGTTAAGAATTACTTAAAGTCCGAAATATCCAGACTCAAAGAGCTAAGGCAAAAACTCGATCTGCAAAACTGGCGAGATCTGCATCATATAATTGTGATTCCTCATTGGAAGGAACCCTACCATGTTCTAGAAAAGACAATTCAAAAAGTAGCCTCAGGCACTTTTCCGTCAAAACAAATCTCTATTGTACTTGGTGCCGAAGCTAGAGATCCAGATGGAGTCAAAGTATCTGAACAACTAAAAGAAGCCTACGCAGATAAGTTTGAACATATCTGGATTAACAGCCACGAGCTTACCGAAGATGAAATCGTCGGGAAATCATCGAACATGGCTTCAGCAGGCAAATATGCAAAAACAATGATCGACAAACTAGGCTGGGATTTACGAAAAGTAACCGTAACAAGCTGTGATGCTGACTCACAACTACCAGAGCAATACTTTGCCAATGTTAGTTACGAATATTTGACCAGAAAAGATGCAGAATTCAAGTTCTTTAATGCTGCCATGATTTTGTATGCAAATATCTGGAGACTCCCATTCTATGCCAGAGTCAAGAACAGCATGTCTACAATTTATAATGTCGGCAGATTGATCAGGACAGATAAATTGGTTCCGTTCTCAACATATACCACTTCGTTCTGGTTAATTGACCAAATTGGCTACTGGACGCCAGATATCACACCAGAAGATTTTCATATCTTCTTCAAATCTGCATTTAAGTTCGGCAACAAAGTTTCTACGGTGCCAATTTATCAAAAAGTTATGGCAGATGCAGCAGAAGGCGAAACTCATCTAGAAACAATCAAGAACAATTACTTCCAAGAAAGAAGATGGTCTTGGGGGATCTCTGATGACGGGTGGGTTTTAAAGAATCTACTCAAACTTTTCATTCAAGGCAGGATTCCAATCGCTGTATTTTACAGGGGACTTCATGTTATTGCAGATCATATAATCGGACCGGTATCTTCTGTGATTATCCTGTTTGGAGGAAACATTCCGTTACTTGTAAATCCTGCTTTCGCAGCCACAACAACCGGAGTAAACTTGCCACGAGTTTCATCATTCATGATTCAATTAACGCTTTGGTTCTTAATTATCTCGATACTGCTTGACCAGTACCTAAAACCAGTGCGACCCGGAAAGACTAATATCGTCAAAAAGTTGTTCTCAATTGTCGAATGGGTGGTTCAACCCGTTGTTGGAATGGTTCTCGTTGCGATTCCCGGACTTGAAGCACATACCAGACTGTTATTTGGAAAGTACCTTGAATACTATCTCACCAAAAAGAAGTGATAGCTCTAGCTATTCACTAGCATAGTTACTGTCTGTTATAATTGCCTACAAATTGCTGCGGTGGCGGAATGGTAGACGCGCTACCTTGAGGTGGTAGTGGGAGCAATCCTGTGGAGGTTCAAGTCCTCTCCGCAGCATTCTAAAGGATTTTGAGATTCAAGACTACTCAAAGTCTCATATACACAGCATAATTCAGGGATGCGTAATTCAGGTTTATCTGAGTATGTAATTCCGGCTGGTAAAAGCCATTTCTGAAATAAGACCTTTGCTCTCACACTCGCGTTATTCCATATAGCATAAGGATTTTGGAGTCTAGGTACAGTAAGTTCAACCAGTGGTGCGTAATTTTCTGGAGCAACTGTTGAGTTTAGAGATGTACGCATCTCTTTCAATTCTGCTTCTTTAATTACAATCTCCTGTTGAAACCTTTCAATTATTGTTGGCTCTGTTATTCTTTCAAGAACTGAGTATTTACTTTCTAGAACCTGTTCAGCTTCTTTTATTTTAACCTGCTGCTTCTCCTGATCCTTTTTGATTAGTTCATCTCCTTGTTGCAACTGTCTTAACAGTATAGTTTTAAACAAATTTACTTTGCCTTCATCCATATTCAATCCTTGAAGTATTGTTTCAAATTGCTTGTTTAAAATTGAGGCCTGAGTACTCTTACAACAGCCTTTAGTCTTGCATGCATACCTCCAATACTCCTGTCCCTTGTCATTATGATGTTTGTAGCCATAAAGCCTCCTGTTACATTTCTCACATACAGCTAACTGTCTTAAGGGTAGCTCATCTCTCAACTTCTTATGTTTTACATTTGCCTGTAAACTTGGGTTTAATCGCTCTTGAATAGTAAGGAACTCTGTTGTTGTGATTAGTGGTTCATATGGGTGTGGGTTACTTAACTCTCCATCTGCATACGTTTTGTACCCACAGTATTGTGGATTCCTTAGGATTTTATTCACAACCTGTGGAGATATTGGTCTTCCTTCTTTTAATCTTTTATAAGTAAAACCTTTTTCTGTTAGAAAAACTGCCATTTCAACTTGCGTTAAGAACTCTCCAGTTGCAAATTTTAGTAAAGATTCCTTTAGTATAGGTCCATTTACTGGATCAATTATTATGTCACCTCTATTTTTATTCCTTACATTTAAATATCCGGATGGAGCTACTCCTAAAATTAGACCTAACTCTTTAGCCTTCTTTTTTGCATCTCTGATTTTTTCACCAGATTTATTGCTCTGATACTCATCAAAAATTGCAAGCATGCTGAACATCATTATTCCTTCAGGAGTATTTTCAAATTTACCCGTGGCAGATAAAAATATTGTCCCTTGCTGTACAAGTCTTTTAAAGATCCCTATAGCCCTATCTGCATTCCTGGCAAATCTTGATGTATCATAAACCGCAAAGTACTGTGCATTATTTTCTAAAGCATATTTAAGAGCTTCAATGAAGTCATCTCTCTCTTCAATCAACTTCCCACTTTTACCTCCCTCATTAAAGATTCTAATTTCAGTACAATGATTCAATTGCAATACTCGCCTGACATTCTCTTCTTGAATATCAAGACTAACCCCTTCTGTTTGTGGACCTGAAGAGACCCTAATATAGCCTATCCCCAGTATTTTAGTATCCATATTCTTAAAGATAACAAAAAAGAGCAACCTCTCCAGTAGTCCGTTAGCGGGACAAAAGGTTGCTCTTCTCTGATATATATCAAAATTAGCCTAACTTTTTACTGGATTAATGTAAATAATTTTAATCTAATCTAAATAAAATTCCATCCTCTATAAGTAATTTTGCCAGGAATGACATCTCTTTGATTAATTTTTCAATCTCCTCGTCTGCTTTTGTTGCATAATCTTTACCTAACAATTTTTTCGCTTCTGCAACAGTAATAATAAGTTTTTGCTTCTCTAAGATTCCTGCCATACAAGCATTATCTGATGCTTATGGCATACGAACTCTTAGCTTAAGCCCTATTTATCCTGAGAGTTTAAAAACCTTTCAATTTGCTTGTAAGTTTTAAATCCAGGTAAGTCAAAATCTTCCTGCATCTTATTGTATATTCTTTCAACATCTTTAGCTTCTCGCTCCTCATCTTCTGCAAATAATTTCACAGCACTTTTAACAGCAGGTATTTCTCTATTTGTATCAATAAAATCTTCAAGATAATCATTTAGCTTTTTATACATATTTGCTTTCAAGTCAAAATCTTTTCCACCATAATCTTTTCTCTTTTTACCTTTATTCTTCAATCCAAAAACATCAGCATTGTATCTTTTTGAGACCTCATAAGCATGTAAAACTTCTTCCCTGCTTGTGAATTCATCAAGTTTTAAATATATGCCAGGCTCTAATGTCTTCGTTTCTGTTTTGTATACAGTCTGGATACCTCTTGGCGGTAATTGCATTGCAGAGATCTTCTTAAAATTCTCATCACCTGCATTCAAGTAACAACTGATTAAAAAATAAACCACAATAGGTTTAACTTTAATTTGCTTTGCTATCTGGAGTATATCTGGATAGAATTCTGAATCTTGAATTACTTTACTCAGCTCATAGCTAACCTCTCCTATATGAGTTAAATGCTTTGCAGGAGGATTGTTTTTCAAATGAACAATTTTTTTGGTTCTTGAATTTAGGATATTTCTGCAGAAATAATTCAACAATCCTTTTAATGTAAGCATTGTCACACATTAATAAAAACCTTCGCCTCTCCCAAATATCGGGTTTGCTTGCTGAGTAGCCTTCAATTGAAGATGCTAACTGTTTTCTGGACATAGTAAACTAAATAATTAAACCAAGAGCTAATTCAAATCTTCTAAAGTTACCTTGGTCTTGCCACCCCATAAGTCTCTTCTCATTGAAACTACAGTTTTGATATAGTTCTGCTTAGTTGGATTTTTAGTAAATTCATTAAGTGCCTTAACTACTGAATCATTAGCGAAAATTAAAGAATTTAGTGTCTCCAATTCCAACTCATTTTTCAGATCTTGCAAGTTGTTAATATCCGGTCTATGGCTTGACAACTTTTTTAACTGTTTCTTGGGATCTAAAAATGCAAACATTAATATCATAATGGCTAAATATCTCTTCTGCATTTGAATTTTCTTTGATTCCTGTATGTTCTTATCTTTATTGATCCACTGTGTAATAAGTGCAGAAGCAATACCTCCTAAACCAAGTGAACTTATTATTGCTATTAATAATTCATTATTCATACAAGTATTTAAGTCTTGTGATAATTATTAGTTTTAGCTACAAACTTCAATAAATCTTCAATTCTTTTCTGGGTATCCTGCTCAAAATCTGCCCAAGCAACCTTTTGTATATTTACCATAAAATTGTAAGCCAATACCTTTTTATTAATTGTTTTATGCTTGGCGTAAGTTGAGTTGGATATTTTGTCAAAAATTTAAACTTTTTGTAGTCTTTACATTGCCATTAAGGACAAGCTTTTTAAAATCTACTTTTGAGAATATATCTTCTACTCCTGAGTCATCAGTTGTCTTTAGTAGTGGAGGAATAATGTATATAGAGTCTTCTGAAACTCCAAAATCTTCTACCAGTTTCTTTTTATAATCTTCCTTTTGATTGGTATCTAAGACTACCTTGAAACTTAATCCTTGCGAGATTACAAAAGGAACAATTGTTAGCATGCTGCTATCACCTCTTCCAGGAAGGATGTTTAGTATGTCCTTTTCATTTTTCAGCTCTGAAAATGATCTTAGATAATAAAGATCTGATAGCCCCTCAACAATTATAATATTGTTACGTGCCATTAACTGATTTACATATTTCAATCCAATACTCTCTGCAACAGGTTGAAGTGAGAGATACTCACCTTCTTTACCCATATTATTTTTAATATCATTAACAACTGTGAGATGATTTTTATCATCCCTTGACATACGCCTTATGTTTTCAAGTAATTCAGTATCTATTAAATATTCAGAGTGAGTTGAGACAATAACAGTATTATTTTCAGCCAATCTCTTTAAATAATCTAAGAGATCTTGTTGTGCTGTTGCATGAAATCCATTGTTGGGTTCATCAAAAAGAATTATATCTTTACCAATGTCATAATGAGCTGAATATATTAAATAGTGAAATAGGAACTTTGTGTTATCTGATAATAGATAAAAAAATGAAGATCCTTCGCTAGCTTTAAATGTAAGTTGTAGGCCATTTTTATTGTGAGCTACAAAAACATCCAAAAACTTATATTTTAAGTTTGCTAATGCTAATGCAATCTTTTCAGAAAATAATTTATCCAGCTCTGCCTGACGTTCAGTATCATCAGTTTTTACATATTCAGTAATGTCAGCTCTACCTATGTATTCAATGAAGGTTTTTAACGCTTCAGGTTGCTCATCAAATTTATCAATATGCTCAGTAGTAATTATTTCTGGCAAGTTAGATGTTAAATCATACTCTTTGTTGAAATAGTAAACTTTAGGGAACTGGAGTAACAAAAGGTTCTCAATATCTTGGGCATTAAAACCAAGATTAAATGCTCTATTGTCTATCCTCATCTGTTGAGCTTCACCTTGCCTTGTATTATAGAGGTTGTTTATTAGTTGCTCTAATTGCTGTAGTCTTTGCACATAGGTATCATCTTTATCTTTATAGATGTATCTCCCTCTTTCTAATTTCTCAACTTCAAGGTCATTGCCAAGTCCCAAGATAAATTCTGAATAAAGTTCTTTAACACTAGCCAAAAAGTTTGTTAGTGGTTCATGAGAATTAATAACATCGGTAGGTATGCCTGATTTACCTTGAAGCAAGTTGGTTGATAGATCACTCAATAAATCTTCAGCACTTATCTCACCTTTTTTTAGTTCAAAGATAGCACCTAATCTTGCATCTTGGTCTACTTTTTTATAGTTTTTGAAGCCTAAAGCATCACCAGGCGTGTTACCATATTCAAATGCCTCTACTGCGCGTAGAAATGTTGATTTGCCTGAGCTATTTCTTCCTATAATATAAAACAAGTTATTTTTAGATTGGGATTCTAAATTTACCCAACCTGAGTCTTTAAATCCAAAACAATCAATTATTCTAAATGATTTAATCTTCATACTTAATATTATTTATATACTTACAGCTTCCTCATAAAGCTTGGTGAAATAGTTCTGTCGCAATCTGAACTTTGTTCCATGGTTATGCCCTGTCCTTGCATCAAAATCTACAAGAATGAATCCCTGCTCAATCCCTTCTAAGAATGCTTCAAAATTAAACTTTCTCAATTTGGTTATATTTTTATACCAATAATACTCTTCGCCATCTTCAACTTTTACCTCCGCTTGTACATAAAAACAATTAAGTAATTTTGTACCTGCTTTATGTTCCAGATCATCAAATCCCCAATAGGGTTGAGGTTCTATTTCTTTAAGTCCTACTTTTTTCTTTACACCCTCAAGCCACTCTTTATGTTTTACTGCAACCATTGAACTGTCAAAAGATACAAGGACTTTCTTCTCCTCTCTATCTATTTTGATAATAAATCCTCTGTCTGTATGGCTTAAACCATTAATAGTCTGCCTGAAACTTGTTTCACCTTCCTTGTACTTTAAGCCAGCTTCTTTGTGTGCCCATCCGTATTTAGGTAATAGAACTGCCGACACAAACTTTAAAGCCCTTGGAGATGGTTCAAAATGGAATAGAGTTGTGAGTGATGATGTTTTTATTCTTTGAGTCTTCAATTCCCATTCTGCTGCATTAGGAATGGGGAGATTATTTTCTTCAATTTCTAAATAGTCTTCAAGGGTGTTACCGATTCCACCATGGTTACCAAAACGTCCATTTTTTACCCACCCAATTTCTCTAAGTTTAACTAATTTCTCTATTAATTCTTCTTTTGTGTATATTTTCATAGTTAGAATAAGGTTAAATTATTATTGTGTTGTTTAATGCGTTCTTCAGCCATTGCAACATACTCTGGAGAAATATCTATGCCAATGTAATCCCTTTTGTGATTAATAGCAGCAATTGCTGTTGTTCCAGACCCCATGAAAGGGTCTAATATTGTCTGAGCATTGGTAGACCCAATTATTCTTTCAATCAGATTAATAGGGAATGGAGCTGGATGAGGATTTTTAAGTTCTTGCCCAAACTCCCATACATCTCCATGGGCATTAGCTTTATCTGCAAGTTTGAATCCTTTTTTTGCAATCAGGTAAATTACTTCATATGTAGGCAAAAAGTAACCTTTATTGAAGTTAATGCCACCTTTTCTCCGCCATATTATTATTTGTCTTACAGGGAAGCCATCAACAATATCTTGCCTGTCTTGTAACAGCCCATCCTGTACACGCCATTTATGGTTATAGAATATTGCACCATCATCTTTTAGAAGCCTCATCATTTCATCTAAGCATTCCCTTTGCCACTTAGCATAGAGATCATGCGGCATATTATCATCATAGTTAGCGTACCCATTTAATAGTGCTGCTTTTGACCATTTGCCACCTCTACCATCTTTCATACCATTCCCTGTGGAGTTTTTAAGATTGTAAGGTGGACTTGTTACTACTAAGTCTACTGAAGAATCAGGCATTTCTTTCATTACCTTTAGAGCATCTCCTGTAATTATTTTGTTTAAATTACTCATTAATTTGTGACATTCTTTTTTACTTTAGAGTTATCTAATAATTTTTGTATATCCTCTTCCTTTATCATGTACTTCTTCCCAATTTTATAAGCCTCTAACTTACCTTGAACAATCCATCTATACACTGTCAGGTAGGCAACTTTGAAGATCTCTGCAACTTCTTTGATTGTGTAATATTTATCTTCCATATCTTTATCAATTTTTAACATTATTTTACATATTAAATCAATTACTTACAATGAAAGAAGTTAAATTAACCCATAAACTTCTTTGTGATACTGTACTTGCTCTGCGAGCATTCTTTGTAAATCCTCTTCTGATAAATTCTTCATATTTTCAATATTTTCTCTAGTGTAGTACTGATAATTGCCGATGGTTACTTCAAAAGGCTTCTTTGCCTGCAACTCTAAAGCTATCTTATGTCTTGCCTTTAATCTGTTGTACTCTTGAATTGCTCTCAGCTTGACTCCTAAATCTGCATGCTGTTGTATTAGGAACAGTAATTGCTTATCTACAAGAGCATCATTTAAACCTACTTCATTCAATAACTCTGAAATTTTCTTTAAAATGTGAGCATTTGTAAGTAATTTATATGCATTAGCTTTTGCAGTTTCATAATCTCTCTTTTTATTTATATTAAGTCCATACGCTTCTGCATAAGCACGCGTACCATTACCAAAGAAGTCCTCTTTAGTTGCATACAATTTACAAAACTTATCTTGTTTAATATTCAGTTTTTCATTTTTAACAACTTTATTCATATTTTTAATTATATCTTTGACTTTATGTGCTGTCTTATATTATTAGTTAGTATACTGTCTGTTATCTAATATTCTGGTAAATCAAGGCTTTATCTGGATTAAGGGCTGTAACAGCAGGTACAACAGTATTGTCTATAAATTCAATGGATTCTATAATAGTACTAAAGATTTGGAGTTCTTGAAGTATTAGGGTTCGCTTTCGGTCCTCTAAGTTGCATGTAAAATAGAGAAATTATTAAGTTCAAGAAATATTTCTGGTATAATGCGAAAGCATTGACTTTGAGAGATGCCAGAATGCAGAGCGGGGCCGTAGCTCAACTTGGTTAGAGCACTCGCCTGTCACGCGAGAGGTTGCGAGTTCGAGCCTCGTCGGCCCCGCTCTGCATAAATCTGTAAATACCCTTTCTGCTCATGAAAATCAGCCCTAAAAGATTTTGGACCAGTATAGTTGCGCCTCTTCTTCTGTTTGGACTTCTATTCATTCTTAGCTTTCTGGGAACAGAAACCTTTGAACCGAGTACACTCGGCACAAGCGATAACACACAGCAGTACCTTGTCGAAAGGATCGTAGATGGTGATACTTTAAAACTATCTAGCGATGGAGAAAGCCTCACAATCAGATTGATTGGCATAGATGCGCCAGAAACTAAACATCCAACAAAACAAGTTGAATGCTTCGGAAAAGAAGCTACAGCATTTTTGACACAGCTACTCACTGATCAGTATGTTGCAATCGAGTTTGACCCTTCGCAAGGCGAAACAGATCGATACGGCAGACTATTACTATACATCTGGCTTGAAGATCGGCTAATCAACGAAGAAATGATTATCAATGGATACGCTAGTGAGTACACTTATAGCTCTGTTTACAAGTACCAGCAAAGATTTAAATCTGCAGAGAAGAGTGCAAGAGAGAAAAGATTAGGGCTCTGGGGTGATGCCTGCATCAGCTACTAATCGAAAGTAAGCCTCCACTTTATCAATCACTTCATTTAGGTTAAACTGGTTTTATGAAATTGAAGAAGTTTTTTCTTAAAGTTTTGTATTCCCGTTTGCTGGTAATTTGCCTCAGTGTGCTCATTCTGTTTGTCCCGATTATTGTTATTCTTGTTAACCCCGATGCTACAAGCGCCTCAACTTGGTTCGATGATAGCTGGGCTTATAGAAGAGAAGTCGATATCTCAGGAAACACTGCACTCCTAACTAACTTTCAAGTTAAGATAACTGCCGTAAACACGCAAACGCTATTTAACGAAGGCAAACTGCAATTCAATTGTCAAGACATTCGCTTTGTTGATAGAGCCGGAAATCTTCTTCCATATTGGATTGTTGATAAAGATCTTGCCTGCGGAGATTCAACGAGTACAGATTTTTGGGTCAGAATGCCTAGGGTTGAAGTCGGCGGCACAAAAATTTATATGTATTATGGGAATCAACTTGCTAATGCCTACTCATCGGGAGCAAACACTTTCAATTTCTTCTCGGATCTATCAATTCAGCAAGCACCTTGGTATAACTCAGCATGGGGGCTAAGACAAAAGTTCACGATTGCCAAAGAAATGGTAAGAGCTTCTACCCTTACAGATTTCCCGGTCTATCTCGATTTGTCACTTCTCGGTACGGAGTTCTTTGACAGAGTAGATGCTGATGGAGATGACATTGTGATTACTGCTGCAGATGGAGTCACCAAACTTAATCGAGAGCTTGTCAGTCTAAATACCTCTACTGACACAGGAAAACTCTGGTTTCTTGCCCCTACATTATCAGCAACTGATGATAATCACTTTTACATATACTACGCCAACAGTTCAGCGTCCGAAACAAATAGTACAGCAGTTTGGAGTGGAAGCTATCGCCTTGTACAACATATGAATCAAGATCCTTCGGGTTCAGCTCCTCAACTTCTTGATAGTTCCGGAAGTGCCAATAACGCTACTATGTCCGGTAGCATGCTAAGTTCTGCTTCAGTTGAGGGAATAGTTGGGAATGGAATCGATTTCGATGGAACAAACGATTACTTTGCGATTGATGGCTCGGCAACACTCGATCTGCAACAACTTTCGATATCAGCTTGGGTCAAACTCGACGATACAACAAAGAACATGTTAATTTTTGAAAAATCCGCAACGAATGCAGTAAATACACAATATAGTTGTTTCATAGAAGGTTCAAACCAATTAATTCTCTTTAGAACAGTCAACGCAAGTAGTGTGCTTCATTCACAATCATTCTCTATTGCCGGAGGTGTCCTTAAGCCGGGAGTATGGACACATATCGCTTGTGTATATAATGGATCATCAAAAAACATCTATATAAATGGAAACCTTGTCGATACAACAGCGTATTCACAAACCCTTAGAACAAACCCTACTGGTGCATCAAGAATAGGTGCCCATCTTAGTAATGGTTATTATTTTGATGGTGTTATGGACGAAGTTCGAGTTGCATCAACCGGACTTAGCCGAGGATGGATTAATACAGAAATTGAAAACCAAAAATCACTCAACAAGTACATCAAAGTTGAATCTTCAGAAAACCACAAGAGTTCAGATAAAACTATTAGCGGCTTTGAGCTTAACGGCAACATTCAAATTAATAATAATGGCACTATCACATTATCGGATGCATCAAACACAATAGGTCTTGTCTCAAATAGCACCTTTGCAACTAGTTCCAGAGTTCTTTTTAGAGCCTCGCAATCTTCAAACACCTTAGACATTGCAAGGCTAGGTTTTTCTAATAGAACTTTTGCAAACAATTTCAATGCCGATGATTCTGCTTATTTCAGTTTCACATCCGCCAGCGGAAACTGGATCAGAAACACAAGTAACGAAGGTACAACTACTACAACTGCAGGATCAATCGCCGAAAACACTGTAGCAAGGGTGTTTGAGATAGCTTGGAGAACCGGCAATACTGATTTTATCGTTGACAATACTTCTGCTGGCGCACTAACCACAAATGTTCCCGACGAAAATATGTACTTACGCTTTGAAACAAGCAATACTAGCGACAGCGTGGTTTTAGATTGGATAGCCGTTGGACAACATGCCACTTCGATACCAACAACTGTCGTGGTAGGATCTGAAGTGAAAAGCGAAGGTCCGCTTCTGTGGCTAAAACTAGATGAAACTGAGGGGCAGATATTAAAGAATCATGGTACAGCCGGATCAAAGCTTGATGGCTATTTAGGAACGGCTCCTTATGTCACGACCTCGGATCCTCTAAGAGTTAATCAATGTGTATCCGGAAACTGTCTTAAACTTGACGGTGTCAACGACATTTTTCAGGTCGATCATCACGATTTGTTAAACATGGGTACAGGAGACTTTACAGTTTCTATGTGGATTTTAGCTAACGATCAACAAGGAGGTGCCACAAACTACGCAACATTATTTATAAAAACATCTAATCCATCAACACCTTATCAGGGGATGACGGCTTTTATTGACACCCCTTTTGTTAGCCCTGTTGGGAAAACAATCTTTCGCGTTTCTAATGCCAACGAACTTGAAACAAATGCATCTGCGCTCGATGACAGCCGGTGGCGACATTATGTATTTATGCGTGAGAGTAATGTATTAAAGATATTCATTAATGGGGTACTTGACAATAGTTTAGCAATATCTTCACTTGATATTAATAATACTGCACCACTGCGATTTGGTTCAAACCATTTATCTGTAACCAGCCAGAATTTTGATGGATTCATGGATGAAATAAAACTCTATGATAGAGCAATTACAACAGATGAGGTTCTAAAAGAATACAACAGTTACTCTCAAGTTCTTGGAACAAGTAACAACAAAGACAAGAGTGGACTATTAGCCTGGTGGAAATTTGACGAAGGTCTATGGAATGGAACCGCAAATCAGGTAAGAGACGCTTCTGGAAATAATTTTCATGGGACAGCAACAAATGGAGCAGTTGTAACTGGAAATTCAAGATATGGAAACTCCGGAAGTTTTGACGGAACCAACGATTATGTCAACTTTAACCATAACGCCCTCAATTTTGGAGCAAACGACTCTTTTACAGTTAGTGCCTGGGTTAAAGCCAACAATCCGACTTCAGGTACAGTCAGGACCGCTGTGCAAAGGTACAACACCGGAACAACCTATCCTTATGTTCTTAAATTGCACTCAGATAACACCTGGCAATTCGCCATATGGGATGGAACAAATAATCCTACGGCAAGTAGCGCAAGCAATGTAAATTCGGACTGGCATCATCTTGTAGGAGTTAGGGACAAAGCAAATGGCACATTATCACTTTATCTAGACGGGGTGCTTGTTAGTGAAGTAGCTGACACAACCACAGGGTCAATCAGCAATGCCGCCTCCACAAAAAGTCGGGATTCAGACCACAACAAATATCGCACCATGGAATGGCTTAATTGACGATGTGCGTATATATCGAACTGCACTCGACAAGAAAACTGTTGAAGAACTCTACTCTTTCCAACCAGATGCGATAGCACATTGGAAGCTTGACGAAAAAGAAGGTACTACAGCTAACGATTCATCTTTAAATAACCTACACGGAACTCTGCAAAATATGTCTGGTAACGAGTGGCAAGAAGGGAAAATATCAAAATCACTTCGTTTTGATGGCACTAATGATTATGTTTCTGTTCCCGACAACGACCTTCTTTATGTGGCAGCAGGCGGCAGTTTTTCTATTGCAACCTGGTTTAAGACAGATGGAACTGTATCTAGTGATTCTTTGCTAGTTGGTAAAGGAGGACTTGGCAATTCTATTGGTTATAGTCTTTACCTTGATAGCACAGGAAAAGTCGTTTGCGGTATCGACGACGACGCCAGTTCTTTCCCAGAAGATAGCGTCGTAAGCACTGCAGAATATGATGATTCGGAATGGCACCATGCATTATGCGTCAAGGACAATAGCAGTATAAGCTTATACATTAATGGGACTAGTGAAGGCACCCCAGATACATCTCTACTGGCAACGGGCAGTTTGTATAATAGTTCACCGTTAACCTTCGCTGGAAACTCTGCTGGCCTAAACTTTAGTGGACAGATGGATGATGTCCGATACTGGAACTATCCTATTACTAGTACAGACTTCATTGAGGAATTAGCTCAACCAGAATCCTCATTTATCAGCACACTTACCCAATCAACCGAAAAACAAACCACTCAAGATCTTGCTGT
The DNA here is from genome assembly GCA_001567305.1 of candidate division WS6 bacterium OLB21. Lineage (GTDB taxonomy): Bacteria > Patescibacteriota > Dojkabacteria > B142 > OLB20 > OLB21. The sequence goes on along the minus strand of JYPD01000019.1, from coordinate 18,722 downwards.
GCACTATAAGTTAGATAGCAAATCAGGTGTAACTGCAGTAGACTCATCAACAAATGCTGCAAACGGAACACTAAATAATACTACTGACGCAAATTGGGTAAGAGGCAAAGTTGGGGGAGCGATTAACCTGAACGGATCAGATCAGTATGTTTCAACTGCTGACTCTTCCCTATTTGACTGGTCTAACCAAATAACTGTAAGCGCTTGGTTTAAGACATCAACGGCAGCGCAAAGATCATTGGTAGCAAAAATAGCGGGAGCAAATGCTTACGAATTCCATTTAAGTGTTGAAGCTGATGGCAGAGTCCGCTGCTGGATGTCAACAAATGGAACGACCCCATCAACACTTGCTTATAGTCTTACAGGTCAGAATTATGTTAATGGTCAATGGAATTTTGCGACCTGCGTTTATAACGGAAGCAATATTCGAGTTACAGTTAATGGACTGCCTGGAACGGCGGTAAACTTTACGGGGAACATTCACAACGGTGCTCAACCGCTTACAATAGGTGGCAATCCTTCTTGGGGAGGATCTTGGATGTTCAACGGTAGCATAGATAATGTTAAGATTTGGAAACGGGCATTGACTGTCCGAGAGATTGCTCTGGAATATAATGGTGGAGCGCCAACTGGTTATTGGAAATTTGACGAAGGTTCTGGAACAACAGCCTTTGATCACTCTGGTAATGGACTTCATGCAACACTTCTAAATACGACACCTTCCACTGCCTGGTTGGCACCAACAAATTGTAAATATAATGGCTGTCACGAATTTGATGGAACCAATGATTATGCAACTACTTCCACGAGTGCATATCTTAACCCGCCACAAGAACTCACTCTATCTACTTGGGTCAAATTTACTAAGACCTATGTCGGTGCGGGCAACGATTTGATTTTTGGAAAAGATTTCACTTCGCATACCGATCCTTTTTATCATTACAGATTAAGTTCCGTTGGGAACTATGGACCCGATCCTTATAGATTAGGCTTCTTCGTTAAAACATCAACAGTGACAGTGAACCGTTCATGTGGCACCGGAGCTAACTATTGGAACAGTAGAGTCGGAGAGTGGATGCATCTAGTTGGTACCTATGATGCTCAAGGTACATTAAAATTTTATATAGATGGGCAATTAATATGCAGTCATACTGGTGGCGGATTAATCGCTAACTACAATACCGGTCTCAATTTTGCCAAATACAGAAATATCAATGTTTATGTACCTGTTGTACTAGACGAAACAAAGCATTTCACCTACGCTCTCACTGAAGAAGATGTTAAGAGGGAGTTTCATTCTAATGGTGCATCGTTGCTATTTAAATAGTTCTAAGCGTTTACTTTTCTGCCCCGACCAACAATAACCAACATGTTTCCAGGAAGGTTATAAACTAAGACATTTTCAAATAGTTCGTTAATGATTTGCATTGCAAGATCATGACTTTCGATAATATGACTTGGTGCAAGGTGAGTATCACCAGAGTAGACACTTGCATAACCGCCGGCAAACAAAAGATCAACATCGGGTAAATCAAACAAAGCCTCTAGTGCTTTAATGTGCGTACCTTCTTGACCACTCAGTCTGTCATATGAAGGACCAATATTTATGATTGCAGTATTGGGAGAACGAAGATTGTTTAACAAAGATAATTCTTCAATTACCGAAGCAGCCTGATCATCATTAAGATCGTATCCTTCAACAATGATGCGCATATCTAATTTGTTCATGGCTAGATTCTGTTGGTGCCTTGTTCTAAAATCTTCGTCGACAGAACTCGGAAGATCTATCCCAATTCCAGAATCTGCACCCAAGATACCTGCAAGCAACAATTGACTTGCTTCTCCACATCCAAAATCGACAATCCTTCGGCCACGAAAATCATAACTCTGCATAACAGCGGACAATCCTGCAGAATATAGATTTTCAGGAAACATTCCAAATGTACGATACAAGTCGACCATTCTTATAACTGTCAATCCATCAATATCCTCTCCTTTAAAAAAGCTATCCGGAGGAAAAAAGTCATCATCTGCAAAAATTGTATTTCCGCTACGAACAAATGCAGGAAGTAAAATCTCGTGTCTTTTTGTTGATTCTAAATTAACTATTGCAGCCTGCGAGACTGCGGAACCAGATACAGGAATTCGTTCATTATCGGGTCGCAGAACATATGATTCTGATGCTCGATAATCATGCGCTCCATCAATCTTCGCCCCATGTCTTGGCTGCCAGAACAGAGGCATATTCAGATAAAAACATTCAAGTGGGATTTCGATACCTCGATAATCATAAGAAGCTGGAGGATTATTCAGGTCTGGACATAGCTTATCACTTAGATAAGCCATCATAGCAGAAGTAATCTCACCAAGCTTTATTTGCAAGTCCGATTCATTCATAGATCGGATTATAACAAAAGGTTTACAAACTTCTAAACACAAAACACTCCTCGAAAGGAGTGTTTGTAAGCATTAAAAAACGACCTATTGTCGTTACTATTTCTTCTTTGCTTTTTTGGCAGTGCTCTTCTTAGCAGTTTTTTTAACTGTCTTTTTAGCTGCTTTTTTTACAGTTTTTTTAACTGTTTTTTTTGCAACCTTCTTTACTGTTTTCTTTACTGCTTTCTTAGCAACTTTCTTTACCGGTTTCTTAACAGCCTTCTTCACCGGCTTTTTGGCAGTTTTTTTCGTTGCCATTTATATTAAGTAAAAAATTATATGCCTACATATTAACTTGGCTATCATGACATGACAATACTTTTCTGAAAATAATTAGCAAAAAAAAAATAAATATGGTATGCTTTTATTTATTGTGAGACAACAAAATCCATGAGTCAAAAAAAGATTCCTACAACAATAATCAGCGGATCACTTGGAGCAGGTAAGACAACCATCATTCGAAATCTTGTAAAACAATTACCCGATGATTACAAAACTATCTGGCTAAAAAAACGAATACGGCGATGTAAATATTGATAGCGAACTTCTGAAAGCAAAAAATATTGCTGCCAAAGAAATATTAAACGGATGTTTATGCTGTGTTCTTGTCGGTAAATTACACGAGGCTCTAATTGAAATTGCAGATACAATCGATGTAGATCGAATCATTATCGAAACTGCCGGAACCGCCTATCCTTTTCCGGTAATCACACAGGTTAAGCGAGTTGCCAAATTAGAATTCGACGGACTTGTCACTGTTGTTGATGCTCTTAATTACGAAGCTTTTCGAGACAACAGTGTTATGGCAAAAGAGCAAGCAGAATATGTTGATCTAATAATCCTGAATAAAATCTCGCTGGTCAACGAGAAGCAACTCGAAAAAGCTCTCGACTATGTTCACGATCTTTATCCGGGTGTACCAATTATAAAAACTGCTAGCGGCAATATTCATAAAGATGCAATTTTAGGGATCGATCCAAAGCTTGTGAACTATAAAGAAAATTTAGACTACGACAATCATGAATCACATCACGAACATGCAGACTCCGTTCAAGCTTTCGGTTTTACAGATTCAAATAATATTTATTCGCAACAAGCTATCGACGATTTGTTAGAGAAAATTTCTGCGTGGGGGTTTATTCGCATCAAAGGAATTATTAAAACCGACACTGGCTATAAATTATTAAACACTGTATTTAGCCGCACAACCTGGCAGGATCTTCCTGACTATAACAAAGAAACCCGCATAGCCTTTATGAGCAAGAATGCTCTTGCTTATCAACAGAAAGTTGCAGAACTCTTTAAACAAACTATTCTCCGCTGAAAGCGCTAAAGATTGTATCAATGTTGTAACGCATCATTGAAAGGTAACTTTCTCTGCCATCTATGCCTCCAATGGGATCAAGAGTAAGAACTTGTGCTCCGTAATCTTCGGCTAGTGGTTTAATAACTGCGTCAGAAAGTTGTGGCTCTTTGAATAGTACTTTGATGTTTTCTTCTTGGATAAGTTCTCCAACACTTTTTAGGTAAGCTGCCGTTGGCTCTTTGCCAGGAAACTCTTCTATACTTGCTATTACTTCTAAACCAAGATCGTCTGCAAAGTAAGCAAAAGCATTATGGAAAGTTACCAGTTCTTTGTTCTGCAACTGCGAGAATTTTGCGACAGCATCATTTCGCAATGTTTCAAGTTCAGATTTAAGTGACTGTGCATTGGCAACGAATGTATCTTTATCTTGTGGGTAGAGTTTCGAAAGTTGGCTCTCGATATTATCAACCATTATTATGGCATTCGTTAAGGATAACCAATAGTGTGGATCTTCTCCTTCGTGATCATGATCTGCTTCGAGCTCCTCTTCGTGATCTTCATCTTCATGTTCTTCTTCGTGCTCTTCAGCTTCTTTAAGTTCTATTCCGCTGTCAACATATAGAATCTTTTCTTCAGAAAGACCTTCGACGGCCCAGTCATCAAGTTCGTGACCAATTACAAAAACTGCTTCGGCCTTTTCGATCTTCAGCTTATCTGAAACTGCAAGTGAAAATGTATGTGGACTGCTACCTGCAGGAAGTATTTGAACGACTTCGATCTTGTCTCCGGCAACAGATTGAACGAGGCTGGCTAGTGGTGCAATTGAGGCGGCAACAGTTCGTTCTTGCTGAAGACCTTGTTCGTTATTGGAGAGCACGACAAATGCCCCGACAATGATTAACACCAGTGCAAGCAGTAGAGATAATTTACTCATAACAATTTATTTTGAATTAACACCTAAAATAATAGCAAAGTTGTCAAATCCTTTCTTAGACAGCGTGTTGAACCAGAAGCATATTTGGAGTTACCGGTCTTGTATATATCCTTTTTATTAATGGACTTTTATCTTCAAGTCTCTGAATAATGCTTTGCAAAAATCTAAATCCGGCATGATAAATGTGCGCATATCTACCAAGTTTTTTATCGGTGGCGAAATTAACTAATTTTTGCAGATCAGTTTCGGATACATCATAACCGTCAAGCCTGTGCATGATCTCCTGCTTTTCAAGTCCGTCTTCAAAATGCAGAAAGACTGCCAGATTCTGAAGAGCCATCAACTGTTTTTCGTAATACCAAATTAGCATTGATTCTCTGGTTAAGGGATTAAGACCATGAAGTTGATAAGCCGATTCAGCGATAGCTTCACTTATAAATGTCTGCGGACTGAAGGTTAATACAAAACTATGCTCTCCTCTGCCTTCGTTTACGAGAAGCTTATCTTTTAATGATAACTCTGTATGGTGTCCGCCATAGCCTTCGTGTGCTGCCAAGTTGGCTAGTCCATGTGTGGTGAAATCAAAGTCTTTATTTATTATTAATTCGGATTTAAATGGAGCTACATGTTTATTGAATGCAGACCATACTTTGCGAGATGTTGAACTGACTGAAAAGGATTCTGATTCAGGTAAGGCAAGGTTTGGTGGCATGGCAATTTTTCGCTTTTTCGACTTGTTGCGAAAAATTGCCTAAGTAGAGATCTTTTATCTACTCGATTTTCTGCAAGTACATCGTACCTTGATTTTCTATGTCTTGATTCCAGATCAATTATTTTGTCATCCAGCCTTTTTATTTCAACTTCGCTAGCTCGTTCGACAATTATTCCGAAACAATTGCGATTAAAATCTGCAAAGCTTTTTTCTTCGTCTTCTAGAATCGCAGTAATTTGAAAAATGATCGATTTGGCGATTTCGCTTAAGTAAGACCTGCGTTCACGATCAAGGAGCAGTGTTATTTCAGAGTTGATCTCGAAAGATATTTTGTCTAAATCTATGCTTTTGGGCACTTCTTTTTTTAATTCTTTACGAACAGGGGCAGGTAACCAGAATTCAGAAACCGCACCCGGACTAAGCGAGTCTAGATATAGTGCCAAGACGATGAGTTTTCTGCTGACGCGATCAATCGTCATAAGTCGACCTCTACATCAAAGCCACCTGTTTTGCGCTTTTTCTCTTCTGGAGTCATATTCTTTGTTAGTTGTGTAGATCTGACAATGAAGGCAACAACAAAACCTGTAATTGCGCTTACAACCAGAGACACTACAAATCCTTCCATCGTAAATAAATATATAAAGTTATATCGCTAAGTGGCGAAACTTTGCTAGTATTAGCTTATGATTAAATTATTCTAAGGTCAATATGCAAATACTAAGAGAACTTGATAAGAAAGCCGGTTTATTGCTATTTAATCCCAATTCATTCCAAAAAAGGGTTTCTGGAGTTAATAACAAAAAACTTATGCTCTGGTCTGCTTTGGTTTTTGTTGTCAGTATCCTTATGTACATACCTGCAGAATTACTTATCAGTTCAGGCTCGGCACAATACTCTGTAGGAGTATTAAACGCTATGGCTTACGGGCTTGGAGTCGCAGTATTATATATTCTTCTAAACCTTATAGTGTTATTATTCTTTCTTCGTAGTAGGAAGGATTTACAAGTTAAAACTGTCTCTTGTTAAAACGATCAAAGGCTTGCTCCCAGTAATCGTTACTGCATTTCTTATCGACCGAATTCTTTTTGTCATAATTATATTTCTTGTCGAAAATATCGCGTCATTAAACTTCAATTCACTTTACATCATTGCACTGCTTGCTGTTCCGCTATGGCAAAGTTTACATTTTATCGAAACAATCCGAAAACAAAACACACTCACCGAAAAGGCGTCAACCATTCTGACAATAACCTATTTTATTGTCATTTATTCTCTCCTGAGTTAAGGACATGATCAAAGCAGGCATTTGCAGCTCCAATTAGCGGTGCCTCGTCGTTTGTTGCTATAGTTATGTTGTAACCCCAGATCTCTTTGACTCGTGTCACGATTCGCTCTTTAAAACCGGGGAGTTTTTCGATTAGCGAGCCGTTGGCAACGATAATATGATTCCCGTCACTTACATCTTGGCGCACCTGAAGTGCTCCTGCAATCTGAAAGGAAACAATATCGGCAGCACGATCTCGAAGAAGTGCAGACACGCTTTTCAAATTCTCAAACCTTCGAGGCGTCATTCCGCAGTCACACTCTTTGGAAATAGACTCGTATTCGGAAGTCAATGCCATAGTTAAGGCTTTGCTTTCTAGACGATTTATAGCAATTATCAGGCTGTTATCACAGTCCCCAAGCGTAAGCATTGCCAAGATAAGTAGTCGGTATAGATATAGACCTCCAACTTGGACTTCGGTTATATTAAGCATGTGCAGACTTTGCCCAGGATCTTCGTCATTGATTTTGAGAATTGCTTCTACCTCTGCAAAGTACTTCTTTACTACCTTAGGCATAAGTTGCACAAACAGTGGAGAAGAAAAGAAGCCCGATTCTGTGTTATACAAGTTTCCATTAATATTTATACCCAAATTAAAACCCGTTCCAGCCACGAAACAAATATTAGAATCTTGTTGAGTATAAAGAAGTGCCGTAACATCATTCATCGAAACCCAACAATTGACTGGGAAACCTTTCTTTTCTAGTTCGTTGCGAATTTGCCTAGTAATGTTTATGTTTGAATCTTTTACCAGAAAATCTTTGCCCCATTCATCGTCATAGCCCTCTCTGCTAACATCGGTACCGCAGTTTGTTTGAATAATCTTTGCAGGAAACGAAAAGACAAAACCAATCCCCAAAATCTCGGGCAGTTTATGAGTCTGATAAAACTCTAAGATCTTGCTGACAAGCATTGAACTGTATTCATCGATAGTTAATGATCCCCCTTTGAATTCAAATTGTGTTTCAGTCAGCACCTCTTGGTTTGTTCCGTTTCGAGAGATGAATGCCAAACGAACTTTACTGCCTCCAATGTCTATGGCTAGCACAACTCCAGAACCAGAGTCAGTGTTCTTTTTTGCGATCTGAGCAGGAATCATTTCAAGTGTGGTTGGTTTGCCTTCGAGTGAATCTTTAATCTGGGTTGCGTAATCATTGGCAAGCGAATGCAAATCCTTAACGGACAAATGATCTAGTCCTAAGTTGACATAATCAAGGAGGCTCATATCACATTGTATTTACGAATCGAGTCTAAAGCAAGAAGAAATATAGTTGCTCGGCTGATAGCTTGTCTAAACTCTGTTTGGTCTGAAAGTCGACTTCGAGCAAATAGCCGTCACTGCTGCCAGTCTGCAAGGCATCATCTTTTGTTAATTTAGATTTGGCAAGATATTGAAAATCCGGTTTGCCTGTATCGGGAGTAAGCTGTACCCAAACATCGCTATTTTCGTTCGCAGCAGTAATGTAGCTTGGTATTAATTTAGAGAACCCGATAAGTATTTTTGTTTCATCAACACTATTTACGAAGGCAATATTTGCATTATTACCAGAAATTTTATGTTTAACCGATCTTGCAGGAATGTAAAGATCTGAACTGCCATCGTTTAAGGCTACAGTAAACGGAATAATCGCCAGATCCCGATCGGGAAAGAAACCCCAAACTGAATTAACTGTTAGTAGGTCGGACTCTTGAAGACTACCTGATGAAGCAATAGTAATAGTCTTCAATTCTTTTAAATCCGGATATCTTCCATTTGTTCTATTACCTGCCACAAGGGATTTGGCAACGCAGGTATCACACAATGAATCAGTCTGGGTATAGTTGCCATTCCCATCTTTATCTAAAAAGACAGTTACTTTTCTGTCTGAAATACCTAAAAGGTCGGCGCTTTCTTGTTCCTGATTTTCGGCTAGTTGAAGATCGACTTCTGTGTCTGAATCTGATTCTTGTATTTCTATACTATCTTCATCTTCTTCGGCAACAGTAAGGTGTCTTGTTTGCGTCTCGTTTATGGCGATTATACCTACCGAGAGGGTTATTAGGAAGATTATAAGCTTCTGAAAACTACTAAGCTGTAAAAGATTTTTTTTCATAAATTTGTATTAGATCACAATGCTTGTTACCACGAACAAAGAATAAAATACAAGCAAAAGAAAAAACGAATAATTAATTCTTTATTTGAATAATATGTATAAACTGCTGCTTATAGACGATGACCTGAAGCTCATCCAAAACATTCGTCACTATTTAGGCGATAAAGACTATTTCTGCCATTTGGCAACAGACGCAAAAAGCGGTCTTAGAATTTTAGAAAATCAGCTTCCTGATTTAATCATTTTAGATCATACCATGGCAAGTGAAACTGGTCTGCAATTACTAAAAAAGATTCGTAGTCTTCAATATGACACACCCATAATATTTCTAAGCGGCACAGATAATATTGAACATATTTGCAAGGCTCTGACAGAAGGCGCAGACGATTATGTCACCAAACCTTTTTCGATGCAAGAATTGCGAGCCAGAATAGATAAATTGTTGGTGCGGCCCCCTATCAGTAAAGGCCATATCGAGTTTATACAAGATTTACAGCTTGATCAAAACACCTTAGAACTAAAACGGGGCCGCACCAGACTCCCACTTCGCAAGCGAGAGTTTGAGCTAATCTATTATCTAAGCAAATACAATAATTCAGCAGTAAGTCGTAGCCAAATACTTAGTAATGTCTGGGGGAGACAAAGAACCTTTTTAGCGGAACAATAGATGTGCACATCAGCAACATCCGTAGAAAGGTAAAAAAAGTATTTAAGTGCGACATCATCAAAACCGTTCATGGAATTGGCTATCAAATCAGAAACGGCAGACTTTGACCTAAATCAAACGAGAGGTATAATAATCTCTCATGGCAATATCTGAATTAGAACAAAAATTTCGCAAATATGCTATTTATTCGGCCAACAAGCTGCACAAAGCACCTATCGAAGAAATCTTTTCAGGTTACGAACTAAAACCAATAGGTCAGGGTCTGCAAGGCAGAACATTCAAACTGCAAAATTCAGAATGGGTAATTAAAGAAGGCAGATGGGACATTGATATTTCTGTCATGTTCGAAAATGCTAAGCTTCCCTTTCCGACAATGCTTGCTCAAAAAGTTCTCAAACTGTTTCAATTTACATTTCTACCAGACGAAGATGAAATCCGCCGACAATACGAAATGTATCTAACTTTTGTTCAATACTTTGGTTATTTTAGAAAAGACGATTATTATTACCACGAAAATCGTGATCTGTTCTTCAGCTCGCAAAAAAGAATCCGTGACGATCTGCTTTTATATCGAAGTGAAATCGAAAAGTTCTTCAAGATAAAACTTGATGACAACATCGAAAAGGTTCTAGGCTCAAAATATCGATACCATAATTTTCTACCGAAAGAATATCTACTCTACGGCAAGTCAATATCTCCTCAAAATAAAGGCCGAGACACATACTTTATTATTCAAAAATTTGTTGAAGGTGAATTACTTCACGACTTAAACATTGATAACGATGACTTCAGCGACGCAGTGATCTATCAGTTAATCATTCTCATCTATCTAATCCTGTTAATGAGAATGAAGGATAATCTTCTCCCAGACACAAGACCCAGATATCCGGTCAAAGAAGTATCTGATTGGCTTCTAAAAACAGATAATATTATTGTTTCCAGTAAGCGCGTTACATTTGTTGATACCAGATGGCTCTGGAATACCAAAGATAATATTATTAAGAAAGGGATTATCATCCCAAGCCAAATAGAAAGACTCTGCAAATATTATATTTCCTATCTTCTAGAGCATGTTTGAAGCAATACTCACGGCAATATGGTTCTTTCTTCCTGCAGGTCTTGCAAATACGGCGCCCGTCATTGCCATGAAGATACCTTTTCTAAAAAAGTTTAATGCACCCCTAGACTTTGGCATCGAAATTGGGGGCGCCAGATTATTCGGCAAGAACAAATCAATTCGTGGACTGATTGCAGGAATAATCGTCGGCATCGTTGTAGTCTTGCTTCAACAAAACATCTACATGCAAAGTGATTACTTAAAAGAATCAATTAACCTTGATTACAGTCAAATAAATCCGCTTATACTTGGCTCGTTATTCGCACTTGGCGCATTACTGGGAGATGCAATTGAAAGTTCTTTTAAACGCAGAATAGGAGTAGCTCCCGGCAAAGCCTGGTTTCCGTTTGACCAGCTTGACTATATCATCGGAGGAGTAGCCTTTACACTTTTTTATGTTCAATTGAACCTACTTGAGTATGTTCTAATATTTTTAATCTGGTTTACACTGCACCCGATATCTACTGTAATTGGGTACTTTCTAAAGCTTAAAGAGAGTCCTATTTAGTTTCTTTTAGCGAAAGATCAACCTGACTTTTGTTCCCTTGCTTTTATTGGTAGCAATATTTATTTCTGCATTAAAATGCTTTGCCATTTGTTTTTTAACATTATATAAGCCATATCCGCGGTTTGTTCCCTTATTTGAAAAACCTTTGTTACATAAAAGTGGCAACAAATGTGGCTGTATTCCAATTCCATTGTCGGAAATGCTTACAATAAATGAGCTTACCGTTCGTTTTGTTGCAATTAGGATTTGTTTCGTCCCTTTTACGGTAGCAAGAGCTTCGATGGCATTTTGAATAACATTGGCAAGACAGCGATTAAATATTGTAGAGCTACCAAGCAGTATTTTATCGTCGAGATAATCTTGTATTAAGTCGATTTCATGCTCTGTGGCAAGCAAACCATACCAATCACAGAGCTGGTTAAGCTGATGAACTGCAGAAAAGCTAAGTTCGGCAGAATCATCGATTCCTGTTTTGGCAGAAACAACCATACGATTTACATGACTTAGTCCTTGCTGTGCTTTACTTAACAACGATTTAACCGAAACTATCTGTTCATGGGTAATATCTCGACCGGCTTGCTCTAACTGCATTTGCAATATAGACAAAGGACCAGACAAATCATGCAGAAAACACTGCATAAGTTCGTCTGTATTTGTCTTAGCTGTTTCAATTTCTGGGAATGGTTTTTGCATATTCTTTAGATTAATTACTATCCAGATTACGAATATGCAAATATTTATGCATTGTGCTGCATTACAATTCTTTTGGCTTTATAAATAATTAATCTACTGCTATAATTGGTGGCGTTACTGGGCGCTGATAGCTCAATGGATAGAGCAACTGCCTTCTAAGCAGTAGGTTGAAGGTTCGAGTCCTTCTCAGCGCACCATTGATTCAAAGTTCACTGCGATTATGCTAGTCTGTATATCAGAGTAGTATCGATCAATGAAAATCCTGAAATTCCTGTTAGTAATTACTTTACTGTTGGCACAGCCTGTGTCGGTATCTGCACGAATTAAATTGTTTCAACAGGGTCCGACTTTCAATCTTGGACAAAGAATCGCCTCACAGTTTTATCAAGGGAAAGACTCCTATAAAGACAACTTTGCCGTCTATAGCGATAACGGAATCATCTTTGCAGAAGACGCATTTCCAAGTGACGACAACCTACCTGCTGTTGCCGGCGAAAGCATTGATCCTTCTTTGAGCTACCAGTTTGCCTTCACCGAACTTCCACTGCACAAAAATGACTACTACTGGGGGAAATACTTAAATGCCGCAGCAGGCGTCAGAGAATTAAATCGCATGCCTACCTTAGCTCCTGGTAATAGAATTCGGGTCATCGCAGACGGCTATCTTTCTTTAAATCCAAGAAACGGATATGTAAGACCGCAAAACGGCTATTTCTTCGGTTCCGGTTTGTGCTGGAGTACAAGTGCGCTCGGACAAATGATGGACAATGCCAATAATCAGTTTAAGGAAAGATACGGTATACCTATGTTTGTTTTTGCCCGTGGAGATCGAGCTCCTCACGCCGACTGGTCGCATACTTACAAAGATAGTAATCGAGGCTATGGCTACACAGTCATAAAAATCAGTTCAGGAGGAGGACAAGACTATGGCTTTACACTAAATCCCGCCATAAAAAACATTAAAGAGCTTGAAGGTCTAAAGATTAGAATCGTGCTTACTTATAGAAACGATCATCCTAGCGCCTACAAAGGCGAAAGCATCGGAGCATATATTATGGCAAACAAAGACATTCGATTAATATCGTACACAGACCCACAGGAAATGATTGAGGAATATAAACAATCTATGCTTGAACATATCCGCAGCCTTTAGTTGACCTAAGAATGTGATTCTTACCCTCACCAACCTAAACATTTTTTTAGTTTGTTTATATATTTTTTCCCATGATATAATGGGAAGCAATATTCTTCACGATACTAATATGTCTAAGCACCCCTTCAGTGACTTTACTAATCTATATCCACTTTCAAAAACACTAAGATTTGAATTAAAACCTGTTGGTAATACAGAAAACATGTTAATGGAGAATAACATTGTAGAGATTGATAAAAATCGAAAGCTTGCCTATGAGAGAACCAAACCTTACTTTGACAAGCTACATAGAGAATTTATTCAAGAATCACTGAACAACTTCGAAATAGATGGGCTGGAAGAGTATCTCAAAACCTATAAAGAATACAAAACTAATAAAAAAGATAAAAAGCTATTCGATAAATTAAAAAAAAGCAAGGCAGGAATTAAGATCTCAAGTAATAGCGTCATTCAATAATACTGGTAAGAAATGGGCAGAAAAAAGATATACCCACCTCAAGCTAAAAAAAACAGATCTTAATATCCTCTTTGAAGAAAAAGTCTTCCAGATACTTAAAGAAAGTTATGGAGACGATCAAGAAACAAAGTTAATTAATAAAGATACGGGAGAGATTATTTCAATCTTCGATGGTTGGAAAGGTTTTACAGGATATTTTAAAAAATTCTTTGCAACAAGAGAGAATTTTTATAAATCTGACGGAACGAGTACTGCTCTAGCTACAAGAATTATTGATCATAATCTTGATCGTTTCATCGAGAATATCCTCACATTTGAGTCACAAGATGTTGGAAGTATCTTAGAACCGCACCGAGAACTTAAGATCGCTGCAAATCAATTAATAAGTATCGTTTACTATAATCGATGCCTAACACAAGAGGGTTTGAATACATATAACGAGCTAATTGGTGGGAAAACACTAGAAAATGGTGAAAAAGTTATCGGTGTAAACGAAGTTATTAATGAATATCGACAAAACAATCGTGATAAAAAGATATCATTTTTGAAGAAACTCGATAAACAACTACTTAGTGAAAAGGAGAAATTTATTGATGAGCTTGACAACGAAAACGAGCTATTTGATATGCTCCTAACTTTTCATGAATCTGCAAAGATAAGAATTAAGAATCTGTACAAACTACTCGATAAATTCTTTAGGAGTACTGAAGAATATGACATCGGTGGAATCTTAATTAGCAAAGAAGCTTTCAATACTATTCTTCATAGATGGATCAAACGACAAAAGCCAACTAGAAGAAGCGCTCTACAATACACTGAAAGAAAATGCAGTGGAAGGTATCAATAAGGTTGGAGAAACATATCGTTTTCCACAGTTCATTACCCTAAAAGATATTAAAACTGCTCTAACTGCAATTGGTGATGAGAACGAAATATGGAAAGATCGGTACTACGAAAAGAGTGGTACTTCCGCAACACAAGCAGGACAACCAAATTGGTTGCAGTTTGTTGACATCTTTAAGTATGAGTTTGACTCATTGATTGTTAACAAACAGCGAGATCAAGAAAATCAAATTGATTACAGTAAGAGTGAACCAGTTTTTGTAAAACTTCTAGAGGAATTTAGAATTAATAAAGATACAAAAAAAATTATTAAAGACTATCTGGATTCAGTTTTACATATCTATCAGATGGCGATGTACTTTGCATTAGAAAAAAAAACGCAATTGGTTAACTGAATACGACAGTATGTTAGATACATTCTATACAGAACCAGATATTGGTTATCTGGAATTTTACGCAAACGCATACGAGGAAATTGTCCAACCATATAACAAGGTTAGAAATTATTTAACAAGAAAACCATATAGCGAAGAAAAGTGGAAGCTTAACTTCGACAATCCAACTCTAGCTGATGGCTGGGATAAGAATAAGGTGGCATCATACTCAACTGTAATTCTTAGAAGAAATCACGAGTTCTTTCTAGGGATAATGAAGAAAGGTTACAACAAATTATTTACTAAGGCAAAAGATACTCAAGAAGCTGAAGTAGAACCGAATCATTATGAACTGCTGAATTACAAATTTTGTGAAGGATGTAGTAACAAACATACCAAAGACAACAACTCAATTAAAAGAGGTTGCGAATCACTTTCAAAAACTCTGATGATGATTATGTTCTAACGAAAACTTCTTCTATAGGTGATCTACTTAATCCATTAAAAATCACAAAAGAAATATACGAGATAAACAACCGTATTTATCTTAAAGAGGATCTATCAAGATCTGTTTTAAGAGGTGAAGTTAATAGTGACGATGAAAAATACTATATAAAAGTCTTCCAGAAAGAGTACTTAAAGTTAGGAGGAAATGAAACTTTGCATAGAGAGGCTGTAAAGAAATGGATAGATTTCTGCAAACAGTTCCTCGAATGCTATCCAAGTACAGCATATTTTGACTATTCTTTGATAAAAGATTCCGAAAAATATGACAGCGTTGACGAATTCTACAAAGAATTAAACCAGAAAGGATACAAGGTTTGGTTTACACCCTTTGCCGAGAGTCAAATAATTGAAAGCAATAGTAAAGGTGAATTATATTTATTTCAAATTTACAATAAAGATTTCTCAAAAGAGAGCAGAGGAACGAAGAACTTACACACAATTTACTTTGAAGAATTATTCTCACAAGAGAATCTTGATAATAATTACCGTTTTAAACTAAATGGTCAAGCAGAGCTGTTCTTTAGACCGAAGACCGACAAAGACAAGCTGGGCGAGCGGGTAGATAAAAAAGGAAATAAGAGAGTAATAAACACAAGGTATTCAGAAAATAAGTACTTTTTCCATGTTCCAATCACACTTAATCGGATCAACAAGGGAGTTACTAGGGTAAACGATCTAGTGTGTAAGCTCTTAGCAAGTAATGATTCAATAAACATCATTGGTGTTGACAGAGGCGAAAAGCACTTGGCCTACTATTCAGTGATTACACAAGATGGAGAGGTAATTGAAAGTGGATCATTAAATAACCTCAAAGGCATTGACTTCAAGAAACTATTATCAGACCGGGCAGTCGATAGAGAAAGAGATCGTAAAGATTGGCAAGAGATTCAAAAGATAAAGGATCTAAAACGAGGTTATGTTTCGTTGTTAGTCAAAAAAAATATCTGACCTAGCAATTAAGCATGGAGCAATAATCGTTATGGAAGATTTGAATATGAGGTTTAAACAAATTCGAAGTGGATTTGAAAAAAGTACTTACCAACAACTGGAAAAAGGATTAATCGAGAAACTTAATTACCTAGCTGACAAGACTCATAATAACCGCTCTGAGTTAGGCGGTATTCACAAAGCATATCAACTTACCTCACCATTTAGGAGTTTTGACGAAATAGGTAAACAAACAGGTATTATTTTTTATACTCAAGCAGCGTATACTTCTAAGATTGATCCGCTTACCGGTTGGAGGCCAAATCTGTATTTAAAAAAATACCAATGCAAAAAATGGCAAAGATCGATCTATTAAATTTTGATAGTATTGAGTACGATGACACAAAAAGACCATTTCAAATTTACATATGATCTAAAAAAAATTCTATCCTAAAGCTAAAGAGTATCCAAAGAAACATATCTGGACTGTCTGCTCAAATGTTGAACGATACAAATGGGATAAAAAACTGAATAATAATAAAGGTGCATACGAACACTATGACAATATCACTATAAGCATTAAAGAGGTATTAGAAGAATATGAAGTAGATATAAACAAGGACCTACTAAAGCAAATTAAAGACATTGATGAAGAAGACAAGAATAACTCTAAATTATTCCGTAGCTTAATCTACTATTTCGGACTTATTTGTTCAAATAAGAAACACTAAAAGTCGATTCCGATGGTGATGAGAACGATTTCATACTCTCGCCTGTTGAACCCTTCTTTGACAGTAGAAAGGCTGAAGTATTTGGGAAGCATTTACCAAAGAATGGCGATGAAAATGGTGCTTATAATATTGCACGCAAAGGGGTTGTAATGATTAGAAAAGTAAAAACGTTTCATGCAAGTTAATGGTCAGTCGGCAACACCAAGTTGGAATGATTTGTATATCTCAAATCTTGAATGGGATGATTTTGCATCAAGAGAATAATTCAGAAATAGTTCCATAAAAACATATCAACTATAGGCTTCGGAATAATAGTGTCTTATAGTATAATATCTGTATGGTAAGAGCTATACAGATATCTAAACTTAATGATTTCATCTTTTGCCCCTATTCTTTATATTTGCACGCCATATTTGAATCTTTCGACAAGTCTTTATATCAGGACACTCCACAGTTACTTGGTACAATCGCTCACGAAGCAGTAGACACAAAAAAAGTATTCCTCGAGAAAGAACATACTTAAGAGTACAGCAATATATAGTGAGACCTATAACTTAATTGGAAAGATTGACATCTTCGACAAATCTACCGGTCTTCTGGTCGAAAGGAAACGGAAAGTGAAGAAGATCTACGCAGGATATATTCTCCAACTGCATGCCCAATATGTCTGTTTAACCGAAATGGGTTATAAAGTTAAGTCAATGTGCATCCACTCACTAATAGACAATAAACGGTATCCAATCCCTTTGCCGACAGCATATGAACAGGTAAGTTTGAGATTGTTAACGAAATCGATACTACAATATAACCCTTCACAGTTGACGAAACCAGTTTCAGCAAATAAATGTTCGAACTGTATTTACATTACATTATGTGACAAGGCTACATGCTACAGTTAAATGATTTCAAAGAAAAAAAAGATACTGCATGTTGGTAATAGACCAGGGTTAGATAACAAACTCAAATTTAGGAACAGCAATATCTGCCTATATAGAGATGATAGATTCACTCATCAAGTTTCAACACACTTAATATTTGCAATCTATTATATCGGCGAATTAAGTTTGACTAGTGTATTGATTAAACAGATGAGAGAACATGGGATATCTCTTTTTCTGCTTAATGACTCTTTAAAAACTTATGCCGAAATCACATCAGCAGCAGAAGGGAATTACATCCTTAGAAAGAAACAGTATCACCATAATGATTCATTTGCTTTAGAGATTAGTAGAAACTTGGTCCTCAATAAGGTCCAGAATCAATACAATGCTCTCCAAAAGACAAGAACAGGAATTGTTATTACAGATATTGCTTCAATCAACGGCATAACAAATGCAAAAAGTACAGAATCAATGCTTGGATTCGAAGGAAATGCGGCTAAGGGTTATTTCAATCGGATGTTTGACAATCTGAAGTGGTATCGAAGAACACCCAGAACAAAGGAGGATATTCCAAACTTGTTGTTAGATATTGGATACACATATTTTATTTAACTATGTTGACTCGTTACTAAGACTGTTTGGCTTTGATACTTATATGGGTTACTATCATAAACCATTTTTCATTAGGAAATCATTGTCTTGCGATGTAATGGAACCTTTACGCCCAATTATTGATTATAAGCTCGTAAAAGCTTGGAACCTTGGTCAGATTAATGAGAAAGATTTCTATTTCAAAGATGGAGAATTCTTAATCAAGAAAGATTTCCATAGAAAATATACTAATATGTTCTTTGAAGAATTAATGAGAAATCGTGAAGATATTTATACATATATTAAGAATTTTTTATAAACATATAATGGATCCAAACAGATATCATTTTAAACAATATATATACAAATGATTCTAGTCACATACGATATCGCTGATAATAAAAGGAGAACCAGATTCTCTAAGTTCCTTAAAAAGTTTGGTCATGCTTTGCAGTACTCTGTTTACGA